>DASZPU010000272.1:0-5183 GCA_035550195.1 Nannocystaceae bacterium
TACGAGCGCATCACCGGCGAGGATCCTTACAAGACGCCGATGCGGATCTTCCCCGCCGTCCACTACACGATGGGCGGCCTGTGGGTCGACTACAACCTCATGAGCACGATCCCCGGGTTGCACGTGCTCGGCGAGGCCAACTTCTCCGATCACGGTGCGAACCGTCTGGGCGCGAGCGCGCTCATGCAGGGGCTCGCCGACGGCTACTTCGTCATCCCGTACACCATCGGGCACTTCCTCGCGACGCGCGGCAAGGGTCCGAAGGTCGACGTGGATCATCCCGCGTTCGCCGAGGTCGAGTCGCAGTGTCGCGCGCAGACCGATCGACTGCTGTCGCTGCGCGGCAAACGTCCGGTCGACGACATCCACCGCGAGCTCGGCAAGATCATGTGGGACGACTGCGGCATGGCCCGCAACGCCGCCGGGCTCTCGCGCGCGCTCGCGGCGATCCCCGAGCTGCGCGAGCGCTTCTGGAAGGAAGCCGCGGTGCCGGGTCGCAGCGACGAGATCAACCCGTGGCTCGAGCACGCCGGGCGCGTCGTCGACTTCCTCGAGTTCGCCGAGCTCATGTGCATGGATGCGCTCGATCGCGACGAGTCGTGCGGCGGACACTTCCGCGAAGAGCACCAGACCAAGGACGGCGAGGCCGTGCGCGACGACGAGCGCTTCTGCCACGTGAGCGTCTGGGAGCACGAGCGCCAGGGCGCGAAGCTGCATCGCGAGGCGCTGGCGTTCGAGAACGTGGCGCTCGCCACGAGGAGCTACAAATGAAGCTGCGGCTGTCGATCTGGCGGCAACGCGGGCCCGACGACGCCGAGGCCGGCCTGCGCGACTACGAGGCCGAGGCCGACGAGCACATGTCGTTCCTCGAGATGCTCGACGCGCTCAACGACAAGCTCATCCGACGCGGCGAGGATCCGATCGCGTTCGATCACGATTGTCGCGAGGGCATCTGCGGCGCGTGCTCGCTGGTGATCGACGGCGTGCCGCACGGTCCGCGTGCGGCGACCACCACGTGTCAGATCCACATGCGGCAGTATCGCGACGGCGATCGCATCACCATCGAGCCGTGGCGCGCAGCCGCGTTCCCGGTGATCAAGGATCTCATCGTCGATCGCTCGGCGTTCGATCGCATCATTTCGGCCGGCGGCTACGTGTCGGTGCGCACCGGTGCCGCGCCCGAGGCCAATTCGATCCCGATCGGCAAGACCACGGCCGAGCGCGCGTTCGACTTCGCGGCGTGCATCGGCTGCGGTGCGTGCGTGGCCGCATGCCCCAACGCGAGCGCGATGCTCTTCGTGGGCGCGAAGGTCTCCCACCTCGCGCTCCTGCCCCAAGGCAACGTCGAGCGCGCGAGCCGTGCCGCGCGCATGGTCGCGCAGATGGACGCCGAGGGCTTCGGCGGCTGCACGAACCACGGCGAGTGCGAGGCGGTCTGCCCCAAGGCGATCCAGCTCGACGCGATCGCGATGCTCAACCGCGAGCTGATGCGCGCCACGCTCGCGAACCGCTGACGGCCCGGCCCCACGCGCGATCTTTCGGCGAAGTGATCGGAAGCCGGGTCGTCCCGCTCTACAGAGAGGATGAGGGCGATCTGGCTCGCGACGAGCCTGGCAGGGGCGGGGTGTTTCGCGGCGCCGCCGAGCGTCGACGCGGACGACGACAGCGGCGGCGAGTCCAGCAGCAGCAGCGACACGGGTGACGCACTCGCATGCACGCCCGAGCTCCCGCCCGAAGGGTGCGCCGACATGCTGGCCAACGGTGGGCTCGACGACTGGGCCGACGCGTTGCCGCTGCCGCATGCGTGGGTCGTCGGGGACGGCATCGGTGCGCGCACCGACGGCGAAGCGGATGCGTGTGCACCGGCGCTGGAGATCGCTGCCGGCGCGCCGCGTAGCGACGGTGTGGTGTGGGAGCTCGGGCAAGACTTCGTCGACGTCACGCTCGCACCCGGCGGGCGCGCGACCTTCCTCGCGCGCATCGATCTCGTCGCGGGCGACGTCGGCGATCTGCGCATCTGCTACAACGCCGACCCGGCGTCGATCTGCGAGGACGTCTTCGGCTTCACGAGCGATGGTTGGCTCACCGTGATGGCCGAGACGATCGCGATGGAAGGGCAGATCACGCTGAAGGACTTCGGGCTCAGCTCGAAGATGCCCGGGCAGGTCGTGCACGTCGACGACCTGCGCCTCCTGGCCTGCCCCTGACGATCACTTCCGCTTGCGCTTCGGCTTGGTCGCCGGCAGCTCGACCGGGCTGACTTGCATGCGCAGCTGCACGTCGACCGCGGTGTTCACCTCGACACCGGCGGTGAAGACCTGCATCTCCGTGGCGGTATCGCTCTGCGCCTCCGCGTTGGGGATCACGGGCCGGTTCAGCTCGATCCTGCTGCGACCGCCGCCGGTCGATCCGAAGTGCAGCACGCGCACCGGAATGCCCTTGGGCTGCGCAGTCTCGGCCGCGGCGACCTGCGTGACGACGGCGTCGAGCACGATCTCGTCGTCGTGGAGCTCGTCGAGTCGATAGCTCGCGACCTGCACGATGTCGAGGCCACCCGCGACGAGGCGCTTGAGCACGCGCCACTTCGCACCGCTGCCTACGGCTTCGATCGGCAACGGCACGGACGAGCCCTCGATCGCCTGCCGCACCTGATCGAGCGTCGCCTCGAGCTCCGCGGGCGCACCCGGCGGTAGCTCGGCGGTGGCATCGCGAACGTTGCCGCGGGGATCCATCCAGCACTTCGTGACCATCCCCGCCATGCGCGCGAGCTTCGGTGAGAGCGCCGCGGCGACCTTCGCATCGACACCGTCGCGCGGCTCGGCCCGCGCCTCTCGGACCGTCGATGTGAAGTAGACATCGGCGTTCTCGCTCTCGGTGATCGCGACGTCGAACAGCATGACCATGCGCGGCAACAACGTCGTGCGCGGCGGTTGGTTCGCGAGGCGCAGCGTCATCGTCATGTCCATCGTCATCGCGAGCCCGCCGCGGTCGCCTTTCTTCATCGAGTAGCGGAGCTCGCGGCGCGGCTCGGCGCCGGGATCGAGCACCTCGACCACGGCCGTCGCGTTGGTCGCGGGCAGAAGGCCGAGATCGTCGGCGTGCACGATGCCGCTCGCGGAGACGCGGAAGTCGAACGGGCCGCGTGGGCGAGGAGGCGGCTCGGGTGGAGCGTCCACCGTCGCTTGCGTGGGCGCTGGCGCGGTGCTCGGTGTCGTCGTCGGCGACGACGACGGAGCATCGCGGCGGCAGGCGAGGGCGGCAACGAGCAGCACGAGGGGGACGATCGAGCGCCGAGACATCGCGCGTGGATCATCGCACGCGATTCACTCGCATGCGCACGCCCACTCGCCGGCCCGCGCCGCGCACTCGCTGCTCCACAGCTCGGCGCAACACTCCGGCCACAGGTCGCACACCAGCGACTCGCATTCCTCGTCGCCACAGCCGGGGCCGTCGCCCGCGACACAGCAGGCCGACGCTCCGAGCCCGCACGCCGAGGTGTCGCCGAGCTCGAGCGTGCACACGACGTCGGCGAACACCGACGCGAAGGTCTCGCGCTGGATCACGCCGTCGGCGAGCGGCAAGAGCTCGGCCGGAAGCGCGCCGAGGTGCGTGAGCAGGAGATCGCTGGGCAGTCCGAGCTCCGCGGCTGCGAGCGCGAGGTCGACGTCCTGGTCGAGATTGGTGGTCGTCGCATCGACGGGCTCGTCGCCGAGCGTGGGCACGCCGATCTGCGCGAGCGCGCTCGCGTATGCATCGGCGTCACGCTGCTGCACCTCGAGCAGCTGCGCAGCCGCAGGATGCAGACGCTCGATCTTCTCGCGCGTCGCGTCGTCGAACGCGAGGCTCGTGCTCACGTGCGCGAGTAGCTCGTCGCCCTTCGGGATCACCCCGCCGCCGTGACACCGCATGCACGAGCGCCCGGCGACGATCGCCTGATCGGGTTCCGCGAGATCGATCGCGATCTCGTCGGAGAGCCGATCGACGCGCTGGCCCGCGGCGTCGGAGATCATGTACGCGTGCATGCCGTTGGGCAGCGTGAACATGTGCAGCTGCGCCGCGGGCACGAAGTCGAGCGGATGCGCGAACACATCGGAGCTGCCCGCGGCTGCGGCGAAGTCGTAGCTGGTCCACAGGCTGCGGTCCGGACCGCCCGGCAGCGCATGGCGCTCGATCACGCGGTTGTGTCGCGACACGCCGGACTCGAGGAAGCCCGCGCGCACGACCTCGTCGGCCGCGATGTCGCCGTCGATGTCGACGCCGAGCAATGCCTCCAGCTCCGCGCGAGTGGACGGGAGCCCGAGGATCTCGTAGTAGAGCGGGGCGACGGTCGCGGCGGCGACGAGCCAGTCCGCGCGCATCACCGGCACGTCGCACTGCGTGAACGCGACGATGTCGGTGGCCTCCTCGCGGGTGTACGCGATCGCGTAGGGGTCGGCCTGCACGAGCGTCTGCCAGGTCTGCGCGTCCCAGTCGTAGTCGCGCAGATCGATGCGGAAGATGGTCGCGTCGGCATCGATCGCGACCGGCGCGACCGCTTGCGGCGCCCATGACAGACTGCTCAGCACCTTCGCGAGCCCCTGGCGCTCGGCGTCGAGCTGCTCGCCGCAATCGCCGGCATCGTAGCGGTGCGCGAGCGTGAAGTAGCGCGCGAACGGGCGCGCCGAGGTGGAGACCTCGCCGACGAGATCCTGCTGCACGAGCGCGAGCATCCCGTCGGTGCCGATGGTGTGATCGGCGACGCACGGCTGCGCTTGCAAGCACTCGTCGATCCATCGTGCGACCTCGACCAGCTCGGCGGCGTCCGGTGCGGGCGCGTGCTGATCCATCGCCGCATCGAAGAGCGGTGAGGCACCGGCGTCGCCGGGCCGCAGCATCCCTTCGGCGATCATGCGATCGATGTCGGTGAGCCAGTCGAACGCTGCGCCACCGCCGGGCACGTGGCACGCGACGCAGTGGTCTTGCAGCACGGTCAGCGCATCGAGCTCGATCTCCGTGCAGGTCTGCGCGACGGGATCGCCATCGTCGCTACCGACGGAATCGATGCCACCTTCGGCACCCGCACCGACGTCACGCGGATCGGCGGCGCCGAGACACCCGCCGAGCAGCGCGGAGCAGACGAAGGGTAGTGCGCGCGCCATGGTGACCTCGGTCGGGGAGGCGGGGCGAGCACGAGCGCGAGGGAC
>DASZPU010000273.1:0-9050 GCA_035550195.1 Nannocystaceae bacterium
CGCCGCCGCTGTGCGGCGGTCGCTCGAAGAACGATGTCGCCGCTGGCGTCATCATCCTTCGGCGATCACGGCGCTGGCGAGTCGGGGGTTCTGCGCATGCGTGCGCGCGCGTGGGCCCACACCGTGACGATCGCGGCCGGCGTGATGCCGGGGATCCGCGCGGCCTGTGCAGTCGACGTCGGGCGCACCGTCGCGAGTCGCTCCGCGCACTCGCGCGAGAGGCCGGCGAGGTTGCGGTAGTCGAGATCGGTGGGCAGCGGAAGATCGCTGGCATCGCCGCGCGTACGTGCGACCTCGTCGCGCATCTTCTGCTCGTAGCCCGCGTATAGAAGGATCGCTTCGGCGCGCGCGCGCAGATCGGCGTGGGCGTGCGCGCGCGCGTCGGCGTCCCGCGCCAGTGCTTCGGCGTGCGCTTGTCGTGCGAGCGCGCGATCGCGGCGCGTTTCGTCGATGAGGCCGGCTACGTACGCGAGCTCGGCGAGGCGTGCATCCGCGTTGTCTTCGCGGAGCATGATGCGGAACTCCGCGCGGGCGGTGAACATGCGATAGGGCTCGTCGGATCCCTGCGTGACGAGGTCGTCGATCATCACGCCGGTGTAGCCCTGGTCGCGGGCGATCTGCAGAGGTGCGCGCGCGAGCACTTCGAGCGCCGCGTTCGCGCCGGCGACGAGGCCCTGCGCGCCAGCCTCTTCGTAGCCCGAGGTGCCGGTCACCTGACCTGCAAAGAAGAGCCCGCGGAAGTCCTTGGCCGCGAGGCGATGATCGAGCGCGCGGGCATCGATCGCGTCGTACTCGACGGCGTAGCCATTTCGCAGCACGACCGCGTGCTCGAGCCCGGGAATGGACGCGACCAGCTCGGCCTGCACGTCGGCGGGCAGGCTGGTGGAGATGCCGTTGGGATAGACGCTGTGGGTGTCGAGCCCTTCGGGCTCGAGGAAGACTTGATGACGCTCGCGATCGGCGAAGCGCACGATCTTGTCCTCGACCGACGGGCAGTAGCGGGGACCGCGACCGGTGATGCGTCCGCTGTACATCGGCGAGCGATGCAGCGACGCGCGGATGATGTCGTGCGTGCGCGCATTGGTCCAGGTCAGGTGACAGACGATCTGCGGGAGCAATGGCGGCGGCGGGATCGGATCGTCGGCGTGCACGAAGCGCGGCGGCGGATCCTCGGAGGGCTGCGGCTCGAGGTTCGCGTAGTCGATCGTGCGACCGTCGAGCCGCGGCGGCGTGCCGGTCTTGAGCCGACGCAGCGGAAAGCCGAGCGCCGCGAGCTCGCGCGAGAGCCCTTGCGCCGGCGCTTCACCGACGCGACCACCCGGGGTCGTGCGCTCGCCTTCGTGCAGGATGCCCCCGAGGAACGTGCCGGTGGTGATGACGACGGCATCGGCCGCGATCGTGCTGCCGTCGGACAGGACGACGCCGGTGATGCGATCGCCGGCGCGTGCGAGCGCGACGACGAGACCTTCGACGATCTCGAGGTTCGCCGCAGTCGTGAGCGCGCTGCGTGCATGCTCGCCGTAGCGCCGCTTGTCGACCTGCACGCGGGTCGATCGCACCGCGGGCCCCTTGCTGCGATTGAGAATGCGGGCATGGATCGCGGTCGCATCGGCGGCGCGCCCCATGAAGCCGCCGAGCGCATCGATCTCCTTGACGAGGTGCCCCTTCGCGACGCCGCCGACGCTGGGGTTGCACGGCGTCTGCCCGACGGTCGCGAGCGTGCCGGTCACGACGCGCACGCGCACACCGACGCGCGCAGCCGCGAACGCAGCCTCGAGCCCGGCATGACCGGCACCGACGACGAGCACGGTCGGCATCGTCACTCCTTCACGCGATCACGCCGCGCGAGCTCGGCCTCGAGCTCGGCGATGCGGGCGAGCGCGGCTTCCTTCGCCGCGCGCTCGGCTTCCTTCGCCGTGCGCTCGGCTTCCTTCGCCGCGCGCTCGGCTTCCTTCGCAGCGCGCTCGGCTTCCTCCGGCGTGGGCACGATCACCGCGGCGTCGCCGGCAGCGAGCCTCAGCCGCGTCTTCTGCCCCTCGCCGGTCGCGACGAGCCAGCAGCCCAACGCGTCCGACCACACCTGCGGCTCGTTCGATCGCAGCGTCGCCGTGAAACCGTCCGGCGTGCGGCGGAACACCTGCCAGCGCGCCCCCGGTCGCTTGCGACGACGCGCGAAGTACGGGTCGAACACGACCAGCTCACCGACACCGATCGCCGCGCACCGACGCGGCACGCGCTCGTAGTCCTTCATCCAATTGCGTTGCGCGACGACCTCGAGTGCGAACGCCGGCGCGGGGTGACCTTCCCAGGTCTTCCACGCGCCCATGGCGATGTCCTGCGGCACACCGCGCATGACGTAGACGTCGGGTGCGTAGCGCTGCTTGGCATCGAACTGCTCGTAGTAGATGAACGTGTCCGCGCCGACGAGCACGTGCTCGGGATCGCCGATCCACCGCTCGACGAGCGGACGCAAGAGCTCGACGATCCAGCGCTGCAGCAGATCTTCGCCCAACGGCTCGGTCTCCGGATATTCGGTCCGGTCGACCCCGTGCGCCGTTTGTTGCGCGGTCACGGACGAATTCTAGCAGACCTCCGGTCTGCTACGCTGCCGGCGTGCGCGGGTTCGTGTCGCTGGTCGGAGCGGGGCCGTGGGATCCGGAGCGGTTGACGCTCGCGGGGCGTGATCGGCTCGCGCGTGCGGACTTCGTGCTCGCGGACTATCTGGTGAATCCCGCGCTCTTCGTGCACTGCCCGCCGCACTGCGAGGTGCATCAGCGCAGCGCGGGTCCGCGTGGCGGCACCGACATCGATCAGGATGCGACGACTGCTCTGCTGATCGAGCGCGCGCGTGCGGGGCTTCGCGTCGTGCGACTGAAGGGCGGCGACCCGTGCATGTTCGGACGCGGCGGCGAAGAAGCGCAGGCGCTCGTCGCCGCGGGGATTCCGTTCGAGCTCGTGCCCGGCGTGAGCTCGCCGATCGCGGCGCCCGAGAGCGCGGGTATTCCGGTGACGCATCGCGACTTCACGCCCGCGGTCACGTTCGTGTCGGGCTGGGAGGCGTACGAGAAGTCGGGGCTCGCGGTGCAGTGGGAGCACCTCGCGCGCTCGGCCGGCACGATCGTACTGCTGATGGGCGTGCGCAATGCCGAGCTCAACGCGCGCAAGCTCGTCGAAGCGGGGCGCGATGCGAGCACGCCGGCGGCGGCGATCCGCTGGGGCACGCGCGGGATCCAACGCACCGTGGTCGCGACGCTCGGCACGATCGCGCAGCGCATCGCCGACGAAGGCCTGCGCGCGCCGGCGGTGCTCGTGGTCGGTGAAGTGGTCGCGCTGCGCGAAGAGCTCGCGTGGCTCGAGTCGCGGCCTTTGTTCGGCAAGCGCGTGGTGGTGACGCGTGCGCTCGATCAGGGCGTGAGCCTCGCATCCGCGCTCGCGACCGCGGGCGCCGACGTGGCTGCCCTGCCCTGCCTCGCGATCGCGCCGCCCGAGGATCCCGCGGCGTTCGCCGCCGCGATCGCAGCGATCGATGCGCACGACGGCGTGATCGTGTCGAGCAAGAACGGCGTGGTCGAGCTCGGCCGCGCATTGCGAGCCGCAGGCCTCGACGCGCGTGTGCTCGCCGGTCGCCGCGTGGTCGCGATCGGACCCGCGACCGCAGCTGCGCTGCACGAGATCGGACTGCGCGCGGACCTCGTGCCCGCGCGCGCCAACGCGGAAGGTCTCATGGCGGCGCTGCGCGAGCACGGCTGGACGAACGCGAGCTGGCTGCACGTGCGCGCGGCGGACGGTCGTCGCATCCTCGGCGATGCGATCGCGGCCGCGGGTGGACGCTACACGCTCGCGATCGCGTACCGATCGATCCGCCCGAGCGTGCCGCCGCTGTTGCTGCGATCGCTGTTGGCCGCCGACGCCGGCGGCGAAGGCATGGACGCGATCTGCTGCGCGAGCGGGCAGACGGCCGCGAACATGCTCGCGACGATGGGCGAGGCGTGGGGTGATCCGCTCACGCGCGAGCGCATCTCGGCCACGCGCATGATCGCGATCGGTCCGGTGACCGCGGATGCGATCCGTGCGCTCGGTCTACCGGTGCACGCGGTCGCGCAGAGCACCGACGACGACGCGGTCGTGCGCGCCGTCATCGCTGCGCTCGCGTGACGCGGGCGTGCAGGTCGAGGGAATTTGGCCATCCGTGGCCATCATGGGCCGACCTGCCTGCGTAGGTCGGCATCGACACGACGAAGTTCGGCCAGAAATGGTCGACCTAAGCCGCGCAGCTCAGAGCAGCGCCTTGAGATCCGCCATCGCGTTCGGCGTCTGCTTGAAGTCCTTCAAGTTCTCGTGGCAGCCGTTGCACTTGATCTCTTTGCCGGCGGCCTTCGACTTGTCGACGATGGTCTTCATGAGCTTCTTCGCCTCGGCCTGACCGCCCTTGTCGCAGGCGGCCTTCACCTTGGGGAGCGTCGCGTTGGTGCAGGGCTTGGGATCTTCGGCGTCGGCGTTGCCGATCACGAGGCCGGTGCAGAAGAGCGCTGCGATCGCGAGCGAGATGGGAAGAGTGCGAAGCTTCATGGTCCTGTTGTTCCCCCGGTCAGGGTACCCGAGACGTAATCACCGACCCAACCGAGATGTAACGAGATTCTTGATGCAAAAAGAACGTGGGCGCCGCATGGACGCCCACGTTCGATCTCATCCGGAGACGGCGACTGCCGTGCTCGTATCAGCGCCGACGACGACGCGCGAGCCCGAGCCCGAGCAGGCCGAGAACGCCCCAGAGCGGGCCGTCACCGGCCGAGCCGGTGCTGCAGATGCAGCCACCGCTGTCGTCGTCCTCGCCACCGCTACCGCCGCTGCTCTCGCCGCTCTCGCTGTCGCTGTCGGACGAACCCGTTGCGCTCGCGCCGGTCGCGGATGCACCGGTTGCGCTCGCGCCGGTCGCGGACGCTTCACCGGAGGTGTCGGCACCCTCCGAGCCCGAGCCACCTTCGGATCCGGAGCCCGAGCTGTCGCCGGAGCTGTCGGTCGCCGCCTCGACGGTGCAGTCGGCCGCGCAACCATCACCCGGCTCGGTGTTCATGTCGTCGCACTCTTCACCGTCTTGCACGAAGCCGTCACCACAGGCCGCGTTGGTGCACGTGCTCGTGCACGCTGCGGTGTCAGCGTTGTCGAATCCGTTGTCGCACTCCTCGTCGCCTTCCATGAGGCCGTTGCCGCACGTGTTGAGCAGACGGATCGTGATGCCCTCGAGGCCGAGTTCGTCGCGGGGCACGTCTCCACCCATCGTGACGTCGTCGTCGCCGTGCCACGCGATGAAGAACTGGGTACCGTCGGTGATCGCCGCCTCCGGAGTCACGACCTCGGTGATCGCGTTCGCGACAAAGCCGTCGTCGGTGGCGTCGCTCGGAGACACGAATGGGGTGCCGACGGGCGCGTACGTCATGTTGTCGGCCGACTGCTGCAACGTGACGACGAACGCCCGATCCTCGTCGTTGTTCACCCACACGTTGTACTCGACCTGGAACTCCGTGATGTCGGCGCCGGTGTTGTTGATCAACCGCAGCTTGAACTGGCCAGGCGTGAACGACATGTTGCTCGGTTGGACGCCGAGCGCGATCAGCCCCGCGCCATCGACGTCGAACGCCCAGATGCCGGGGTCGTCCTCACCGCCCATGCTCAGGCCGCGCGCGTAGTCGCTGGGCGCCCCGGCGGAGCCGCCGAAGTCGACGAGGACCGGATCGATCATCATCGCCTCGTCTCCAACTCGAAGCACGAACGACCAGTCGTCGGAATCGAGCTGCCCCGCAGCGGGCTCGGGAGCCAAGCCGCTGCCGTCGTACCCCTGGGCGGTGAAGTCGATGACGACGAGCGGAGCGAGCTCCACATCGGCCGACGCCGGACCGGCGACGAGCGTCAAGCCCACGCCGGTGAGAATCGATAGACCACGAAGACGAGAGGAAATGCCATGCCTGTGCATCCGCCAAGCGTAGGCGGATGCGCTCCGCAGAGCAACCCCGAGCAGCATCTTGCGGTCATGCGCGACGAACGTTGCTCGCTCGCGGATCTGGTGCACGATGTTGGTGCTCGCGCGCGAGGTCGACAGCGCTGGAATCGCGCTGTCGATCGGATCGAAATCGCCACACCTGTGCCGCGCATCACGTGTGCTACCAAGCGGGGCGAGGCCACGCGCGATGGATCACTGCGCGCATGCACCTCAGGGCGCGTACGCCCTGATCCACGCGTCATAGCTGCCGTCGCCGTCCGACTGCTCGGTCTCGCCGACGACGAAGATGCGACCCGTCGAGTCGGTCGCGACGCCGCGAGGCTCGTCGCCCTGAGCTCCGCTGCTGTTGTAGGATCGCTCCCACAGCTCGTTGCCATCCGCGTCGAGCTTTCGGATGAGCGCGTTGACGCCTTCACTGAAGTCGTCGCGCTGCCCAGTGCCTACGACCACGAAGTTGCCATCGACATCCGCCGCGAGCCCGTAGGGGTAGAGGTTTTCGGGCACGTACGTCCACGCGTGATCCCCATCGCTCGAGTAGCACAGCACCAAGCAGCCGTCGTTGTCGCAGCCCGCGACCCCGACATCGCCCATCGGCGCGATGGTGACGAAGCCGCCTTCGAAGTAGCCAGTGGCGGGCACGAAGGTGCTGGTCCAGATCTCGGCGCCACCCGGTGCGAGTAGACGCAGGAAGACTTCCTTCGCTCCGTTCATGTTGCCGTTGGTGTCGGTGACGCCCGCAACGACACATGTGCCGTCGGGTTGGCAAGCGATGCCGGTGCCTTGCGCATAGCCGGGATCCGGGACCGCCTCGAAGTCGTTCCACTGGAACGCGCCACCGCCATCGAACTTGCCGCCCCAGATCGCTGCGTTCGCCGTCCCACTGAACGCGACGTCGTCCGCGTCGGTCGTCGCGACGCGGGGAGCATAGCCATTCAAGCTGCCACTGCCGGGCGCGCTCGACGACCAGAGTTCGTCACCTGCCGCCGAGATGCGTGCGACTTCAATCGGCGCGTCCTCGGCGAGCGAGACCGCGAAGTCGCCATTCCCGAAGAAGTCGACCGAGTACCAGAAGACGCCCGCCGGGCCGTCGACGGTATCGAGAGCGTTGCCATCGCGGTCGAACGTGTGAATGTGCCCAACCGCGTCGTGCCACAGGAAGGCCACCTCGTCATCATCGCTCACTGCCACATCGGTCGCGTATTCGTTGCCGTTGTTCGGCAGCACGAGCTCCCACAGCAGCGTGCCCGACTCGATGCAGTCATTGTTGCAGCCGTCGCCGTTCACCTCGTTGCCGTCGTCGCAGACTTCGTCGCCGTCGAGCATGTTGTTGCCGCACAGTGGGCCGCCGTCGTCCGTGCTGCCGCTGTCGGTCGGGTCGGTGTCCGAGCTGCTGGAGTCCGCGGTATCGGTCGTGCTCGACAACGTCGTGCTCGCGGTCGGATCGGTCGAGCCCGTGGGCTCCGTCGTCGACGACATCGTCGTCGTCGTCGACGGACCGCTCATCGAGCCCATCGTCTCGTCGCTGCCCGAGTCGTTCGCGTCGCTGTCGCCGACGGTGACCACGATCGGGTCGTGCGGCGCGAAGCAAGCTGCCGACATGGGGACGACGATGAACAAGGATCGAACAAGGTGGCGGTGTGTCATGGCAAGCTCTCCTATCGACCGCTGCGCGCATCCGTTGCACGGCGGCTGGAAAAAACGCACGCAGATCGTCGCTCGGCGCCGAGCAACCGGCAAGACCGCACGATCGTTACAGCGTCCCGGCTCATGGCGCGTACGCGCGGAGCCAGGAGGACCCGACGACGAAGATGCGCCCCGTCGAATCCGTCGCGACGCCGTGCGCCTCGTCATTCTGAGCTCGGCTGGTGTTGAACGACTGCGTCCAGAGCTCGTCGCCATTTGCGTCGAGCTTGCGGACGATCGCGTTGTAGAGTCCGCTGACGTCGTCGGGTTGACCAGTACCGACGATGATGAAGTTGCCGTCGACGTCCGATGCAATCCCGTACGGGTAGAGGTCCTCGTAGTCGAACAGATACGTCCACGCGGAATCACCGTCGCTCGTGTAGCCGACCGCCAAACACACGGCTTCGTCGCAACCCGTGACCGCAACGTCGCCCGTCGGCGCGATCGCGACATAGCCACCTTGGAAGAAGCTGGTCTCGAGGTCACGCGTGGCGGTCCAGATCGCTGCGCCACCGGGCGCGAGTAGACGGACGAACAGATCTTCACCCCCGCTCGAGTTCCCGTTGGCATCCGTGAAGCCCGCCACGACACACGTACCGTCGTCATGACAAGCGACCGAGATTGCGCGGGTCCAACCGGGCGCTGCGACCGACTCGATGTCGCTCCACTGGAACACGCCGGCGCCATCGAACTTGCCGCCCCAGATCGCTGCGTTCGAGTTCCCGCTGAACGCAGCTTCGTCGGCGTCGGTGGTTGCCACGTCGGTGGTGCCGGTACCGGGATTGTACGGGCCACTGCCCGGGGCTCCCGACGACCATAGCTCTGCTCCCGCGGCGGAGATGCGCGCGACGTCGATCGCCGAGTCGCCGCGGACGGCCACGGCGAAGTCGCCGTTGCCGAAGAAGTCGAAGGAGTACCAGTGAGCGTCTGCCGGACCGTCGACGGAATCCAAGGCGCTGCCGTCGGCATCGAACGTGTCGATGTGCGGCCCGTCGTCGTGCCGCAGGACCGCCACCACATCGTCGTCGCTCACCGCAACGTCTGTCCCGGGCGCTTCGAGCTCCCACAGCAGCGTGCCCGACTCGATGCAGTCGTTGTTGCAGCCGTCGCCGTTCACCTCGTTGCCGTCGTCGCAGACTTCGTCGCCGTCGAGCATGTTGTTGCCGCACAGTGGGCCGCCGTCGTCCGTGCTGCCGCTGTCCGCTTCGGTCGTCGCGTCGTCGCTCGAGCCGCTGTCGGCGGTCTCGTCGGTCGTGCTCGGTGACGTCGTCGTCGCTTCGGTGGTCGACATCGTCGATGCCGTCGTCGACATCGTCGAGCTCGCGGTCGGATCGACTCCTGTGCTCGGGGTCGTGTCGGTGCTCGAGTC
>DASZPU010000274.1:0-12910 GCA_035550195.1 Nannocystaceae bacterium
AGATGCGTGTCGCGCGGCCAACGTGCGTCGCGAGCAATCCACCGCCGTGATGGATCTGCGCATGGCCTGCTTGCAGCGCGCGCGGCAGTCGCTCGACGCGGTGACCCGCGTGCTCGCGCGTGCCGATGGCGACACGATGGCGCGCGCCGACGAGCTGATGGCGACGCTCGCGGATCTCGATGCGTGTGCCGACGTCGACGCGTTGCGCTCCGAAGTGGTGCCTGCGCCCGAGCGCGAGCGCGGCACGGTCGACGCGGCACGGGCGGAGCTCGCGAACGCGGCGGCCCTGCTCGCGGCCGGACATCCCGACGACGCGACGCGCACGCTCGACGCGCTCGACGTACGTCTGCACGACATCGCGTACGCGCCGGTGCACACCGAGCTCATGGTCGCGCGCGCCGACGTGCTCGCAGAGCGCAACGCGAACACCGAAGCGGAGACGGCGGGCCGGGCCGCGCTCGCGGCCGCGCTGCGCAGCGATCAGCGCGAGCTGGCCCGTCGCGCGGTGCTGCTGCTCATGCGCATCGTCGGCCACGATCTCGAGCGGCCCGCCGAAGCGCTGATGCTCGTCGACGTCGCACGCGGGTTGAGCGGCGACGGCACGCGCGAACGCAGCGAGCTCGCGCGCGCGGTGGGCTCGATCCACCTCGGCGCCGGTCGCTACGACGCGGCGGTCGAGGAATTCCAGCAAGCGCTGGCGATCCTCTCCGCGGATCCCACTTCGACGGCGCGCGACCTCGTGCTCGCGCGGCTCGACGTGGCGACCGCGATGGGCAACGCCGGGCGCATCGACGACGCCCGCTCGGAGTACGCGCGCTCCATCACGGAGGTCGAGCAGGAGTGGGGACCGCGACATCCCCAGGTGGCGCGCGCGCGCATGAACCTCGCGAGCTGGCTGGTGTTGGCCGGCCATGTCGACGAAGCGATCACCGAGCTTCGTTCCGCGATCGCAATCGTCGACGACACCGTCGGCCAGGACACGGACTTCGGGGCCGACCTACGACAGTCGCTGGGCGTCGCGTACCTCCGCAGTGCACACGCGGCGGAGGCCGAGCGCGAATTCCGAGCCGTGATCCTCGCGCGCGAAGCACGACTCGGCGCGCGCCATCCCAAGCTCGCGTCGGCGCACGGCAACCTCGGCTTCGCGCTGCAGGAGCAGGGGCGGCTCGACGAGGCCGCCACGGAGATCGCAACGGCGCTCGCGATCGGCGGTGCGTCGCTCGGCACGAGCCACCCGGACGTGATCGGACTGCGCAACAACTACGGCAGTCTGCTGCACGCGCTGCAACGTGACGAAGAGGCCATCGCGGAGCATCGCGCATGTGCAGCCGCGCGCGCGCAAGCGCTCGGCGCCGATCATCCCGACACCGCGACGTCGCACTACAACATCGCGGTGGTCGCGAGCGCGCTGAAACAGTGGAGCATCGTGGAGTCCGAGACCGCGATCGCGCTGCGAGTCTTTCGCGCGAAGCTCGGCGACGATCACCGCTTGTCCTACGCGGCGCTCTCGTTGCATTCGCAAGCGTTGCTCGAGCAAGGCCGCATCGACGAGGCGCTGCCCGGGCTCGAGACCGCATGGAAAGGCCAGGATCGTCCGGACCTACCGGCGCGCAAGAAAGTCGAGACCGCGTTCGCGTTGGCGCGCGCGCTGTGGTCGGTGCCCAAGGAGCGCGCACGCGCGAAGGCGCTGGCCGAGCAAGCGCGCTCGCTGTTCGCAGAAGCGGGCCCGGATGCCGCCGACCGCGTGCGCGACGTCGACGCGTGGCTGCGCGATCGCTAGCGGCGGCCGGTCGGCGAATCGCGGCGTAAGGGGTCCGACGGCGGCGTCGTTCACGGCACCGACATGCCGTCGCTCAGATCCCTCGCCGTCGTGCTGATCCTGTCCGCGTGCAAGAGCGCCGCTGCGCCCGCGCCGATCGCTGCGCCGAAGGCGAACGAAGGTGGCTGCGCGGCGGCGGGCAAGGAGTGGTTCACACCCGCGGGTGACGCTGCGCCGACGATCGGCAAAGGCTGTTTCACGCGCTGCGACACGACGGCGTGTGCATCGGGCGAGGTCTGCAGCACCGTGCTCACCAACCCGTGCGGCGAGACGGAGGACGGCCAATTCCTCGCGTGCGCGCAGGCCAGCACGCAGACCCGCCTCTGTCTGCCGGCGGACTAGCTCGGGCACGCGCCCTTCACCACGTCGACCGCTTCGAAGAACGGGCCCGACCAGTCGTGCTCGCAGATCGCACCCACGAACGAGTGCGGGAACGTGCCCGCGAAATCACCGAGCGCGGGTATCAGCGGATTGAGGCACGGCGACTCTTCGGTGCTCGCGAAGAGCACGACCACGACGTCGTCGTAGCTGCCGGCCTGCGCGGCGATCGACACCGAAGCGAAGTACGGATCGAGATCGGAGGGATACTCGGTCGGGTAGCCGTCGGAGACGATCACCAGCACCAGCAACGCGCCGGGTGTGAAGAAGCCGTCGTTGCACGCGCCGGGATCGGAAAGTGGTGCGGAGATCGCCGCGAGCGCGGCACCCAGCGGCGCATCGTGATCGGTGCCCGGCGTGCCGACCTCGAGCGCGCAACGCAGATCGATCTCGAGGTTGTCGCGCTCGGTCATGTAGTTGTGGCCGTCCTTGTACGGGCCGCACTCCTGCACGCCGCCACCGGGATCCGTGCGCACCAGCAATCCCCCGGGCTGCTCGCAGTCGGTGATGTTGGCGGTGTAGCGCTCGGTCGTCACCACACCGATGTGCATGGTCTCGATGCTGTCGACCGCATCGCGCACGCCGTCGATGAACACCTCGTGGTTCTCGACGACCTGCGCTTGGTACTGGGCCATCGTCGCGGAGTCATCGATGACGAACAGGAAGTCGACCTCGCGACAGAGCTGCTCGCGGGGGCCTTCGTCGTCTGCGTCCTCGTCGTCACCGCCGTCGAAGCGCGACGCCGCACCGAATCCTTGGTCGCCCTCGAGCTCGATCGGCGAGCGTCCACACGCCGCGACCAGCCCCAGCATCACCCATCCACGCCACACCGCCTCGGCAACGGCCGCGGCGCGCGCGGCTTACAGCCGGCGCCGGGCGATCCGCCGCCGCAGGGCGCAACGTACCGGATCCGCAGCGGGCGTAACCCCGGGGAGCGTCGTCGCATACTCTGGATGTCCGAGGCGAGGCGACGTCATGACCGACCACGATCCGATGCGCTCGCTCGCGCGCCGCGAGTTCCTGCTGAAGGCCGCCTCCGGCACCGTCATCGCCGGCCTGTGCGGTGGTTTGTATGCGGTGAGCGACGTGCTCACGAGCAAGGCGATGGCCGACACGCGCGCCGACGGACGTCCGCGCGTGCCACCGGGTCAGCGCGTGATCGAAGCGCTCAAGCCGATGGGCGGCGAGCCCGGTGATCCCGCGCCGTCGAGCTTCAAGCTGCGCGTGCACGGCGAGGTCGACTCGCCGTTCGAGCTGACGTTCGCGGAGCTCGTCGCGTTCGGTGCGGTCGAGCAGACCTGCGACGTGCACTGCGTCACCGGATGGACGGTGCTCGACGCGGTATGGAAGGGCGTCCGCATCAAAGACCTCGCGAAGAAGGCCGGCCTGCGCGAGTCTGCGCGCCACGTGATCTTCGAAGCCGCGCACGGCTACACCGCGAACGTGCGCATCAACGAAGCGATGGCCGACGACGTGATGGTGACGTGGCAGCTCGGCGACAAGCCGCTGCGTCGCCCGCACGGCGCACCTGTGCGCGCGCTCGTGCCCGATCTGTACTTCTGGAAGAGCGCGAAGTGGATCACCGGGGTGCGCTTCGTGAAGCGCGACGAGCCCGGCTACTGGGAGACGCGCGGCTATCACAACCACGCCGATCCGTGGAAGGAAGAGCGCTATGGCTGACGGCGAAGTGCCGCGCGCTCGCTTCAAGTGGCGGCCGTGGCTGCGCGCGCTCCATCGCGATCTCGGCTACCTCGCGATCGGCCTCACGATGATCTACGCGCTGTCGGGCCTGGCGGTGAACCACATCGCCGATTGGGATCCGAGCTTCACGCAGCTCGAGCGCGAGCTGCAGGTCGCCGCGCCGCTGCCCGACGACGATCGGTTGGCAGCAGAGCAGGTCATGGGCGAGCTCGGCATCGTCGAGACGCCCATCGACGTGTATCGCGTGAGCGAGACCGAGCTCGAGATCGCGTTCGAGCGCAACACACTGCACGTCGATCCCACGACCGGCAAGGTGTTCGAGGAGGGCCAGGAGCCGCGCGTGTTCCTGCGCGTCGCGAACTGGCTGCACCTCAACCGCGGCAAGAAAGCGTGGACGTGGTTCGCGGACGGCTACGCAATCGCGCTGGTCGTGCTCGCGACCACCGGCCTCTTCATGATCCCCGGACGCAAGGGCTTGCTCGGCCGCGGAGCGATCATCGCGATCGTCGGCGCTGCGCTGCCGCTCGGCTACCTGTGGTGGTTCGGCGGGCCGTAGCGCGAGAGCGGCGTAGAATGCCGGGCGCATGACGCCCTGGGTGCTGCGATGGGACGGCGAGCGATTGCTCGAGGGGCGCGTGATGTTGCCGAGCGGCAGCGCGATCGAGCTGCGCACGCAGGCGGCCGACCACGTGCTCTTCGGTGCGTGCGATGTGATCTGCGATGCTGAAGGGCGCGCCGTCGCACGGCTCGCTGCGGTCGACTGGGCGCGACCGCGATCGATCCCGCCGCTCGACGTGCCGGGTGCGTTGCCGTCGGGGGCAGGATCGGCGGTGCTCAACCTGCTGAGCATGCAAGCGCAGCGCGCGGGCATACCCGTGCTGCGCTATCGCGGCCCCTACCCCACCGCGCAGCTGTTCGACACCCTGCGTGGCAGCTTCGCGATCGCGGGCGTCATCCACGATGTGCGCACGCGCTTCACTGCGAACGTCGAGGAGATCGCGTTCGCCGGCCGGAGCGTCGAGCCAGCGGTCGACTTCGTGCCCGATCCGCACGAATGGTCGTGGCCGGATCCGCGGGTGTGCGCGCAGCATCGCCGCGGGCTCGAGCGGCTGTGGATCGACGGTCGCGCGTGGGATCGCGATGGTGTCGGGCCGCGTCGACTGCGACGCGAAGGTGACGAGTGGCGCGCGGTGTTCGAGATCGACGGCGCGCCGCTGTGCACGATCGCGACCGTCGACGAGCACGGGCGACTGCGTGCGCCACCGGTGCGCGCGTTGCCGTTGCCGAAGCAGTATGTCGGCGTGGAGCTGCCCGCAGCGGCGGCTGCAGTCATCGGCGAAGCGCTGGTCGCCGGTGCAGTGCCGGCGCTGCGCGGTGCGATCGCGGCGATCGTACGCGAGCGAGCGATCGTGTTCGGGGACAGCGGCTTCGAGCTCGCGACGGTCGAAGACGGCCGCATCGTGCTGCACGCTGCGCTCGCGGAGCGCATCGAGGCGGTGCCACCGGAGCGATCGCTCGCGCTGCTCGTCGGCGCGTTGCATGGCGGGGTCGCTCGCGCGGCGCAGCGCAGGATCGCGGCGGCCGTCGGTGCGTGAGCGAGCGCTTTTCCGGCGATGAAACCCCGCCCGCACGCCGCGATGCCTGGCGTCTCGGCAGCCGCGGGTCGGCGAACGACGAGATTCTGGCCAGCGCGGCTCGACTGAGCGATGCTGCTGTCATGCGCGTGACAAAGTGGATTGCCCTGGGTTCGGTGACGCTGCTCTTCGCGTGCCCGAAGGACGACAACTCCGACGACGGCAACGCGACGTTGACCACGACGATGCAGCCGACCACGACCGGCCCCGAAGAGTCGAGCTCGACCGCGCCCGCGGAGACGAGCACCGGCGTCGCGGAGACCAGCACCGGCGTCGCCGAGACCAGCACCGGCGTCGCCGAGAGCTCGAGCGACGGCGCGTGTCCGGACGGCTCCGAGTGCATGGAAGACATGGACTGCCCCGGCGGCGGCATGTGCCTCGGCTGTCTGTGCGTCGGCGGCAATCAGTGCGATCCGATCATCCAAGGCGAGTGGAACGCCTGCGTGAACGAGAACGGCATGACCGACAACACCCTGTGCAACTGGGTCGGCATGGGCGGCGCACAGGGCTTCATCGGCTGTCTCAACTCGTCGATGATGGACGGCAGCAACGTCTGCTTCATCTCCGATTGCGTCGACGCGTGTGATTGCTTCGCGCCGCCGACCACCGGCACCGCCGAGGTCGTGTGCGCGGCGATCCTCGCCGACGGTGGCAACGGCTGCGCGCTCGACTGCAGCGCCGGCAAGGTCTGCCCCGACGGCATGGAGTGCCAGAACGACATCTGCTTCTGGCCGGGCATGGGATGATCGCGCGTCGACGACTGCTCGGAGCGCTCGCGCTCGCACCCGCGATCATCGGGTGCGAGCCCAAGAGCGGTGGTTGGGGTGCACGGCCGGCGAAGGACGGGCGCTCGCGCATCAAGCAGCGCATCGTCGCGCGTGCGACCACCGACGGCGCGGGCGCGACGCTGTCGCGCATCTTCCCGGGGCCGCAGCTCGCGAACCTCGATCCGTTCGTGTTGCTCGACGACTTCGACGTGCGCGAGCCCGCGGGCTTCCCCGAGCATCCGCACCGCGGCTTCGAAGCGTTCACGTACATGATCGCGGGCGAGTTCCACCACCGTGACAACCTCGGCAACGACTCGTCGATCACCGCCGGCGGCACGCAACGCTTCACCTCGGGCCGCGGCGCGCGGCACAGCGAGATGCCGGGTGCGGGCACGAGCAATCGCGGCCTGCAGCTGTGGGTGAACCTCGCGGCCGAGCGCAAGCAGATGGATCCGGAGTACGAAGGCATCGCCGCGAAGGACATGCCGATCGCCGAAGCACCCGATCTGCGCATGCGCACGATCGTCGGGCCCGACTCGCCGGTGCGGCTCTACACGTCGGTCGACTACCTCGACGTCGAGCTGCTCGCGGCGCGCGGTTGGGAGCGCGAGGTCACGCCGGGTCACTCGGCGCTCGTCTACGTGCTCGATGGCGAGCTCGATCTGCTCAGCGAGAAGGTGACGCGCGGCACCGCGGTGCTGCTCGATCCCGGCGCGGTGATCGTGCGCGGTGACGCGGGCACGCGCTTCGCGTGGCTCACCGGCAAGCCCCACGGGCAACCGATCAAGCACCGCGGGCCCTTCGTCGACTAGAGCGCCGCGAAGACGCGCTGCACGATCTCGTCGTGCACCTGTTGCTCGCCTTCGCCGAGCAGCTCGAATACCTCGAGGATCGGGAAGGGATTGCCTTCGAGATCTTCGACTGCGGCGTGGCCCATGCGCACGACCAGCAAGTCGAGCGACGGCACCACTTCGATGAACTGGCTGCCGAGGCCGACGGCGCAGAACGCATCGTCGGGCGCACCGGGGTGCAGCGCGCCGCGATCGAGCGGGCTCGAGTCCACGAGATCGAGCGTGGGATCGCCGGCACCCAACCAGAAGTAGTGCCCATAGCCGAGGTTCATGCCCTGGCTCGCGTGCGTCGCGTCGGCGAGCCACGCGTGCGGGATCACTTGCTCGCCCGCCCAACAACCGTGGCGCAGCAGGAGGTAGCCGAAGCGCGCGTGATCGCGACAGGTCGCGAGCACGTTCATGTACAGCGCAGGGTTGCCGGCGGGATCGAGAAACCACTCCGCATCCATGCCGATCTTCTCCCAGATGTTCGTGCGCGCGTACTCGTCGGCACGCGTGCCGATCGCACGGAAGATCGGCTCGAACAGCTGCACCGCCACGTTGCTGTACTGCCATGCAGCGCCGGGCTCGGCGTGCAGGGTGGTCGCCATCGCCTTCGCGGTCATGTCCATCGCGGTGAACATGCCGGCCATGTCGTCGAGTACATCCTGGTAGAGCCCCGCGGTCATCGACAAGAGGTGACGCAGCGTCACCGCTTCGCGCGGATCGCCGACGAGCTCGGGCAAGTACTGTGCGATCGAATCGTCGATGCTGCCGAGCTCGCCGCGATCGAGCGCGATGCCGACGATCGCGGACACGTACGACTTCGCGATCGACCAGCTCTTCATCGGCGTGTCCGCGGTCGCGTCGCCGAAGTAGCGCTCGAGCACGAGCTCGCCGTCCTTCACCACGAGCAAGCAGTACGACTCCTCGCTCTCCGCGTACGCGACCGCGTCCTCCAGCGCAGCGACGTCGAAGCCGTGGGCCGCGGGGTCGCCGAGCGTCCAGTCGGGGTCGGGCCACGCGCCGTCGGGCGTGCACGCGTCGGGCAATTCGCCCGAATCGCTGCCCTCGTCCGCGGCCGCGGTGGTGTCGTGATCGACGACGGTCGTGCTGTCGCCGTCGGCATCCGCATCGCCCGCCGTCGTGATCGACGTGCTCGCGGAGCTCGTGCTCTCGCCGCGGCCCGAGGTGTCGACGAGCGCTGGCTCGTCGTGGTGGTCGTCGGCAGCACACGCTGCGACGAAGGATGCGAGCACTGCTCGTGCGATGTTGCGAATGCGTACGGCGGTCATGGCCTTCCCCCAAGGGCAGCCACCCCCCGCCGTTCGATCAGACTAGCGCGCACACAGTCGCGTGCACAATCACGCGATCACTCGCGTTGGGCGAGTTGCCTTGGCTTGCTGCACGCGCGCGTGCTACGCTGCGCTGCGTAGTCGTCGATCATGAATGTGGATTGGCCAGCTCGGATGGTTGTGGTGGTGTCGCTCTTCGCGTGCGACTCCGGCTCCGACGCACCGTCGCGGGTCTCGCTCGGACAGGCGGAGGACGTGTTCGTACAGTCGTACTGCGAGCGCATGTTCTCGTGTCGCTGCGAGCAAGGTCGCTACTTCGAGAGCCTCGCGAGCTGCACGGATCTCGTGCGCATCCAAGTCGACCAGCTGCGCAACGTGTCGGGGCTCGACTACGATCCGTCGTGCCTCGGGGAGCTGAAGGATCGGCTCGACGATCTCGGCTGTGATGCGAGCGCGCCCGCATCCGACGAGCAGTGCGTGCCGCAGTGTCAGCCGTTCCACGGCACGCGCGGGCTCGGCGAGAGCTGTCGCGAGGTCGACGAAGGCTACAGCGATTGCGCACAACGACTGCGTTGCGAGATCGTCGACTGCGTCTACGACGAGGTCACCGGCGAGTCGACCTGCACGGGCATGTGCGTGGATCCGTGCGTGGGCTCGCCCGATGCGCCGTGCAACGGCGGCTGCGACGAAGACTTCACGTGCGACTTCGAGACCGACACGTGCAAGCGCTTGCCCCACGCGGGCAAGCTCTGTCCCCAAGGACTCTGCGCCGAGCCGGACTACTGCGCGGCCGATCCCGACGACCCGATGGTCACGCGCTGCTTCGCCCCGGCCACGCTCGGCGACGCGTGCTCCGGCCACTCGCAGTGTGCGAGCGGCTACTGCCCCGCGGGCAGCTGCGCCGAGCTACCGAAGCGGGGCGAGTCGTGTGCCGGCACGTTCGCATGCGCGCCCGGCCTCGACTGCGACAACGAGACGATGAAGTGTGTGACCGCCGACGCCCTCGTCTGCCAGCTCCCACCGACGATCTCGAACGGCTACTAGCTCTCGCAGCGTGCTTCGTCGCCCGAGCACTTCACACGGATGTGGATGTGGATCAGGTGACCCTCGGCATGACGAAGCACGCCGTTGTTGGTCTTGCGCGAGCGCGGATACTGGATGGCCTTGTCGAGCTCGGAGGATGTCGCGCCCGCGCGCTTCGCCGCATCGTAGAGCCGCTTCTGCCGGCTGTAGTCGAGGAAGATGTACTCGGCTTCGCCCTCTTGCATGAACGACTTCACCAGCAGCCACGACGCATCCCAATCGATGTCGTTGGGGTTGTCGCTCTTGAGATCGGCGCCGCGCTTCTTCGGCAGCCGGATGTCGACGTCGCGACCCGACTGGTGCGAGCGATGCGGACGGAAGCGTCCGCCCTTCTCGAGGCTCAACGCCCCGACGACGATCTTGCCGTCGTAGCCCGAGTCGCGGCGGAACGCGGCGATCGCTTCTTGGACGTTGAGGATGGTGTGGCTGCTGCCGAACGCTTCCTCGGGGCGACGGACCGTGTAGTCCTTGCTCTCCGGCAAGCGGATGCCGCCCATCAAGCGCCCGCGATTCGGCGTGCCGATCGAGTAGCCGCCCATCGGCACTTCGAACTCGGGGAGCGCGGGCTTACCGGTCGCGGGATCGATGCCCTCGACGATCCGACTGACCTTGCGCGCCTTCGGGTTGGTGTAGACGACGATGGTGGTGCCGGCCTTGAACTGCTTCGAGGTCTTCGGATTCCACTTGCGCAGGTGATCGGCCTGCACGTTGAACTTCGCGGCGATCTCCGCCCACGTGTCGCCGTACTTCACCACGTAGGTCGTCTTCACGCGCGGCGGCACGTCGAGGCGCGGCTTGATCTTCAGCTCCCAGCCGGCCTTGAGGTAGCCCTTCTTGATCACCTTGTTCCACGACTCGAGCTCTTTGCGGCTCACGCCGTAGCGCGCGCAGATCATCTCGATGGACTCGTACGGCACGACGCGGTGCTTGATCGTCGGCAGCGGAGCACGCACCGTTGCACCGCTGCCACGATCGCTCGATGCATCCGTCGCTTGATCCGCGACCGCGAGCGGCACCGAAGTCTTCGGCGGAAGCTTGCTGTCGCTCGCGGGGGTCTCGATCGCAGGCGCGCCGATCTCCGGCGCCGCGATCGTGCTCTCCGATGCGAGCCCGACGTTCGGCGGCGTCAGCAACAACGCACTCAGCCACGCCACCCAACGCGCCGCGCGACGCGGCGTCGAAGGAGCAGAGCTGGCGAACGCGTGGAGCATGTCGCG
Source organism: Nannocystaceae bacterium (assembly GCA_035550195.1). Classification (GTDB taxonomy): domain Bacteria; phylum Myxococcota_A; class Polyangia; order Nannocystales; family Nannocystaceae; genus Xiheibacterium. Next base: position 10,725 of record DASZPU010000274.1, read on the forward strand.
CCCCGTGCAACGGGGCGTTCGGCAAGCTAGCCCACGGTCGCGACCGATCGCAACCCAACACTGGGCTCAAAATGCGGCCGAAAAGGGCCGATCGTGATGGCCCCTACAATGATTGCGGCTCCAACGACCTCGCAGGTCGATCACTTCGCAGTAGGTGCGTCGTCTACGCCGAGCACCTTCAGCACCTCGGGGTACACCTGCTCCGCGAAGTACTCCGAGCCGGACATCGTGAAGTGGATCCGATCCTCTGCACGGATCGGCTGCGCCTTCTTCGACGACTTCACCTTCGCTTCGGTGAGCAGCTCGCCCTTGTCGTCGGTGACGAACGGCGCGGTGTCGAGATAGCTCGCGCGATCACCTTGCGCCTCGACGGCTTCCTTCTGGATCTCGCGGATCATCTCGAGCTTCTTCTCGAGCGAGCGCAGCCCCATCGTCGGCAGGCCGAGCCACAGCACCTTGCGATCGTCGGACACGACCTCGCCGAGGAACGCATCCATGCGCGTGCGGTAGTCGGCCTTCCACGCGTCGACGTCGGACCACGGCGTGCGCTTGCCCTTCTTCTTCGCGGGCGTCATGTCCTGCCCGTCGTTGCCGCCCATGATCACGACCACGAGCTCGGGCTTCTTCGCTTCGATCTGCTTCTTCGCTTCTGCCGGCCAGTCGAAGAAGTCGGGACGCGCGAGCCCCGATGCGCTCTTGCCCTTGCGTCCGCACTCGATGTCGGGATGCGCGTCGAGCTTGCGCTCGAGCAACGCACCGAAGCCGGTGGCGGCGAGACTGTCGCCGAGGATCAGCACCTTCTTTGGGGTCGGCGGCGTCGCGGGCTCGTCGGGCTTCGCTTCGGGGGCCGCGACCGCGGGCTCGGGCTTCGCGGGATCGCTCTCTTCTTCGGCGACCGCGGTGGTCTTCGCGAGCGTGGGCTCGGCGGGCTCGGCCTTGGGCTCGGGCGTCGCGGGCGGCGCCTCGCTGGGCGCGGTTGCGGTCGGAGCGACCGCCGTGCCGGTGTCCGGAGTCGGGACGGCGTCGGCCCGACAGGCAGCGAGCGCGAGGCCGAGCGTCGTGCCCAGCCAGAGATGGTTTCGGCGCATCGACGCGACGCTAACCGTTTGGAGGGCAGCCGCGAAATTTTATCTGCTTGGCCGGCGGGGATCGGCCGTTGGACCTCCAACGAGGTAGGACGCTGGGCCCAAACGGGGTCGTCGATCGCGCAGGTGGCAACGGCATCGGGCTATGGGAAACTGGGCGGGCTCATGCGTGAACCGACCGCCACTACCCTCGCTCGTTGGCGCACTGCTCGTCGTGCCGTGCTCGGTGCGATCGTCCTCGCCGGTGCCGTCGCCACTTCGACCGCGATCGTTCGTCAGGTCGCGCTGTCGGACTGTTCGCATCACCGAGTCGATCGCGCGTACACGTACAGCGGCATCGGCGTGGTGATCGAGCGCGAGGACGAAGGCGTCGTCGTGAAGCGCGTGCTTCCGGGTGCACCCGCCGAGGGTCGGCTGCACGCGGGTGCACGGCTCGTGAGCGTCGACGGCGAGACGCCCGGCTCACTCGAGTCGTGGGCGTCGGCGATCCGCGGTGCACCGGGCACCCACGTCGAGCTCGAGGTCGCGTATCCGTGCGGTGGTCAGAAGACCATCGCGATGACGCGCGACATCGTGCGCATGGAGTACTGAGCTCGCTCGAGATGCACGCGACAGCGGTCGGGGGCTCGTGTCGATCCCCCTGTGACCGACCATCGCCCCCTGCTCCTATCCTTGTGCTTCAGCACCGCGTGCACGACCACCATCGTCGGCGGCACCGGCCTCGCGTCCGATGACAGCGAGAGCGGCGGCTCCGAGTCGGGCGGCGAAGAGTCGGATGGCGGCAGCCAGAGCGGCAGCAGCACGACGCCCGTCGACGACGAGACGACGGACGCGAGCGCGGACGATCGCGGCACCGACGACGACGGTGACGACACGACGACGTCATCGGAGACCGACGGTGGTGACACTTCGCCGCCGCTCGGTTGCGGCGACGCGCCGAGCATCGTCGGTATCGAGTACGACGGCGAGTACAACTACGCCACGTCGTTCCCGATCTCGCTGAGCTTCGACGACGATGCGTATGCCACGACGTCGCCGATCGTGTGGGTCGGCTCGGGCGCCGTGCACGAGCACGTGGCCGATGGCGGCATCGATGGCTGC
>DASZPU010000275.1:0-11304 GCA_035550195.1 Nannocystaceae bacterium
GCGCGCTCGCCGTTCATCGTGCCGTCGCCCTCGATCGCGGCGCACACACGCGTGCGCGCGATCGACCACTCGTCGACGTACGCATCGAGCAGCGGAGCGACCTTCGCCCACGTGGTGACGGCGTTGCCGGCTCCGCTCGCGTCGAACGCCACATGCATGTCTGCACGCCGCGCGTCGTTCCACACCCCGCGAATCTCGTCACCGGCGACGTCGCACGACGCGAGCGCATGGGCACGCTGAATCCGTTGCGCACTCAGACCGGCGACCACGATCGCTGCACTGCCCAACAACAACGCCGCGCGGCGACGCCTGCGGCTCGGATCGCGGGTGAGCGCTGCGAGCAACTCGTCGAGCGTCGCGAAACGATCCTGAGGCTTCGCGGACAGTGCCCGCAGCACGAGTGCGCGCAGCCAACCGGGCACGTCGGCGCTGCGCGGTGGGCTCGCGAGCTGGCCTTGCACGACGTTGCTCGCGATCTCCAGCGGCGTCGTGCCGCCGAACGCCGGCACGCCGTAGAGCAGCTCCCACAGCGACACGCCGAACGCGAACTGATCGGCGCGGGCGTCGCTCGGTTGGCCCGCGAGTCGCTCGGGCGCGACGTAGCCGGGCGTGCCGATCACGAGCAACGCCGAGCGTGCATGTTCGTCGGCGCCCGTCTGCTCGCCTTCGCGACGCGCGAGCCCGAAATCCATCACGCGGATCCGCGGCCCGCTGCCCGACCGGCCGCCGCCGATCATCACGTTGTCGGGCTTGAAGTCGCCGTGCACGAGGCCCACGCCATGTGCGGCCGCGAGCCCGCGACCCGCGAGCGTCATCACCTCGACCACCTCGCGCCAGCCGCGTGGCTGCGCACGGGCCCACGCGCGCAGCGTGACGCCGTCGACGAACTCCATCGCGACGAACACGTGGTCGTCGAACGTGCCCACGTCGTGGACCGCGACGACGTTGGGATGATCGAGGCGCGCCATCGCCTGCGCCTCGCGGAGCAGGCGTGCGCGCGCCTGCGTCGCGTCCTCGTCGCGCACGCGCAGCAACTTGATCGCGACCTTGCGATCGAGCTCGGGATCGAACGCGGCGTAGACGATGCCCATGCCGCCACGACCGAGCTCGTCGAGCAGCACGTAGCGCCCGACGGAGACGCCACGCTCGAGCGCCACGCGCGGCACGACCGGGACGTCGTCACCCGAGAGCGTCGCAGCGATCGCTGCGGGCTCGTCCGAGCCGTGCACGCTGCGAGCTTACCCCTTGCAGTCGGCCCACGTGTGGCCGCTGCCGGCGTCGACGCGCAGCGGCACGCTGAGCTCGACCGCGTGCTCCATCAGCGGCTTCGCGATCGCGACCAGCTCGTCGACACGTCCGGCATCGACCTCGAAGATCAGCTCGTCGTGCACGGTGAGCAGCATCGGCGCCCACGGCTCGGAACCGAGCGCGTCGGACACCTTGATCATCGCGACCTTGAGGATGTCGGCGGCGCTGCCCTGGATCGGCGTGTTGCGGGCCATGCGTTCGCCGTAGCTCTTGCTCGCACCGCGCGTCGCGAGCTCGGGGATGCGCCGACGACGACCGAGGATCGTCTCGGCGTAGCCCTTCGCGGTCGCGATCGTGATGAGGTCGCGCATGTATCGATCGACCCCGGGCACGCGCTCGAAGTACGCGCGGATGTAGCTGCCGGCCTTGCCGCGCGGAATGCCCAGCGCCTGCGCGAGCCCGAACGCGGTCTGCCCGTACACGACGCCGAAGTTCACCGCCTTCGCGATGCGCCGCTGCTCGTCGGTGACCTCGGACTCCGGCACCTCGAACACTTCCGCGGCGGTGCGACGGTGCACGTCGACGTCTTCGACGAACGCGGACACGAGGTTCGGATCGCCGGAGAGATGCGCGAGGATCCGCAGCTCGATCTGCGAGTAGTCGAGCGCCACCAGCACGCGCCCAGGCGGCGCGACGAAGGCCTCGCGGATGCGCTTGCCCTCCGGCGTGCGGATCGGGATGTTCTGCAGGTTCGGATCGGAGCTCGACAAGCGCCCGGTCGCCGCGACCGCTTGGTGGAAGCTCGTGCGCAGCCGCCGAGTCGACGGGTCGACCAGCGTCGGCAGGTTGTCGAGGTACGTGCCCTTCAGCTTGGTGAGGCTGCGGTACTGCAGGATGTCGACGACGATCGGGTCGAGCAACGCGAGCTCTTCGAGCGCCTTCGCGTCGGTGGTGTAGCCGGTCTTGGTCTTGCGCGTGGCCGGCAGCCCGCGCTCTTCGAACAAGAGCTTCTGCAGCTGGATCGGCGAGTCGACGTGCACCGGATGTCCGGCCTGCTGATCGATCGACGCTTGCACCGCGGCGATCTGCTGCACCATCTCGGCGGACTGCCGCGCGAGCACGTCGGTGTCGACCATGATGCCGCGCGGCTCGAGCACGCGCAGCACGTGGGCCAACGGCATCTCGATGTCGTCGAGCAGCTTGCGCGTCACCGGTGCAGCCGCAGCCAGCACGCCGCGCAACGCGGGCGCGAGCGCGAGCACGGCCTGCAGTCGCGCGCTCGACAGCTTGGCGGCCTGCGCCACCTCGAGATCCGCGGGACGCAGCTTGCCGCGGCCCTTGCCCAGGCTCTCTTCGAGCGTGGGCAGTGTGGTGCCGAGCACGTCGTGCGACAGCGACTCGAGGTCGTGATCGGTGCGCGCCGGATCGACGGAGTAGCTCACCAACATCGGATCGAGCGCGACGTGCTCGAGCGGCAGGCCGAGACGCGCGAGCGCATGCGCGGCGGCCTTGTGATCGTGGGCGATCTTCGCGGGCTTCTGCGCGCGAAGCAGCGGCGCGAGCACGGCGACCACGATGTCCTTGCCGAGCGGACGGCCCGACACGAGGTCGGCCTGGCGATGGCCGACCGGGATGTACGCGATCGGCCCGTCCGCGGTGCCCAGCGCGATGCCGATGAGATCGGCGCGGATCGGATCGGCCCCCTCGACCAGCACACCGATCGCGAGCTCGTCGACGCTCGACCACGTCGTGACCAGCTCGCGCAGGCGCGCTTCGTCGCCCGCACCGATGATCTCCGCGTCGTCGGTGCGCAGCGTCAGCGCGCCGACCTTGCCGAGCTCGACCGCGCCGGGATCGTCGGACACGCCCGGCTGGCGCGACGGCGATCGCCGCGACGTGGTGCCGAGCTCGCGCACCACCTGACGGAAGCCGAGCGGCTCGAAGAACGCGACGACCTCTGCTTCGTCGGCGCCGGGATCCGCGAGCTCCGCGATCGGCCGCGGCAGCGGCAGCGCGGTGTGCAGCTCCACCAATCGTCGTGACAGCCGCGCGTTCTCGGCGTGCTCGATGAGCTTCTCGCGGCGCGCCTGCTGCTTGATCTTCGGTGCCGCCGCGATCACGCCTTCGAGATCGCCGTGCTCGCCGAGCAGCGCCGACGCGGTCTTCGGCCCGATGCCGGGCACGCCGGGGATGTTGTCGGAGCTGTCGCCGACCAGCGCGAGCAGATCGCCGAGCCGATCGGGACCGACGCCGAACTTGTCGCGCACCTCGTCGGGGCCGATGGTGAGGTTCTTCATCGTGTCCCACAGCAGGACCGACGGCGGCTCGACGGTGACGAGCTGCATCAAGTCCTTGTCGGACGACACGATGACGACGCGCAGACCGGCCGCTCGCGCAGCGACGGCATAGCTCGCGATGATGTCGTCGGCCTCGTACTCGCGATCCTCGATGCGCGGGATGCCGAGCGCATCGGTGCCCTTGCGCAACAACGGGAACTGCGGCTTCAGATCCTCGGGCGCCGGCGAACGATTGGCCTTGTAGCCCTCGAACATTTCGCGCCGATGACCGTGACCACCGGCGTCGAACACCGCGACGACGTACTCCGGCGAGAACTCGCGCCGCACCGCCTGCACCATGCGGCAGTAGCCGTGCACGGCGTTGACGGGCGTGCCGTCGGGGCCGTTGAGCATCGGCAGCGCGTGGTAGGCCCGGAACGCGAAGTTGTAGGCATCGAAGACGAAGAGTGAGCCGGGTCCGCCTTCGGGTCGGGCTGTCGTCACGCGGGGTGCTCCGGATCGCGGCTGAACACCGGCGAGTGCCGGCGCGCCTGCAAGAACATGGTCTGCACGATGCTGGTCACGGGGATCGCCAAGAGCGCGCCGACGAGCCCGAACACGTGCTCGCCGGCGAGCAGCGCGAACACGACGATGACCGGATGGATCTCGGCGCTGTCGCCGATGATCTTCGGGTTGAGCACGTTGGCCTCGAGCAGGTGGATGCCGACGATCCACGCGAGCATGCCGAGCGCGGGGCCGATGCTCGGGCCGGCCTCGTTCGACACCATCGCGATCAAGATGATCGGGATCGAGGAGAGGATCGTGCCGAAGATCGGGATGAGGCTGAACATGCCGGCCATCACCGCGAGCAGGAAGCTGTACTTGATGTCGAAGATGACGAGGCCGACGAAGGTGAGCGCACCGTTGACGAGGCAGATGAGCAGCTGCCCGCGCACGACGCCGCCGAGGCCCTTGTCCATGCGCTTCCACAGCTCGTCGAACCCGCCGCGCGACTCGTGGGGCACGAGCGAGCGCACGAATCGCGTGACGCGATCGATGTCGACGAGCACGAAGCCCGCGAGCATGAAGGTGATGACGAACGCGGTGAGGAAGCCGGCGACGCCGCGCACGAGCGCCTGGATCGCGGGGCCGATGAAGCCGGTGAGCTGCTCGGCGCGCGACGCCAGGATCTCGCGGAGCTGCCGCCCGAAGTCGGTGCCCTGCGGCGCTTCGTTCGACGGCGGTCCGATCGACCAGCTACCGTCTTGGTTGGCGCGCGCGTTGAACCGCACGTTGTCGAGATCGACCGTCCAGCTCCCATCGGGCAGCTGCTGCATCACGAGCTGGTTCTCTTCGTGCGGCGCGAGCGGTTGTTCCTTGGGGAGCACCGCGCCGAACGTGTCTTCGATCCACGCCTGCGCGCGCGGCAGGTAGACGTCGTTGAGCTCGGCGATGGTCGCCGGCAGGCTGTCGCGCAGCTTCGCGAGGTCGCGAACGACGGCGGGCAAGAGCACACCGAAGAAGCCGGCGAGCAAGCCGAGGATGACGACGTAGCAGAGGATCACGCCGAGCACGCGCCCGATCTTCGGCTGCAAGCGCTTGACGATCGGCGACAGCAGATAGACCAGCAGGAACGCGAAGACGAACGGCAGCAGGATCTCGCGGAAGATGATCGCGACGACGATGAGGAAGCAGAGATAGCCCCAGCGTCGACCGAGCTTGCGCACGGTGCTCCACAGCGTGTCGGAACGTCGACGTCCGCCGTCGGCGATGCTCTCGTCGGGCTGTCGCTGATCGCTCATGGTGCCCCTGGTGCGGCGGAACGTTGCGTGCGTGCGAGCGCGGGCGTGGCCGCCCCCGGTCGTGTGGTGCCCTGCGTCGCGAGCGAGTCCCACGCGCCGCAGTGATCGCAGCGGAAGCGGAAGCGTGGCGCATGGGCGCCGCAGCGTCCACAGATGAGGCCGGGCGGATCGAGCTCGATGACCGCGGCGTCGCGCGCCGACTCGCGCTGGCCCCGCGACAGTCGCAGCCGCACGAGCAACAGCGCCGCCGCGGCGCTCTGCTTCGCGACGCGCTCGAGCGCCGCCGCGGCCTGATCGTGGTGCTGCCGCGCGACGTACTCCGCGAGCGCGGTGACCAGCTCGACGCTCTGCGTCGAGCGCAGCGATGCGAGCATGCGCTCCAAGAGATCCTCGAGCGCACTGTGCTCGCTCGCCCAGCGCCACGCCTCGGGCGCGATCACCGACGCAGCCGCGGGCGCGGTCTCCCACGCGCGCTGCCAGGCTTCGAGCGCGAGCTCGCGATCACCCCGCCCAGCCCCGGAGGGGCGTGAAACCAACTTGGCTTCGATGCGTGCACGCGTCGTCCACACGTGACCGCTGTCGGGCGCGAGCTCGATCGCACGTTCGGCGAGCTTGCGAGCCTTGCGATCGTCGCCTTCGGCGAGCGCGGCGGCGGCTTGTCCGGCGAGCGCGTGACCACGACCCTGGCGGCTCTCGCGGCGACGTCGACCTTCGACGAGCTTCTCGTGGCGCTCCCACGCCGCGGCCGCGCGCTCCCACGCACCGGCTTGCTCGAGCGCCATCGCGAGCGACTCGAGCGTCGCGACCGATCGCGGTGCGAGACTGATCGCGCGCACCAGCGCGCCGATCGCCGCGCGCTCGTTGCCTTGGGCCAAGAGATCACGACCGAGCCCGACGAGCGCGGCAACGCGCTGCTCCGCCGGCAAGGTGGCCGATGCGAGCACCGTGCGGTGGATCGCCTTCGCGCGCTCGATGCGACCGCGCCGACGATCGAGCGCACCGAGTGCGAGGAACACCGTCGCATCACCGGGCTCGCGCTCCGCGACCTGCTCGAGCTCGAGCGCGACGTTCTCGAGATCGCCCTCGGCCAGCTCGTAGAGCACCCGCGAACGCCGCGCGAAGCTGTCGAGCGCACGCCGACGCGGTGCGGCGTAGAAGTAACCCGCGATCGCGCCACCGATCGCCGCGAGCAGAGCGAGCAGCACCGCGGTCATGGTGCCTCCTCGGCTTCGGCCTCGGGCGCCGGCGCGCCGACCCGGATCTTCTCGGTCATCACCTTGCGCGTGCCGGCATCGACGTGCGCTTCGGCGGCGAGCATCTCGTCCTCTTCGTGCTGCCGCAGCGGGAGCGTGCGCAGCTCCAACACCTCGCGCTCGAGCTCGCGGATGCGACGTTGCGTGACCGCGGCGCTGCGGATCTTGAAGGGGGCACGGATGGCCAGCACGGCGAGAATTCCCACCGCAGCGACCCAGCCAGCGAGCAGCGCGGCGAGGTTCACCTCGTAGCGGATTCGCGCGAGCGGTTCGAGCAGATCGAAACGCGGTACGGCGAGCACGATTTCGACCCACGCCGCGTTCGCTTGCAACGTGTTGCTCGCCCACGCGACGCCGACGAGCAGCATGGCCAAGCTGACGCCGAGATAGACCTTGCCGAGCAGCGACACGCTTGCGCGCCGAGCCTACCAAAGCGTTGTATGCTCGTCCCATGCGAGCGACCGGGGTGCTGCTTATTGCTTTCACGGGCTTCCTGGGTGGGATCACGGCCGGAATCGGCTGCGCCACGTCCGACCAGGTGCTCGAGAAGAAGAACCGCGAGCGCGGGCTCGGTGACGCTTCGCTGTGCCACCCGAAGGTCACCGAGGACTGCTACACCGGCCCGAAGGGCACGGTCGGTCGCGGTGCATGCAAGGTCGGCGTGCGCACGTGCGATGCCGACGGTGCGTGGGGCGAGTGCGAGAGCCAGTCGCTGCCCGGCGCGGAGAGCTGCAACAAGCTCGACGACGATTGCGACGGCATCGTCGACAACGGCTTCGAGCGCGACGGTGCGTTGTGCTTCTACAAAGGTGCGCAGGGAGCTTGCCGCACGCAGGGCAAGTGGCACTGCGCCGACGACGGCAAGAGCTCGCGCTGTGATGCGCCGATCGTCGAGCCGAAGCCGGAGACGTGCAACGGCATCGACGACGACTGCGATGGTCCGGTCGACGAGGACAGCATCGCGTCGGCGGAGACGTCGTGCACGACCGGCAAGCAGGGCGTGTGCAATGCCGGCTCGAACAAGTGTGTGAACGGCAAGCCGAGGTGCGTGCAGAACACTCAGCCCGGCGCGGAGATCTGCAACAAGCTCGACGACGATTGCGACGGTCGTGTGGACAACGCGTGTGTGTCCGCATCGGCGGCCCAGAAGCAAGGCGGCTAGCGCGGCCGATCGCGGTGCGGTCGGAACGCCCCCACACCTGCGCACACATGCCATCGCGCGCGTGTGACCGATGGTTTACTTCGCGGGCGCGGGCCTCTACCATGCGAAGTTGAGACCACGCGTGCACCGGCTCGACCACGCCGGCGCCACGACACCATGACGCGCAATCCGTTGACCGACACTCTCGTCGAGGACGAGCCGCACGACGAGGAGCCCGCGCGACCGCGGGCATGGCTCATCGGCATCGGCTCGCCCGAAGACAACTTCCTCACCGCGGGACGCATCCTGCAGCTCGACGGGATCCGCGACGTCCGCTTCGGTCGCGACGAGGGCGCGGATGGGCTGTCGCTGGCAGAGAACGGCGCGACGCTGCGCGTGGGCATTCCGTTCGGTTGGGTGAGCAGCGAGCACGCGCATCTCGAGCTGCACGACGACCCGACCGGCGTGCGCTTCTCGCTCTCGGATCTCGACAGTCGCAACGGCACGGTGGTCGGGCCGGAGCGGATCATCGGCACGGTGCGACTGCGTCCCGGCGACGTGTTCGAGATCGGGCGCTCGTTCTGGATGGTGCGCGAGATGGGGCTGCGCAAGCTCGGCGGGCCGCGCTTGGCGGAGCTCGATCCCACCGGCACCGCGAGCCCGCACCTGCATCACATCCATCGCACGCTGCATCGCCTCGCGAAGAGCTCGATCCCGATCGTGCTCCGCGGCGAGACCGGCACCGGCAAGGAGTATCTCGCGCGCGCGATCCATCGCGTGAGCGGACGCAGCGGACCACTGGTCGTCGCGCATCTCGGAGCGATGTCGGAGGAGCGGCTCGAGGTGGTGTTGTTCGGCGCACCGGATCGTCCGGGGCTGTTCGAGGAGGCCGACGGCGGCACGCTGTTGCTCGATGATCTCGGCGAGCTGTCGGCGCGCGTGCAAGCGAAGCTGTTGCTCGCGCTGACGGAAGGTCGAGCGACGCGTATGGGCGAGCAGGCCGCGCGCAGCTTCGACGTGCGCTTGATCTGCAGCACGCTGCACGATCTGCAGCGCATGGTGGAGGACGGCCGCTTCCGCCCCGATCTGTACTCGCGGATCTCCGGCTTCGTCGCCGAGCTGCCACCGTTGCGTTCGCGTCGCGAAGACATGGGCCTGCTCGTGCGCGCGTTCGTGCACGGTCTGCAGCGCGAAGGTCGACCGACGCGCATCACCTCGAACGCGTTCCGCCGGTTGCTGCGCTGCGCGTGGCCGTTCAACGTGCGTCAGGTGCAGCAGACGCTGTCGACCGCCGCGCTGCTCGCGAGCGGCGACGGCACGCTCACTGCGGACGCGCTCGCGGAAGTGCTCGAGCAAGACGACGGCCTGCCGCAGAACCCCGACGAAGTGCGAGCGCTCAGAGACGAGCTGGTGCGCCAGCTGAGCCGCGCCGGCGGCGACGCGGATCGCATCGCCCGCGACATGAACCGCCCGCCGCAACAGATCGAGCGCTGGCTCGAACGCTTCGCGCTGCGCCCGGAGAGCTACCGCCAGGCGCTCTGAGCGAACGCGGCTTTGTCCCGCGAAAGCGGGCTCTGAGTCGGCCCGGAGCCGCAAAACGCGGCCGTTTCCCGCGATCGCTCGGAGGCGCTCCGATCACTCCTCGAGCGCTGCGAGCTCCTTGCCCAGCTCGGGGTGATGCGCGTCCTCTTCGAGGCCGCGGCGGAGCATCGCCTTCGCCTTCGGCTTCTCCTGCAGCATCACGTGCGCGCGGGCGAGGCCGATATAGATGTCGCCGCGGCGCAGCAACCCGGATTGATCCGCGTTCTGCAGCAGCATCGTGCGGTAGATCTTGAGCGCGTCCTTCCACTCGCTCTCGCTCTCGTGCAAGACGCCCAACGTGATCAGCGTCTCCACGTTGGTCGTGTCGACGCGGTAGGCCTCGTTGAGCAGCTCGCGCGCGCGCTCGCGGTTCTCGCGACGCAGGGAGACCTGGGCCAGCCGCGTGAGATGGTGCGCGATCGACTTCGTGCGCTTGCCGCGACGACCGACCTCGACCAGCCACGTGTACATGCCCTCGGCCTCGTCGTAGCGCTCTGCGTTGAAGAGCGCGTCGGCGATGCGGCGGTTGATCTCCGGGTCGTCCTGCACCTGCTGGTAGATCGGTGCGAGCGCGCGCAGTGCCGCCTCGGGCTGCGCGAGCTGACCGAGCGCCAGATCCACGCGCTCGAGCGCGAGCTCGCGCTTGCGCTCGGGATCCGTCGCACGCTCTTCCATCTTCTCGAGCAGGTCCGACACGTCCTGCCAGCGCTCCTGCCGGCGATGGATGCCGAGCAGCTCGGTGGCCACCTGTGCGTTGTCGGGATCGAGACCGAACGCGGTCTTCAGGTGATCGCGCCGCGCATCGATGTCGCTGGTCGCGAGCCGTGCGAGCCGCAGGTGCAGCTGCGCACCGACGGCGCCGGTCGGCTTCAAGTCCACCGCGCGCTGCAGCGTCAGCCGCATCGCACCTTCGTCGCCGCGCGCCTCGTACACCGACGCCAACGCGATGATCGCCGGGATGTAGCCGGGATCGAGCTCGAGCAGCTCCGAAAGGATCTCCTGCGCACGCTCGGGGTTCGCGAGCTTCTCTGCGAGCAGCTCGGCGAGATGCGAAGCCGCCGCACGATACGCCTCGACGTCACCGCGCTCGCGGAAGCGCGCCATGCGTTCCTCGAGCAGCTGCGAGAGATCGACGAAGCGTTCCTCGCGGGCGTACAGCCGCTCGAGCGCGGCCTCGGCCACCGCGTGCGCCGGCGCTTCGACCAGGATCTGCTGCCAGCGTTCCATCGCATCGATCGGATCCTCGAGTCGATCCTCCGACACGCGCGCGAGCTCTTCGAGCACCGCGAGGCGATCGTCGCCCTCCGCGGCGTCGAGCTTGCGCTCGAGGTTCTCGCGCACGTCGTCCCAGCGCTCGAGCCGGCGCAAGAGCGCATCGAGCTCGTCGATGGTCTCGCGATCGTCGGGCGCATCGCTCAGCGCATCGCCGAGCACCGCGATCGCATCGTCGGGCTTGTCGAGGTGCTCGACGTGCACGCGCGCGAGCCGGCGTCGCAAGCTGCGACGCTCCTCGGCATCGTCCGCCACCGAGATACGACGGCCCAGCGCGTCGACCAGCCGCGCGTGCTCGCCCTGCGACGCGAGCAAGAGCAGCAGTTGCTGCCACGCGCGCCCGTCGTGCTCGTCGGCCTCGAGCTGCCGCTGCAGATCCTCGATCGCGAGCGCGGGCCTGCCGAGCTGGCGCTCCGCGACGCCCGCGGCTTCCGACCACAACAGCGCCTGTTTCGTCGGATCCGGATCGTGCTCCGCCGCGCGCACGAGCAGCCCGTGCAGCGCCTCGTGCTTGCCGGCCGCACGTGCGGCGTCGATGCCGAGCAGCACCGCATCGCTCTGATCGGGCTCCGCCGCGAGCACGTCGTCGACGAGCCCGAGCGCGACCTCGGCCTCCGACAGCTCGCGCAGGAACATCGTCGCGGTCTGCAGCGCGAGCGCGACCGGAAGATGTCCCCGCTCTCGTCCGGCGACGACCGCAGCGCGCAGCGATTCCGCCGCCTCGTGCTTGA
>DASZPU010000276.1:0-1935 GCA_035550195.1 Nannocystaceae bacterium
AGGGGCTCTACAAGAAGGCGCGCGCCGGTCGGATCACCGGCTTCACCGGCATCGATGCGCCCTACGAAGCGCCGTCGTCACCCGAGCTCGTGCTCACCGGCAGCGGTGCGACGCCCGACGATCTCGCGGATCAATTGATCGCGCGCGTGGTCGGCTAGGAGGCTCCTAGCTCCCGGTCGAGCTGCTCGTGTCGAGCTCGGGCACGCACGCACTGCTGCCCGGCGAGCACTGCATCAACGTCACGCCGTCGACCGACATCACCATGCGACACGTGGTGCCGTCGGGGCAGCCGGCTTCGGGGCACGAGATCAGACAGTGCGGTCCGACCTCGTCGAGCGACACGCAGAGATCCCAGTCGTCGCCGCACTGATCGTCGGCGGTGCACGGCTCGCAGGTGAAGTCGCCCGCGGTCGCGTCGCCCATGCCGACGTGGGTGGTGTCGCCCATGCCACCTTGGGTGGTGTCGCCGCCGGTCGACGTCGTGGTGTCGCCTGCAGTGCTCGTGCTTCCGCTGCTGCTGCTGCTGCTCTCGTCGCCGCGCACGCGATAGTCGTTCACGCAGGCGGCTGCGAGCACGACGACGAGGAGCACACGGTGCACGCGCACCAGCATACGTTCACACGAGCAACGCGTCGATGCGGCCCGGCACCTCGCCGAGATCGTGATCGATCCCGAGCGCGTGCATCGCGGTCTGGAACACGTTGCACGGATGCGCGCCGCCCGGCGCGACGATGTGCTCGCCCATGCGCAAGACCGACGGCATGCCGGCGATCGGCATCGCCATGTTGGAGGAGCCGTGGCCCGACGGACCGCCGGAGTTCGTCAGCACCACCACGCTGCCGTCGAGCAGCGTGCCGCCGGTCGCATCGGGCGTGTCGGCGAGCTTCTGCACGAGCGCCGCGAAGATGTCGGCGTGCCACGACGTGACGCCGTCCCACACCGCTTGGCGGTTGGGGATGTCGTTGTGCGTGACGTCGTGCATCTCGTAGGCCGCGCCCCACAGCGGCTCGAGGCTCATCACCGACTGCTCCATCGTGATCACCAGCGTCGCGACGCGGGTGAGATCGCAGACGAACGCCATGTGGATCAGATCGACGAACAGGCGCGCGCGCGCGTCCTCGTCGGAGTAGCCGGCCGAGCCGCCGTGCTCGGTGTTGGTGTGGTTGCTCTGCGCCGGATCGGCGCCGGGATCCGCGAGCGCCTCGCAGCCCGCCCCGCTCGTGTCGGGGATGTCGGCGAGGCGCTTCTCGAGCTCGCGGATCTCGTCGAAGTGCCGCTCGAGTCGCATGCGATCGTCGTTGCCCACCGACGCGACCAGCCGATCGCCGCGCGACTCGACGAGATCGAGCACGCTGATGCGCCGTGCGAGCAACTTCTCCCGCGCCTCGAGATCCGCGGGATCGCTGGGCGTGAAGTTGGTGAACATCGACTCCCACGCGAGGTGCGGGCTCGCCTGCGCCACCCGGGCCGCGCCGCCGCTGCCGTACGACATCACGGTCTTGATCCCGGCATCGCCACCGCGATAGCCGTCCGGCTGCGCGCGGTACTCGAGCGACTTGTAGTGCGTGTCGGTGCCGACGACGTCCGCGACGATCTGATCCGCGCTCGCCGAGGTCGGGATGCCGTAGTTGTCGTTGGTCGAGCGATACCCGGTGAAGAGCGGCATCATGATGTTGCCGTGGTGCGGGTTCGCCTTGCCGCCGGGTGGCGTCGGGCCGGCACCCGACGCGGGGATCTCGAGGTTGGTGACGATGCTGACCTTGTCGCGCACCGCTTCGAGCGATGCGAGCCCCGACGGCATCGTGTAGCCCGTGCCGCTGCCCGACGGCACGCAGCTCTTCTGCTCGATGCCCGCGAACATGGCGACGTAGCGGCCCGGCCCGGTCGGCGCAGCCCAGGCGCGACGCGGCAGCATCGCTTCGAGGAAGGGCAGCG
>DASZPU010000277.1:0-2626 GCA_035550195.1 Nannocystaceae bacterium
GAAGCAGGTGAGCTCGACGTTCGGTCAGCTCGATCGCCGGCCCGCCGCGATCACGTTGCATCCCGACGACGCCGCGCAGCGCGGCCTCGAAGACGGCGCACGCGTGCGCGTGTTCAACGAGCTCGGTGAGGTCGTGTGCCGCGTCGTGATCTCCGACGAGGTGCGGCCCGGTGTCGCGTGCCTCGCAAAGGGCTTGTGGTCGCACCACACCGAGAACGGCGCGACTGCCAACGCGCTCTGCCCCGATACGCTCGCGGATCTCGGCGGCGGTGCGACGTTCAACGATGCACGCGTGCAGGTCGAGCGCGCCTGAGCTAGCTTCGAACCGCCGATGCCCGACTGGAGCGTTCCGGCCCGCAACTTGCCCGCCGAGCCCGGCGCCCATCCGTTCCGCGTGAAGGGGCATGGCTTGCGTGCACGCATGGCGATCTACGATCGGATGGTGCCCGGCGGTCGCGCGGCCGTGCTCGAAGCGATCGCAGACCCGCGCGTGCGCGAGTATCTCTCGCAGCCGATCCTGGCCGCGAGCTGGTACGACCTCTTCGTGCACGCGGCGCTCGACATCGCCGCGGCCGACGTGCTCGATCTGAATCCGCGCGACTCGGTCGCGCACGCGAGCGGTCGACAAGCGCACGAAGACGCGCGCGGCATCTATCGCCTGCTCTTGCGCGTGGTCTCGCCGCACATGTTGGTGCGCAAGATGGGCGCGATCTCGGCGCAGTATTTCGATCACGGCACGGTCGAAGTCGAGCGTCTCGATGGCCGTGCGGCCCGCATGACGCGGCACGGCATCGCCAACCAGCTCTACTGGTGGTGGGGCGGCATTCTCGAGGGCTACGTGAAAGCGCTGTTCGAGCGCACCGGCGCCCGCAACACCCGTACGCGCTGCGGCGAGCTGCGCTCCGAGCAGATCCACGACCCGATGGGGCTCGGCTCGTTCTCCGTCGAGATCGGCTGGGAGTGATCGCTGTCCGGCGGCGCGGCTGCGCTATAGTCCGCGGCGCATGTCCGGGGACGACGACGAGCCGAAGCCCGCCGATCCCGGCGCTGCATCCGAAGATCCTGCCGCGCGCGACGACGATGCGAAGCACGACGACGCACCGCAGGACGTCGAGCCCGAGGACACGAAGCCGGTCGGCACGCCGATCCATTCGCGTCGCGCGGTGAGGATCCGTCCGCTGCCGCCACCACCGGCGGACTCCGGATCGATGGAGCACCTCGAGCTCGGGGCCGCCGACGAAGAGACGTTCGAGCTCGGGCCGTTCGTCGACATCGCTGCGCTGCCGCGCGGCACCACGATCGCAGGCCATGTGTTGCTCGGTCGGCTCGGCGAAGACGGGCTCGGTCCGATCTACACCGCGTACGATCCCGAGGCCGATCGCAAGCTCGCGCTGCGGCTGTTGCCGGTGCCGTCCGACGACGCCGAAGCGGCGGAGTCACAGCTCGCGCTCGTCGACGAGCTCGCCGCGGTCAGCCGGCTTTCGCATCCCTGCATCGTGTCGGTGACCGACGTCGGCGTGTGGAGCGGCGGCGTGTACGTCGCGATGGACTTCTTCGACGGCATCGATCTCTCGACGTGGATCGAAGCGCGCGACGAGCCCTTCCCGTGGCGCGAGGTCGTTCGCGTCTTCCGCGAGGCCGGGCGCGCGCTCGCGGCCGCGCACGCCGGTGGCGTGCTGCATCGCGACTTCACGCCCGACAAGGTGTTGATGGGTCGTGACGGTCAGGTGCGCGTCATCGACTTCGCACTCGCACGCGCGGCGATCGACGACGCCGAAGATCTCGCGCCGGTCGAGCGCTTGCGCGAGACGTTGGGGCTGCCCGCGCTCGCGGACGAGCCGTCGCGCGAGATCGGTGGCACCACCGAATACGCCGCGCCCGAGGTGCTGGTCGGCGAGGCGCCGGATCCTCGCAGCGACGAGTTCTCGTTCTGCGTCGCGCTCTACGAGGCGCTCTACGGCGAGCGTCCGTACGCCGGCGAGCAACGCGGTGCGATCGCGACCGAGATGGTCGAGGGTCGGCTGCGCAACGCACCGGTGGGCAACGAGGTGCCGTCATGGTTGCGCGCCGTCGTCGTGCGCGGGCTCGCGGTGAAACCCGGCGATCGCTGGTCGTCGATGGAGAAGCTGCTGCGCGAGCTCGATCGCGATCCGGCCGCGAGCCGTCGACGCTGGCAGCGTGGGCTCGCGCTCGTCGGTGTGCTCGGTGGCGCCGCGTCGGGTGTCGCGTGGTGGGCTGCGGCCACGCAAGAACGCTGCGCCGCCGGTGACGTCGGGCTCGCGGGCATCTGGGATCAGGAGCGCCGCATCGAGCTCGAGCGCGCGTTCACTGCCAGCGGTCGCAAGTACGCCGCGGACAACTGGCGCGCGGTCGCGGACACGTTCGATGCGTGGACGCGCGGCTGGGCGCAGCTGCAGGTCGAGGCCTGCGAAGCGACGCGCGTGCGCGGCGATGCGTCGGAAGAGCTGTACGCACGACGGCTGCAATGTCTCGATGCGCATCTCGCCGAGCTGCGCGCGCTCATCGGCGTGCTCGAGAGCGTCGAGCCCAGCGCGCTCGACGACGCGTGGGTGGCCGCGTCGCGGCTGCAGTCGCCGCGCATGTGCATCCGCTATGCCGGGCTGGA
>DASZPU010000278.1:0-13722 GCA_035550195.1 Nannocystaceae bacterium
AGGACGCGTTCGAGGAGCTCTACACGGTGATGGCGGAGTCGTTCGGATCGAGCGCGGCCGACGTCGATGCCGAGCACCGCATCCTCGACGACTACATCTTCGCCGAGCTCGACTACGAGCAGTCGAAGACCTGCTGCTGGAACTCGAGCACCGACGCGATGTACCGGACGATCGTCGCGCTCAACGACGAGCTGCAGGAACAGGCCGGCGACGCATGCGTGCAGCCGATCGTGTTCAAGGCCAGCGACGGCGGCTACGAGATCTTCCGCGCGCACGAGTCGCTCGGCGGGAAGGACTGGCGCGCCGACGAGGCCTGCCCGCAGGCGAACGTGCAGGACGACACCGAGGCCGAGCACGCGTGGACCGACTTCTGCGAGTGGCGCGGCACGCAGGACTAGAAGCGGTCGATCACGATCTGCGCGACGCGATCCCAGCTGCAGCTGCGTGCGTGCGCGAGCGCGGCGGCGGCGTAGCGATCGCGCGTGGAACGCTCGACGAGCAGCGGCGCGAGTCGTTGGGCGAGCGCCGACGGATCGCCCGGCGGTACGAGCACGCCGGTGGTGCCGTCGCGTAGCGCATCGGGGATGCCGCCCGCATCGCCGCCGACGACCGGCGTGCCGCATGCCTGCGCCTCGAGCAGTACCATGCCGAAGCCTTCGACGTCGCCGGCGAGCTCTTGCTGTCGGCTCACCAGCAACACCCAGTCCGCGTGGCGATAGAGCGGCGCGATGCGATCGTCGGGCACGCGGCCGAGCAGTCGCACGCGATCCGCGACGCCGTGTTGCTCCGCGAGCGCGAGCAAGCGCGCGCGATCGGGCCCGTCACCGCCGACGAAGTAGCGCACGTTCGCGGGCAGCTTCGCGAGCGCTTCGATCACCGTGTCGACGCCCTTGCGTGGCACGAGCCGCGTGACGGTCACGAGCCGAGGACCGCGGTGACCCTCGAATTCGGGCGCGTCCGGCTCGTCCGCGATCGGACGAAAGCGCTGCAGATCGACGCCGGGATTCAGCACGCACACGCGCTCGGGATCGACGCCCAACGCGATCGCCCGCGACGCAGTGAAGCGGCTCACCGCGAACAACGGATCGGCCATGCGCAGCACCGTGCGACGCGCCCAGTTGTGCCACGGCGTCGCGGGCGAGCCGTGCACGTTCACCAGCATCTCCTTGCCGTGGCACACCATCGCGACGCGTCGCGGCGCACGCACGAGGCCGCGCATCGCCATCGCCATCGTCGCGCCCGTCCACTGCATGAAGAGCACGCGATCCGGTCCGCGCACCAATGCGCGCTCGAGCGCCGCGGTGAGCCCGAAGTGACGCACGCGTCCACCGACGAAGCGCGTGACCTCGTAGGGCAGCGTGCGATCGAACGCCGACGCATCCGCGTGCGCGGGCGCGAGCACGCTCAGCTCGACGCCCGCGTCGACCAGCGCACCCGCGAGCGCGGCCGAGAGGCTCTCGATGCCCCCGATCGCGGGCGGGAAGTTCAGTGTGGCGAGGACCAGCGGCGCAGCGCTCACCGCGTCTGTCCCTTGACCAACGAGAACTCGCGCAGGTTCTCCGCGACGTGGAAGACGTCGTAGCCCGCCGCGTGCAGCTTCGCGATCATGTCGACGGTGCGCTTCGCGGGGATGCTGGCGAACTGGTGGTGGAACTCGATGAGCAGCTGATCGATCGGCGTGCGCTCGGCGAGGATCTGATCGAGCACGTCGTACTCGGCGCCCTCGACGTCGAGCTTGAGCACATCGAGGCGCTCGTGACCGTGCTGCTGCATGATGGTGGAGAGGCGCCGCACTTCGACCTCGATGGTGCCGCCGCTGCCCTTGCGCTCGTCGAGCAGCGAGTGCGAGATGTGCGTGGGATCCGCGGGCGCATGGAAGCGCACGACGCCGTCGTGGGCCGCGATGCCGTACTCGCCGAGCACGAAACGATCCGGCACGGCCTGCTGTTTCACCCACGCGATCGATCGCGGCGTGGGATCGAAGCCGTACACGGTGGCGCCGGTGCGCTCGATCAGCTCGAGGTCGAAGCTGATGTCCTCGCCGAGCCCGAACGAATAGATGATGCTGTTCGCGCCGAGCTGCTCGGTGCACACGGTGTGGCGGCCGTACTCGCTGCCGAGGCCGTGACAGGGCACTTGTCGGTGCACGCGCCGCGACAGGCCTGCGGCGCGGTCGCGCAGCTCCGCCAACGTGCGCTTGATCGTGCGTGCGACGCCCATGACGTGTGGCGCGGACCATAGCAGATCGTCGCGTTGGCCCGCCGACGGATCCAAGACGCTGCGCGAGCGACAACCACGGCCGCGAGGGCTAGACTTCGCCGCCCCTCTTTCATGCGGATCCTCGTCGTCGCGCCCGACATCCTG
The DNA here is from genome assembly GCA_035550195.1 of Nannocystaceae bacterium. Lineage (GTDB taxonomy): Bacteria > Myxococcota_A > Polyangia > Nannocystales > Nannocystaceae > Xiheibacterium. The sequence continues at coordinate 2,365 of DASZPU010000278.1, forward strand.
CTGCCCGACAGCCACGGTGGATCGACCCACGTGCAGGAGCTCGTCGGCGGGCTGCGGCGGCATGGCGACGTGCTCTTGCTCGCGCGCGAGGGCTCCCACGCCGAGGGCACCGCGGGCGTCGGGCGTCCGCTGCGACGCTTCCCGGCCGCGTTGCGCCACGCCGATGCCGTGCGCTCGTTGCCGCGCGCGCTCGCGGCCGCGCGCGCGTTCGGACCCGAGGTGATCTACGAACGCTGCACCGCGTACGGCCTCGGTGCGATGATCGGTCTCGCGCTACGCGTACCGCATCTCACCATGGTGCTCGATCAACGCTACAGCTGGCTGTCGCTGGTGCGCGCGCGTCGACTGGTCGCGACGCGGCTCGACATCGTGCCCGCACCGGTGCGCAACAAAGCAGTGAAGGTGAGCTGGGGCGCCAACCCGGACGTCTTCGACGCGGCGATCGACGGTGCGCCCGCACGTCGCGAGCTCGGGCTCGGCGCGTCGTTCGTCGTCGGTTACAGCGGCTCGTTCAAGCCCTGGCACGGCGTCGAGCTGCTCGCCGATGCGGCCGAGCAGCTGCGCGATCGCGACGTACGATTCCTCTTGGTCGGTGACGGTGACGGTCGTGCCGCGCTCGCGCGCGACGTCGCAGCGCGCGGCCTCGCCGATCGCTTCGTGTTCACCGGCGCGGTGCCCTACGAACAGGTGCCGCGCTTGCTCGCCGCCGCCGACTGCTGCGTCGCGCCGTTCCGCCCCGAGCTGCACGGCCCGTCGCGCACCCACGGGTTCTCGCTCGATCCGCTCAAGGTGTTCGAGACGATGGCGCTCGGCAAGCCCACCATCACGATCCGCGCGGGCAACATCTCCGCGCTCTTCGACGACGGCGAGCATCTGTTGCTGTTCGAGCCCGGCGACGTGCAGCAGCTCGCCGCCGCCATCGCGCGGCTGCAAGACGATCGTAGCTTTGCACGCGCGCTCGCGGATCGCGGGCGCGCACGCGTGCTCGAGCGCCACACCTGGGCCGCCCATGCCGATCAGCTGGTCGGGCTCTTCCGCGAGATGTTGGCGGAGCGATGAGCGACGAGCCCGAGCTCTCCGGCAGTCGCCCGCGGATCTCCACCTCGCAGGCCGCCGGTGTGCTCGTGCTCGGCAACGTGCTCGCCACGCTCGCCGAAGTGATCGTGCCGCTCGTGATCGTGCGCCTCGTCGGCAAGGGCGAGGTCGCGACGCTGATGAGCCTCTTGCTCATCTACAACACCACCTCGCTGATCGTGCTCACCGGCTTTCCGAGCACGGTGACCTACTTCCTGCCCGGCAAGCCGCGCGCACAGCGAGCCGCGATGGCGCGCCGCGTGATCGGGACCATGATGATGCTGGGCGTCGTCGCGGGCGTGCTGATGTTCTTCATCGGCATGTTCGGCCGCGACGTCCTCACCGCGATCTCGTCGGTCGATCCCTCGCAGGTCACATCGCTCGAGCCGTTGATGCTGGTCGCGCTCGTACCGCTCGGCGATCTCCCGTCGCGCGTGCTGCCCAACCTGCTCGTCGTCGAGAACAGCCCGCGCCCGGCTGCGGGCTACGGCGTGCTGCGCTCGCTCGGCATGAGCCTCTCGACGCTGTTGCCGGTCGCGTTCGGGCTCGACGCATGGGCGGTCGCGGGTGCGCTCGTCGTGCTCGCGGTGATCGAGCTCGTGTTCCTGCAGTGGCAGCTGCGACGGCTCTACGGCAGCGTGCCGCGCGTCGCTGCGACGGTCACGGTCGGCCAGCTCTTCCGCTTCGGCGTGCCGCTCGGCCTCACCGACATCGTGTCGGTGCTCAACCATCGCCTCGGCGCATTCCTCATCCTGTCGACGTTCGCCGACGTCGCGTTCGCGGAGTATCAAGCCGGCGGTTGGCAGATACCGATCGTCACGCAGGTGCCGTATCTCGTGGGTGCTGCACTCGCGCCGCGCATGGTCGAGCTCTTCGGCGCCGGCAAGCCGCGCGTAGCGATCGCGATGTGGCGAGAGTCGATCGGCAAGGTCTCGCTGCTCGTCGTACCGGTCACGCTCGTGTTCGTGGTGGCCGCCGACGACCTCGTCGCAATCCTCTTTACACCGGAGTACGCCCGCGCCGCCGACGTGCTGCGTTGGTCGGCGTTGATGGGCGTCGGACGCGTCGCGGCCTTCGGCACCGTGATCGTCTCCGCCGGTCGCCCGCGCTTCGTGCTGCAGGCCGCGCTCTTGTCGTTCGCGAGCAACCTGATCCTCGCGTTGCCGCTGTTGTGGTGGCTCGGCTTCGTCGGCCCCGCGATGGCGGCCTTCTTCGCGTTCATCCCGATGATCATCTACTACTGCTGGTGCATCGCGCGCGCGAGCGGGCTCGCACTGCGCGAGATCTTCCCGCTCGTCGCCTACTCGAAGGTGCTCGCGGTCGCGCTGGTCGGCGTCGCGGGAGCGTTGGTGTTCCGCCACTTCGTCGACTGGTCGCCGGTGCCGTCGCTGCTCGCCCAAGCCGCGATCGTGCTCGGCATCTTCTCCGCGCTCGGCAGCGCGCTCGGCATCATCGCGCGCGAAGACTGGTCGTTCGCGTGGGGCTGGATCCGGCTCAAGACCCTTCGCCACTGACGCGCAGATCGTCTTTGCACACCGACACGGCTGGGCTGTCGATCGGGGCGCACTCGCAGGGCAGCACGCCGGGTGCACATGTTCGCGCGCAGCGTCCGTCGCCGCCGTCGACGTGCACGCAGATCGATCCGCGTCCGCACTCGCCACCTTCGTTGCACTTGCCGCCGGGCAGCGATGCACCGTCGAGATCGCAGCGCCACTGCGTGTCGCCGTCGGGCTTGCCGACGAACGGACGGCAGCTCATCTCCTCGGGACAATCCTGCGCCTCGGGCGTGCAGGTGCAGCCGTCGCCGTACGCACACTCGTGCCAACCGCGACGCAACGCGAGCGAGCGCCGCATGAGCAGCGCCTGCTCGCGCGAGAAGAGCGTGCGGCACTGGGGGTAGTACGCCATCATGTTGTGCGGATCGGGGCGATCACCATTCGCGCAACGGATCGCGCACTCGCCATCCACGGCGCACGTCTCCGGCCCCGGATCCTCGACGGTGTCGCACAACCCATCGGGATCGTCGGGACAGCTCGCGTTGCACGACGGCGCGTCGACGAGCTCGCCCGCGCCTTGCTGCACCTGCTCGACGATCGGCGGCGACTCGTGGGTGTGGCACAGCCCGAGGAAGTGCCCCAGCTCGTGCGCGAGCGTGGTCGGCCAGCGCTCCTTCGCGATCGCGACGATGCCGACCACCGGTTGTCGCTGCCACACGCGCCGCTGTCCGCCACACGCACCGTTGGGCACCGTGGAGATGCCCGGCCGCGGCACGCCCTGCGCGAGCACGACGTCGGTCATGAGCACCGGCACGTAGAAATCGTCGGATGTGACGCCGAGCGCGTTGGTGCGGATCAAGCGATCCACGTCGTTCATGTCGAGCTCGAGCGCGGACGAGTCCGAGATCCGCACGATCTCGAGGAGCTCGAAGGTCAGGGCCAGCCCGTCGTCGCGCGCGAATGCGGTGTCGAGCTCGGCGACCGCTTCGCGCACGTCGTCGTCGGAATAGCTGCTCGCACCGCGATCGTCGCCGACCACGAACATCGCGATCGGCACCGCATCGCACGGCGCGTCTTCGTCGACCGTACCGTCGCCGTCGTCGTCGCGACCGTTGCACACCTCGGCCCCGAGCGCCGGCGTGCACCCGCACGGACCGCAATCGGGCCCCGCGGGCGGCAGCGCGAACACGCAGCGCGCGTGGCCGCCGTCGGTCTCGCACGTGCCGCCGAGCGCGTCGCAGTCGTAGCTCTGCCACACGCCCTCTTCGCAGGCACGCAGCGTGCTGCCGCGACACGCCGCCTTCGCATCCGCGGGGCAATCGTCGGCCGTGCGCTCGCGACAGATCGGTCCGTCGTCCGCCATCACGCAGCGCTTGCCCTGCGCGTGGCAGTCGATCTCGATCACGCGATCGACCTGGCAGATCTGCGCGACGTCGCGACGACACGATCCGAGCGCAGTGACGTCACCACAACCACCCGGGCTCGCGGCCTCGCACGCGCCGTCGACACAACGTCGCGCACCGCAGTCGTGCGCCCGCGCATACGTCTCGCCGCAGCTGTCGACCCACCAGACGTCACCGTCGGTACACGTCGTCGACGCCTCGGGCGTGCAGCCCGGCGCAGGCTCCTTCTGCGCGCGCGGTGACCACTGTTTCGCCGGTGCCGTCGTCGCGACCTCCGCGGGCGCGGCTGCATCCGAGCTGCGCCGTCGCGCGCGGTCGCCTCGCAACAGTAGCCATCCGAAGAGCGCAGCGATCGTCGCCACCGCGAGCGGGCGCCCGATCAGCCGCAGCCATCGCCGCCATCCTTCTCGTCGCGGATCCGTCGCGCGCGGATCGGAGCACGAACCTCGCGACGCCACAAGGCGTCGCCGCCGAGCGTCACGCCGCCTGGGACTCGGCCGCGATGCTGACCAGCGTATAGAGGCTGTTCGCGGTCTGGACGACGAGGCCACGCGGGGTGGCCATCACGCCGCGGACGGTGCTGGTCTGCACGACGCCACCGGCATCGGCGGCCACGATCACGAGGCGCTCGCCGACCTTGGGCTCACCGACCAGACGCACGCGCCCCTCGGGGAGGTCGGAATGCTGGGGCGCGTCCTCGCGCGTTCGCTTGTATTGGAGGGTGAATGTGCCGGTCATGGGGAAGCGTCCCGACGCAGTGCATGGGCCAGTCCATCCGAGGCGCGCGCGCACGTCCGGCGATCCGGGTTTGATCTCCGACATCTGCGGAAATCGATCCGATGGCCGCTGATCCGACGCACACGTCAGCCACTCGACGATCGTCAGCAGAGCGTCGCCCGGCGAGCGCGACCGTCAGCCGACCACCGCTCGCACTTGCCGGGCACGAAACGTTGCGAAGACTGCACGCGCATCGTTTGCGGCGCTGCGCCCGACGGGACGAACCGCGATGTCGGCCCTCACGCTCGAGACCTCCACCGATCTCCTCCCGTTCGTACCGCCGCCCGACGAGCACGCGGCGGAGCACGCCGTGCAATTCTACGACTCCGATCAGGGGCTCGGTGAGGTCGTCGCGGACTTCGCAGAGCATGGGCTGTGGAACGGCGACGGCGTCGTGGTGATCGTCACGCCTGCGCACCGCCGCTGCTTTCTCGGGGCGCTCGCGGCGCGTGGCATCGATCCCGACGCAGTGATGCGCGGCGGTCAGCTGATCGTGCTCGATGCGATCGGAGTGCTGCGGACGTTCATGCACGGTGGCCTGCCCGATCCCGTGGCATTTCGCACGGAGATCGGCGGCGCGCTCGATCGCGCGACCGCAGCCGGCAGCACCGGTCGCTCGCGTGCGTTCGGCGAGATGGTGGACGTGCTGTGGCGCGACGGCGAACGCGAAGCGACGCTGGTGCTCGAGCAGCTGTGGAGCGAGCTGCAACGCAAGCGCCGGCTGTCGCTCTTGTGTGCGTACTCGATCGCCGAGTTCTCGCGCGTCGGCGACGTGCGCGAGGTCTGCGAGTGCCACGGCCACGTGCTCGTGCAGAACGGCCCCGAGCGCGAAGGGCTCGAGGTGCGCGCGCTCGCGGCCGACATCGGTCAGCGCAAGAACATCGAGCGCGAGCTGCGTGCATCGCTGCGTGATGTGAAGCGCAAGCAGGAGCAGCTCGAGGAGAGCGAGCGCCGGCTCAAGGAGTCGCTCGAGGAAGCCCGTCGTGATCGCGAGCGCGCCGAAGCGGCGAGCTCCGCGAAGGATCAGTTCCTCGCAATGCTCGGGCACGAGCTGCGCAACCCGCTGTCACCCATCCTCACCGCACTCGAGCTGATGCGACTGCGACTGGGTCAGACGGTCTGGAAGGAGCGCACGATCATCGAGCGCCAGGTGAAGCACATGGTGCACCTGGTCGACGATCTGCTCGATGTCTCGCGCATCACCCAGGGCAAGCTGTCGTTGCGATTGCAGCCGCTGCAGATCTCCGACGTCGTCGCAAAGGCGGTCGAGATGGCGAGCCCACTGCTCGAGGAGCGTCGCCATCGACTCGTGACCACGATCGAGCGCAATGGTCTGCTCGTCGATGGCGACGAGCACCGGCTCGCGCAGGTCGTGCACAACCTGCTGATGAACGCCGCGAAGTACACCGAGCCCGGCGGGCTGGTCGAAGTACGCGCGAGCCGTGAAGGCGGATTCGTCGAGCTGAGCGTGCGCGACTCCGGCATGGGCATCGCGCCCGCGTTGATGCCCACGTTGTTCGACGCGTTCGTGCAGGGGCAGCATCGCGCCCCGCACACGCACGCGGGGCTCGGGCTCGGGCTCGCGATCGTGCGCTCGTTGGTCGCGATGCACGGCGGCACGGTCGGCGTGCGCAGCGATGGCATCGGTCGCGGGAGCGAGTTCACGGTGCGCTTGCCGCTCGCGCTGCAGGCCTGCGCCGACGCACCGCTCGATCTCGAGGCTGCACGCACCGCGCGACGGCGCGCCGCGATCCGTGTGCTCGTGGTCGACGACAACGAAGACGCGGCGTGCTTGCTCGCGGAGATCCTCCACATGGCGGGGTACGAGACCGCGATCGCCGGCGATGGTCCGCACGCGCTCCGACTCGCGCGCGAGCTGATGCCGCAGATCGCCGTGCTCGACATCGGCTTGCCGGTGATGGACGGCTACGAGCTGGCCCGCGAGCTGCGACGCTGCCCGGGCCTCGACACCATCCGCATGGTCGCGGTGACGGGGTATGGGCAAGCGTCCGATCGCGAGCGCGCGCTCGCGGTGGGATTCGACGAGCACCTCATGAAGCCGGTGCCGCGCGAGCGCATCGAGGCCGTGCTCGACGGGCTCGCGCTGCAGGTCAGTTGATCGAGCACGAGTCCTCGGGGGTATCATCCCGGGGGCATGGAAGCGCTCACCATCGCGCTCGTTGGTGCTGCGATGCTCGTGATCGTGGGCGGGCTGGGTCTCGCACTGTTCGTGAAGGCGCGCGTGCGCGTGCCGCCGGGCTTCGCCCTGGTCGTCCACGGCAGCGGTCGCGAGTCGCGGGTGAGCTTCGCCGACAGCACCGTGATCCCGTTCATCGCGCGCGGTGAGCTGATCGATTGCTCGGTGCACACCATCGCGGTCGCGTGCGAGGGCAAGGACGCGGTGCGCTGCTACGACCGCGTCCGTGCCGACGTGCGCGCCGAGTTCATGATCGCGATCAACCGCACCGCCGACGACGTGCTGAAGGTCGTGCAGAGCCTCGGCACCCGGCGCGCCGGCGATCGCGAAGCGCTGCAGGAGCTCTTCGCCGCGAAGTTCGGCGATGCGATCGCCACCGTGCTCGCGCAGTTCCATCAAGACGAGCTCCATCGTCGTCGCGACGAGCTGCGCGACAAGGTCATCGAGGTCATCGGCACCGACCTGAACGGCTTCGTGCTGCAGGACATGGCGTTCACGCGGCTCGAGCAGCTGCCGCTGGAGATGCACGATCCCGGCAACGTGCTCGATGCCGAAGCGATCGTGCGCATCACCGAGCGCACGTCGCGGGATCTGCTGCGCAAGCAAGAGATCGAGCTCGACCTGCAGATGCAGGTCGCGCGGCGCAAGCTCGACGTCGAAGAGGCGACGCTCAACGCCCAGCTCGCGTTCGAGCGCTCGCGTCCGGATCGCTGATGGTGCTGCTGTTCGCCCTCGCGCTGGCCGAGCCCGCCGTGCCGCCGCCACCGGTGCCCGCGGACTACGAGCTGCAGTGGCATGCGCCCGCGGAGTGTCCCGCCGTCGATGCGCTCCGCATGCGCATCGCTGCGCTGCGCGGGGATGAACGCGGCGGTGACGGGGTCGCGATCGTGAACGGCGAGGTCGTGCACGACGACGACGGCTTCGCGCTCGTGCTCACCACCACGTTCGCGGAGCGTACGCACGTGCGCACGATGAGCGCACCTTCGTGCGACGAGCTCGCGGAGAGCACCGCGATCGTCGTCGCGGTCGCGCTGCGCAACGGTGTCGAGGCCGCGATGACCGAGCCCACGCCGACGCCTGCTGCCCCGGCGCCCGCCGCTGCGGCGACGTCGGAGCACGAGCCGGTCGCGCCGACGATCGTGGATGCGCCACCACCCACGCCGGCACCGACGCTGCGTCGGCCACCACCGGGCGATCCGTTCGCGCGCATCGAAGGGCTCGGCGAGATCGGTGCGCTCGGTGTGATCACCGGTGGTGCACGCCTCACGCTCGGGCTCGATTGGCGACGCGCACGCGCGGAGCTCTACGGGCTCTACCTCGCACCGCGTCGACGCGGCTTGCCCGACAAACGCGGCGGGCTCTTCCAAGCCGGCGCGATCGGTGCGCGCGGCTGTTGGGTCGCACGTCGCAACGCGCTGGAGCTGCCGCTGTGCGCCGGCTTCGAAGCCGGCACGGTGCGCGTCGACAACCGCAAGATCTCGCCGCGCAAGACGTTGCACACGACATGGGCGGGACCCCTCGTCGGCATCGGCGTCGCGTACACGGTGGGGCCCGTGCGGCTGTGGCTCGGCGCGGAGATGGTGGTGCGCGTCGCAGGCAGCCGGTTCCGCATCGACGGGCAGGTGGCCTTCCGCCAGCTCCCGGTGTCGCTGCGCTGGTCGCTGGGCCTCGAAATCCCGCTCGGACGACGCAATGATCGACGCGGGCGAAAAAACCCCGCGATCGCGGACACTGGTGGTTCGGGCGGTGCGCGCTGAAGCCACACAGATCGAGGCCGAGGGACCTGCGGGGTTCCGCGGCTTCTACCGCGCGCACTACGGCTTCGTGTGTCGCGCGGTCGAGCGCTTCGGTGTCTCGGTGGCCGAGCAAGGCGATGCGGTGCAGGACACGTTCGTCATCGCGTACCGCAAGCGCGACGGCATGCGTGGCAGCTCGACGCGTGCGTGGCTGTACGGCATCGCGCGCCGCGTCGCGAGCAACTACCGCCGTGGTGCGCGTCGGGTCGCGCGCAAGCACGAGGCCGCACGCGATGCGGTGGCCTCGATCTCGCCGCAGACGCTCGATGCACTGCACACGCTCGATCGATTCCTCGCGCAGCTCGACGAGCGCGATCGCGAGGTGTTCGTGCTCTCCGAGCTGCTCGGCCTCTCCGGTCCCGAGATCGCGGAAGCGATCGCGATGCGACCGGGCCTGGTGTACGCCCGATTGCGGCTCTTGCGGGGACGCGTCGCCGAGTCGGCGCCCGACGACCTCTTCGCCGCGCTCTGTCGCGTGCGCAGCGACGAGCCCCGCGCGAGCACGAAGAGCTGGCTCGCGTTCGTCGCGATGATCGGCAAGCCGCCGGCGTGGCTCGGCGGGCTCGGGCTCGCGCGCCTCGCCGTCGCGATCGCACCTTTGTCGATCGGCGCCGCGATCATGGGCGCGAGCGAAGCGCCACGCGCGGCCGCGATCGCACCCGCGACGATCGTGGCGCCCGAAATCGGTGCAGCGCCGTTGCCCGCCGTCGCGTCACCGCCGCGCGCGCCCGCACCGTCCGTGATCGCGACCCGCGAGCCGACGCCGACGCCCGTGCGACGGGTGGAGCGTCCGCGCGCACCGGAGCTCCACGAAGACGGCAACGCGCTGCTCGCCGCGGCGATCGCAGCGCTCGAGCGCGGCGAGCCTGCGCGCGCGCTCACGTTGACCGACGAGCACGCGCAGCGTTTCGCGAACAGCCCGCTCGCCGACACGCGCTGGGCGCTGCGCATCGAAGCGCTGTGCCACGCGAGCAAGTCGGCGCAGGCGCGCGGCGAAGCGCGAGCGTTCCTCGCCGCACATCCCGGCTCGCCCTCCGCCGATGCGGTTCGTCGCGGTTGTCGAGCCGACGAGAACGCGACCGATCCGGACACTCTTCGTTCGAGATGACACGATCGATCCGAACTCTCTTCGCGCTCGCACTGCCGACCGGCGCGTGCGTGCAACCGGTGGACCTCGACGACGGCATGGCCGCGAGCTCCGACGCGACCAGCTCGTCGAGCGAGAGCAGCACATCGAGCGGCGCACCGGCGACGACCGACACGAGCGGCGGCGCCGGCACGACACCCGAGCAGACCTGCGCGGCATACTGCGAGCACGAGGCGACGTGCGAGGGCTCGTACCCGGAGTGCCCGGGCGACTGCCTCGAGATGCTCGACTACTACGACGGCGTCGACGCGGACTGCGACGCGGCGACCGAGCAGGTGATCGCGTGTGTCGCCACGCTGACGAGCTGCTCGTACGATCCCTGCGCCGTGGAAGGACTCGCCGAAGCGCAGTGCGAGATGCTCTACAGCTGCAGCTACGGCGTCACCGGCATCGAGGGCCAAGACGGCTGCGAGTGGGAGATGATCTGCGGGATCATCGACGAGAGCCGCACGCTCCACTGCGACGACACGACCTGCACGTGTCGGCAAGACGGCGCGGAGATCGGCGATTGTCCCGCGACGCCCGAGCTGTGCAGCGGCGAATTCCCGCTCGGCTTCGTCACCGACTGCTGTGGCTGGCTCGATCCGTTCGGCCAACCGGTGTGATCACGCGCTCGCCGGAATGCCCTGCACGCGCGGCGCCGGCTCGCTGCCGTGACTCTCCTGCAGCTGGCGCGCTTCGTTCCAGTGCCGACGCGCGCCCGCGAGATCACCACCGCGCATCGCCGCGAGCCCGAGCTCGGTGAGCTCGCGATAGCGCTGCTGCCATGGTCGCTGCGGCAGCTCGGTGACCGGCGCGATGTCGGGCTCGTCGGCGTGCGCACGTCGCTCGTCGGCGAGACACGCCGCGTTCATCAACGCGTGGCGCCAGCCATCGGCGATCGTACGCGCGGGCACGACACCCGCACCGAACACACGGAACGCGCCGCCGTCGAGCGTGGTGAGCTGCACGAGCGCGTCCATGCCGGCGCGCTCGCCCCACACTGCGTGCACGATCTCGCCCTGCTCGAGCCAGATCGCGCCGTGCTCGTCCTCGGTGGCCACGCGCACGACCCCGTCGCGGCGCGCGAGGCAGAGCATCTGCACGAGATCGAGCAACCCGATGCCGGCCAGTGAGCCGCGCATCGTCTCCTCCGCGAGCGTGACGAGCTCGAGCAGCTCGATGAGCGACACGACGTCGACCGGCGCGCGCGCGATCGCGTCGACGCCTTCGGCGAGCAGCTCGTCGTCGCCGATCACTGCGCCTTCGCGCACGAGCACGAGCACGCGCGGCGCCGGATCGCGGGCACGCAGCTCTTGCAGGAACGCGCGACGAGCCGGGAGCAGGTCCGCGACCTCGACGACCACCGCTGCCGGTCGCACGGCATCGACGCGCCGGACCAGCGCCTCGGCATCGCGGGCGAGCTGCACCTCGAAGTCTTCGCGCCGCGCATGCACGCGCCGCCACAGCGCCAGCGCGAGCGCGTCGT
>DASZPU010000279.1:0-3259 GCA_035550195.1 Nannocystaceae bacterium
GATCGCGGTGTGCGTCGATGCGCGCGAGGCCAACTACCTCGCCCAGTTCGAGGCCGTGATGGCGAAGCTCGAGCAGCTCGGCGTCACCGTGCAGGTGCTGTTCATCGAAGCTGCGCGCGAGGTGCTGGTGCGGCGCTACGCCGAGACCCGGCGCATGCATCCGATGGGCGAGCTGCCCGATGCGATCGATCGCGAGCGCGATGCGGTCGCGCCGATCCGCGCACGCGCCACGACCACCATCGACACCAGCACGCTCACCGGACGACAGCTCCGCAACCTCATCCGCGATCGCTACGCGGGCGGGGGCAGCGGTGCGATGCGCGTCGTCCTGCAATCGTTCGCGTACAAGCGCGGCGTGCCCAGCGAGGCCGACATCGTGCTCGACTCGCGCTTCCTGTCGAATCCGTTCGAGCACGCCGAGCTGCGCCCGCTGTCGGGGCTGCACGAGCCCGTGTCGCGCTTCGTGCTCGATCAACCCGACGCGCAGGAGCTCTTGCGCATCGTCGAGTCGCTGGTGCGATTCGCGGTGCCGCGCTCGTCGGCCGAGGGTCGTTCGTATCTCACCATCGCGATCGGTTGCACCGGCGGTCAGCACCGCTCGGTCGCGTTGGTGGAAGAGCTGAAGCGCCGGCTCGCCAGTGGTGGCGAAGCGCCGGTGCGCGTGGTGGTGCGTCATCGTGACGTCGGGAGGTCGGGATGAGCGACGCGATACCGATCGGTGTCGCCGTGGTCGGCCACGGCAGCACCGCCAGCCAACTCCTCGCGGCCGCGCGAGCCATCCTGCCCGCGGGCAGCCTCGATCACGTCATCGCGATCGATGCGGGGCTCGGCGAGACGCCGATCCTCTCCGAGACGATGTGCCAGGCGATCGCCACCGCGGATGCGGGACGCGGTGTCGTGGTGCTCGTCGATCTGTTCGGCGCGAGCCCGTGTCAGTGCGCGCGCAAGCAGGGCCTCGGCCATCCACTCGCGGTGGTCTCGGGGCTCACGCTCGCGATGCTGCTCAAGCTCGCGACCATCGATCGCACGCGCGTCGAGCTCGCGGCGCTCGCCCAGGCCTGTGCCGACGCGGCGCATCGCTCGGTGTCGATCAGCGCCGGTGAATCGCCGAGCGAGGAAGTGAGCGCGAGCGGATGAGCGCAGCGAAGCAGGGGCAGCTCACCATCGTGAACAAGCTCGGCTTGCACGCGCGTGCGGCCAGCAAGTTCGTCGGGCTCGCCAACAAGTACGAGTGCGAGGTGTGGCTCGCCGTCGAAGACCGCGAGGTCAACGCGAAGAGCATCCTCGGTGTGCTGATGTTGGCCGCCGCGAAGGGCACGCAGGTCACGCTGCGCTGCGAGGGCGCGCAGGCCGAGCAGGCCTACGACGCACTCGCTGCGCTGGTCGCCGAGGGATTCGGAGAGACGTGAGCGAGGGGCGCGTCGCGCTGTCGGGCACGGCGGCGAGCCCCGGCGTCGGCATCGGGCGCGCGTGGGTGATCGACTCGCGGCGCTTCCACGTGCCGAAGCGCTCGATCGGCGAGAGCGAGGTCGAAGCCGAGCTCGAGCGCTTCCAAGCCGCGCTGCATCGCACCCAGGATCAGCTCGAGGCCATCAAGAACCGCCTGCCGCACGGCGAGCACCGCCAGATCCTCAAGGCCCAGCAGCTCATGCTGCACGATCCCGATCTCAACGCGCGCGTGCGCGATCTGATCGAGACCGAGCACATCAGCGCCGAGTGGGCGGTCGATCGCGCGGCCACCGAGGTGCGCGAGACGTTGGAACAGGCCGACGACGTCTACTTCCGCGAGCGCGGCAGCGACATCGCGTTTCTCGCCGACCGCGTGCTCTTGCAGATGAGCGGCGAGGAGGTCGGCGAGTTCGCACCGCCGGCGGGCAGCGTCATCATCGCGCACGAGCTCTCGCCCGCCGACACCGCCGAGCTCGCGCGTGCGGAGGTGGCCGCGATCGTCACGGGCGTCGGCGGACAGACGGCCCACACCGCGATCATGGCGCGCTCGCTCGAGATCCCCGCCGTGGTCGGCGTGGAGAACATCCTCGAGTACGTGCAGAGCGGCGATCCGGTCGTCGTGGACGCGATCGAAGGCATCATCGTGATCCGCCCCGAGCCCGAGGAGCTCGAGCGCTGGCAGACCGTTCGCGATCGCTACGACGTGTTCGAGGACCGCGTGCAACGCGAGCACGGCCTGCCCGCGATCGCGCGCGACGGCACGCACATCGTGTTGCGCGCGAACGTGGCGCTGGACGCCGAGATCGGCTCGTCGGTGTTCCACGGCGCGGAAGGCATCGGCCTCTATCGCACCGAGTTCGTGTTCATGGATCGCGAGGTGCCGCCCACGGAGGACGAGCACTACCGTCACGCGAAGAACGTGCTGCGCAAGCTCGCACCGTATCCGGTGGTGTTTCGCACCTTCGATCTCGGCTCCGACAAGCCCACGCGACTCATCCGCTACCAGGATCGCGAGCAGAACCCCGCGATGGGGCTGCGCTCGCTGCGGCTCGCGCTGCGTGAGCGCGACATGTTCCGCACCCAGCTCTGTGGCCTGTTGCGCGCGGCCGTGCACGGACCGCTGCGCATCATGTTGCCGCTGGTGTCCGGCATGAGCGAGCTCCGGGCCGCGCTCGAAGTGCTGGCCGAAGCGCGCGAGGAACTGAGCGAGCGGCGCATCGCCCACGCGCAGGACGTGCCCATCGGCATCATGGTCGAGATGCCATCCGCGGCGGTGGTCGCCGACGTGCTCGCGAAGCACGTCGACTTCATGAGCATCGGCACCAACGATCTCATCCAGTACACGCTCGCGATCGACCGCACCAACGACGACGTCTCGTATCTCTACCGCCCGCTGCATCCCGCGATCCTGCGGCTCATCCACAAGGTGAGCGCCGCGGGCAAGGCGGCGGGCATCAGCGTGAGCCTGTGCGGTGAGATGGCCGCCGACCCACGCTTCACCTGGGTGCTGGTCGGGCTCGGCGTGCGCGAGCTGTCGATGCATCCCTCGGCGATCCCGGTGATCAAGAACATCATCCGCAGCTCGGCGCTCTCCGACATGGAAGCGCTCGCGCGCGAGGTGCTCGAGGCCGAGGACTCCGACTCGGCGGAGCAGCGCGTGCTCGAGGTGATGACCGAGCGCTTCGCCGAGCACCTCTTGCACGGCGGTGGCCAGCGCTTCGCGCACGAGAACGCGCCACGCCGGGTCGAGGAGCCGGGATGAGTCCGCCCTTGCCCGCCAACCTGCCCGATCGCTCGCGGCTGGTCGGCG
>DASZPU010000280.1:0-2779 GCA_035550195.1 Nannocystaceae bacterium
GGTGGTGTGGCTCGCACTCGAACACCAGGGGGCGATGGGTACGATCTCGACGCGCGTCGACGTGCTGCTCGTGATGACCGGCGTCGTCACCAGCGCGCCGCTGGTGTGGTTCGCGAACGCGGCCCGCATGTTGCCGCTGCGCACGTTGGGCTTCGTGCAGTACCTGGCCCCGAGCAGCCAGTTCCTGCTCGCGGTGATGGTGTTCGGCGAGCCGCTGACGCCCGTGCACGTGCGCGGGTTCGCGTGCATCTGGACGGCGGTGCTGATCTTCGCGATCGCCTCGAGCCTCGGCGCGCGCAAGCCGAAGCCGTCGTGAGCGCGCGCGGCTACTCGGCGTGACGCACGGCCCAGCTGCGCATCTCACCGGTGGCGCGCGGATCGTCGATCGTGCCCAGCTCTTCGTTGTAGGGCCGGAAGCCCGCGTGTTGGTAGGCCAGCAGCGCGCGCGGATGATCGAGCGTGCAGGTGTGCACCCAGACGCGCGACGGTTCCTGCTCGCGCGCCCACGCGCGCTCGACCGCACAGTCGATGAGGTAGAGGCCGAGGCCTTGGCCGATGAACTCGGGTACGAGCCCGCAGTACGCCAGCTCGATGTCGGGGAAGTTGCGCGCGTCGAGCTCGGCGAAGCCACCGGGGCAGCCGTCGACGTAGAGCACGCAGACCTCGACGCGCGGATCGTGGACGATCGACGAGAGCGCTTCGTCCCCGAGCGCGCGCCGCTCGTACCACAGCCACGGCTCGCCGACGGTCTCGTAGAGGTAGCGATAGAAGTGCAGCGGCGGTAGCTCGGCGCGCAGCAGCGCGAGCGTACGGTGCTCGGGCGGCGCAGGCTTGGAGCGGCGCGGACGCTGGAACATCTCGAGATATGTGGTGGTGACCTCGAGTTGCTCGGCCATGGGCGCGGGACTGTAATACGATCGCGGGCACTCGTGCGCCGGTGCTCGACGTGGCTGTTCGCGATCGCGGCAGCGGGCTGCGATCGTCCGCCGCCTGCGGAGCCGGCCGCGGTCGTGCCGACGGCGGCGCCGGTCGTCGCCGCGCCGCCCGAGCCGGCGGCGGTGGAGCCGATCGTGGAGATCGATCCGATCGTGATCGTGCGCGATCCGGAGCGACTCGCCGCGCTCGACGGGCTCGGCTTCGCGAGCGTCGCGTTCGGAAGCGACGCGACCGACAACGCGGCGCTGGCCGGCGATCCTTACTATGGATCGATCGTGCGCGCGGTCGCGGGCGAGCTCGACCGGATCGCACGCAGCGACGCCAAGGCCGGCGTCGGGCTGCGCCACGTGCATCGCTTGTTCGACGTGCGGTGGTTGTCGTCGGAGCGCGCGTGGTTCGAGCTCGTCGCGGTCGTGAATCGCATCGATCGCCGCGTGTTCCACCCCGGCACGTGCGGCGAGACGCGGCTGGTGTATCGCCTGGCCCATCGCGCGAAACCGAAGCGCGGCGCGGAGATCCGCTCGCGCTTGCCGATGACGGTGAACGTGGTGTTCTTCCAGCCCGACGACGGCGCGGGCTGTCGTGACGTCGCGAAATCGTGGCGCGACGAGGCGCTGCGCGAAGGGCCGCTCGCGAAGGCAGCGCTCGCGCTCGCGCGCTTGAAGTCGATCGAGATCGACGTGCAGACGCAGCGTTGGCCGTCGACGATCCGCCCCGACCTCGCGGGGCATGCGGGGTATCTCTTGCAGGTGTTCGCGCGCGACGAGGCCAAGCGCGCGATGGTGGCGCAACCGCTCGAGAACACCATCGACGCCGAGCGCCTGCGCAAGCCCGAGCGCGACGAGCTGCTCGCGTGGTTGCGCGAGCCCGCGACGCTCGACGCGATCGATCGCGGCACCGTCGTCGTGCCCACGAAGTTCCTGGCGACGCGTGTCGAGTCGGTGACGCCACGGGGGCTCGCGCGGCGGGCGAACCGACCGTTTTCGCAGACGTTCACGCCGTCGGACTTCGCGGACGTCTCGTTGTCCGAACGTACGACGATCGCGACGCCGGTCGCGTTGCTGCGGCGGCTCGACGAGCTCGCGTGCAACGGCTGCCACCAGAGCCGCAGCATCGCGGGCTTCCATCTGCTCGGCGACGAGCCCCACGACGCATCGCGCGTCGACGCGCTCGCGGTCGGCATCTCGCCGCATCTGCAGCACGAGCTGGTGCGACGCGAGGCCTATGTGCGCGCGCTCGTCGACGGCGTTACGCCCGACGAAGCGCGCCCGCTCGCCGATGCGAGCGACGGCAGCTGGGGCGCGCGCTGTGGGCTCGGCGATCCCGGCTTCGCAGCGATGAAGTGCAGCGAAGGCCTCGTGTGCACCGCGATCGACGAGGACGAGCTCGGCACGTGCCTGCCCGCGGGCGACGGTCGTGCGGGTGCGCCGTGCGAGATCGGCGAGCTGAAGACGAATCGTGACGCAAAGAAGGATCGCATCACCAAGAAGCAGCTGCTCGCGTGCGACGCGGGCGTATGCGACGACAACCGCGTCGGTTTCCCGGCCGGCATGTGCGTGGTCGGCTGCGGCGAGGTGAAAGCCGGCGAAGCGTGCGGCGCAATTCCGCAGCTCGACGCGTTCAACAATTGCCTGTCCACCGGCACCGCATTCGCCGAGTGCGTGCGCACGAGCGCATCACCGGCAGGCATGCGCGCGTGCGACGAGACGAACGCATGCCGCGACGACTACATCTGCGCGCGCACGAGCGAGAAGGGCGGCGTATGCATGCCGCCGTACTTCCTCTACCAGCTGCGCGTGGATGGCCATTAGTTATCGTAGGGGCTGCGCCCCTACGCTCCTCG
>DASZPU010000281.1:0-9229 GCA_035550195.1 Nannocystaceae bacterium
GAGATGGTTGATACGCGCGAGCCCACGCCGCCGCCGAGCGGCACGGACCAGACCGCGCCGCGCGTGACCCCGGAGGTGCGCACACCGGTGCCGCGCAGCAGCGGTGCGGTGGGGCGTCCGCCCGGCACCGAGCCGCCGCGCAATCGTCCGGCGGTGGGCTCGATGGCCGATCTGCTGGTCGGCAGCGTGCTCGCCGATCGCTACAAGTTGTTGTCGAAGATCGGCGAAGGCGCGATGGGCTGGGTGTTCCTCGCCGAGCATACCGAGATCGGCAAGAAGCTCGCGATCAAGGTGATGCGCCCGTCGCTGTGTCGCTTGCCCGAAGCGGTGCGTCGCTTCCGTCGCGAAGCACGTGCGGCCAGTCAGATCGGCAGCAAGCACATCGTCGACGTCACGGACTTCGGCACCACGCCGAGCGGCGCGGTGTTCTTCGTGATGGAGTATCTCGAAGACGGCGAAGATCTCGGCACGCTGCTCAAGAAGCAGGGCCGCCTGCCGTGGCCGCGCGTGCAGAACATCATGACGCAGCTCTGCGATGCGCTGCAGGCCGCGCACGACAGCGGCATCATCCATCGCGACGTGAAGCCGGCGAACTTCTATCGCGTCACGCAGGCCGGCGATCCCGACTTCATCAAGGTGCTCGACTTCGGCATCGCGCGGCTGGCCAATCCCACCGACAGCATCGTCACGCAGACCGGTGTCGTCATGGGCACGCCGGATTTCATGGCGCCCGAGCAAGCGCAGGGTCGCCACGTCGATCATCTCGCCGACATCTACTCGCTCGGAGCCACGTGCTACGCGTTGCTCACCGGACGTCCGCCGTTTTCCGGCAACAACGAGTACGACGTCATCTACAAGCACCTCAACGAGACGCCGCGTCCGCCGAGCATGCTCAACCGCGAGGTACCCGAGTGGGTCGACAACGTGGTGCTCAAGGCGATGCGCAAGGAACCGGCGCAGCGCTATCCCAGCATGCGCGACTTCGGCAAGGCGCTCGCGGGCAGCAGCGACAAGGCGGCCGAGAGCTCGGGCGAGCACAGCCACCACGCGATCGAAGCGCATGCGGCCCACGGCATCTCGCCGATGGTGCTCGCGATCGGTGCGGTCGCGCTCGCGCTCATCGGTGGGCTGGGCGTCTATCTCGCGTTCACGTTCGGCTGATTCACTCGGGTCGGTGTTCGCGGATGAACGCGGTCGCGTCGATCTGACGTGCGACCGGTTCGCCGTACCCTTCGCCGATCGGCCGCGCGATCGCGGTGCGCAGCTCGAAGTGCAGGTGCGCGGGGTACTGTCCACCGGCGGTGCCGATCGTCCCGATGCGCGCGCCTCGGGCCACCAGCGTGCCGACTTCGACCTCGATCGCATCGAAGTGGGCGTAGATCGCTTCGACGTGCTGGAGGCTGCAGCGATGGGTGACGCGCACGACTCGACCCCAGCCGCCGCCGAGATCGCCCGCCGCAACCACACGACCGTCGGCGATCGCGAACACCGGATCGCCGAGATCCGAGTCGCCGCCACCGTTGCCGTTCCAGTCGTTGCCCAGATGAGCGTTCGTGCCGAAAGGCTGCGCGTCGTAATAACCCACCGCGTCGGGTGGACCGACCGGAAAGTCGAAGTCGCACGCACCGAAGTGCGCGAGCGGCCGCGGTCGTGCACGCGACTGCGCAATACGAGTCGCGAGGGCGACGGAACCGATCGCAACGACGAGCAGGATCCAGCGCCGCACGAGATCGCGAAGCCTAGCAAGGCCACGGCATCGTGCTAGCTTCATCGACATGAAGCGTTGGTGGGCTGGCTGCACGCTGGGCGTGGCGGTGTTGGGGTGTGGACCGCAGGTGAGCAGCGAAGGCGGTGACGCGAGCTCGACCGGCGAGGCGACGGTGTCGAGCACGAACCCCAGCGATCCGACCACCGCGGATACGACGACGGGTGGCGACCATGGAAGGATCCAGATCGCGACGAATCGCGATGCCGCGATCCTGTTCGTGGTCGACAACAGCGGCACGATGGGCGCGGCGCAGGCCAAGCTCGCGCAGAGCACCAGTGCGTTCGTCGACGCGTTGGGTGACACGAACGTGCGCATCGCGATCACCACGACGGACAACGGCAATCCGTGGTGCGGCACGACGACGCCGGAGTCCGGCAGCTTGGTGCTCTCGTCGTGCCGCGAGCGCACCGGCGGGTTCGTCTTCAACGGCGACCCACCTGCGGACGCGAGCGAGACCGCGTGCCTCGACGTGTGTGCGCTCGATGCGATCGAGATCGTGCCCACGGCGACGGAGCGCGATCCGGAGCTGCGGCCACGGCCGTGGCTCGAGCACGGCACGGTCACGAATCTCCCGGACGGTGTCGCGTTGGCCGACGCGCTCGCGTGCACGTTGCCGCAGGGCATCGATGGTTGCGGCTTCGAGTCGCACCTCGAGTCGATGTACAAGTCGATGCTGCGCTTCGAGAGCGAGCAAGACCCGTCGTACGGATTCGTCGGTGCTGCGGCGGTGCTCGCAGTGGTGCTCGTGAGCGACGAGACCGACTGTTCGTACGCGACCGAGTGGGAATCCATCTTCTTGTCCGCGGGTCAGGGCGGCAATCCGGCGGTGTTCTGGACGGACCCGACCGCGGCTGCGCCGACGTCCGCGGTGTGCTGGAACGCGGGTGTGAGCTGCAGCGGCGGGCCAGGCACGTACGACGAGTGCCACGCGGAGAACAAGGACGTCGACGGCAACGAAGGCGTCGACGACGGTGCCGCGGTGATGATGCCGACGTCGCGCTACGTCGAGTATCTGCAGCAGGTCGAAGACACCAAACAGACGATCACGCCGGATCAGCAGGTGATCGTCGCGGCGATCGCCGGTGTGCCGCAGGGCTACGACAGCGGCAGCGCCGAGATCACGTATGCGGATGCGAACGATCCGACGTGGCAGGAGACGTTCGGCATCGCGCCGGGCTGCATCGACAACGCCAGCGGCGCGCAGGCGGTGCCGCCGGTGCGCGAGCGTGAAGTCGTCGAAGCGTTCGAGACGCAGGACGTGGCGCGCTCGCTCTACTCGATCTGCGAAGACGACTACGGCGGTGCGCTCGCAGCCATCGCGGATCGCGTGCGCGATCAGCTGCAACCGTCGTGCGTACCCGCGTGCATCGCCGACGCCGACCTCGTCGCGAACGGTCTGCAGCCGGAGTGCACGATCGTGCAGCAGACCGGCTATGGCACCGACGAATCCACGGTGCCGCAGTGCGCGGGCGATCAGCTCACCGACGACACCGACGTGTGCTGGTTCGCGCGCGTCGATCAGGGCGGTATCACGCCCGAGCCGTGGGACGACATGTCAGCGTACTGCAGCGATCTCGGCTGGAACCTCGAGCTCGGGATCGTCCGTCGCGAGGGCGTCCCCGCGCCCGCGGGCACGTCGATCGAAGCCGACTGCCAGCTCTCGAACAACAAGGCCGTCGACTGTCCGGCGTTGCCGTGATGCTGGCGGCGAGCTGCGAAGCAGCGTAAGACACTCACATGCGCACGCGCTGGGCGCTCGTCGTCGTTGCGACTTCGCTCGCATGTGGATCCGATGCGCCGAGCAATGGCGCGGACACGAGTGGGTCGAGCACCGGCGGCACGAGCACGTCGGAATCCGGCGTCGATTCGTCGAGCACCGGCGACGAGCCGAGTGATCGCATCCCGCTGCCGACGAATCGCGACGCCGCGATCCTCTTCGTCGTCGACGACAGCGCGACGATGGGTGCGGTGCAGGGGCGGCTCGCGCTCGGAGCTGCGGCGTTCTGGGGGCCACTCGAGAACGCAGGCGCGAACTTCCGCGTCGCGTTCACCACCACGGACAACGGCAATCCGACGTGCAACGCGGGCACCGTCGACGCCGGTGCACTCGTGATGTCGAGCTGCCGCACGCGGCTCGGTGATTTCTCGATCGACATGGAAGACGCGTCGGCGCAGGCGTGCATGGACGTGTGCACGTTGCCGACGCTCGATCTCTTGCCCACCGTCACTGGCCGCGATCCCGCGTCCGCGGTGCGACCGTGGCTCGAAGGCGGTGGCGGTAGCAATCTCGCCGACCCCGGAGCATTCGCCGAAGCGTTCGCATGCGCCGCGCCGCAAGGCATCGCGGGCTGCGGTTTCGCGTCGCTGCTCGAGTCGATGCATCTCGCGCTCGCGCGTGCGACGACCGAGGGCGATCCGGCGTACGGTTTCATCGAAGAAGCCGCGGTGCTCGCAGTCGTGCTCGTCAGCAACGAGACCGATTGCAGCAACGACCCCGCGTGGTCTTCGATCTTCCTCGGCGAGGCCGACGGCGGCGATCCGTCGGTGTTCTGGTCGGATCCGATGGCGAGCGCGCCGACGTCGGCAGTGTGTTGGAACGCGGGGGTCGTGTGCACCGGCGGCCCGTCGGTCTACGACGAGTGCCACTCCGTGAACAAGGACGTGGCGGGCAACGGCGGCGCGGCGGACGACGATGCGGTGCTCTATCCGCTGTCGCGCTACGTGGACGAGCTGCAAGCGATCGAAGACAGCAAGCAGGCGCTCGCGCCCGATCAGCAGGTCATCGTCGCGTCGATCGCCGGTGTGCCCGCGGGCTACGAGTCCGGCGCGAGCGAGATCATGTGGGCGCCCGCCGAAGACGCGGCGCAGCAAGACGAGTACGGCATCGGTGCGGGCTGCCTCGATGCGCTCGGTGGCTTCGCGGTGCCGCCAGTGCGCGAACGCGAGCTCACCGAAGCGTTCGAAACCACGTCGATGCGCTCGGTGTTCTCGGTGTGCGAAGGCGACTACGCGGGCTCGCTCGCCGAGATCGCGAATCGCGTCGTCGATCAGCTCAGCCTCTCGTGCGCGCCGCTGTGCGTCGCGGATACCGATCCCGGTCCGATCGGCGTGCAGCCGTCGTGCACGGTAGTACAGGAAGCGCCGGGTCAGCCCGATCTCGAGATCCCCTCGTGCAACGGCAACGACTTCCCCAACGGCGTCGACGTCTGCTGGATCGCGCGCGTCGATTTCTCGGAGGACACCGAGCGATTGTGGGACGACATGTCGCCGATGTGCGTCGCGGCGGGATGGAACCTCGAGATCGACATCCACCGCGCGGTGCCGCTGCCCGCCGGCGGTGCGATCACGTTCGCGTGCGAGCCGTCGCCGAATCCCGCGATCGATTGTCCGAACCTGCCCTGAGTCACGCGGGCGCGAGGAAGGGCAACATGTCGTGCGCCGCGTTGCGCACCGACTCGGGATACGACGCGTCGAAATCGGCCGACACGTACATCGGGCCGTAGCCGCCGTAGCTGTTCTCTTCGTAGTCCTCGGGCGCGATGCCCATCGCTTGCAGCACGGTGCCGTAGTACTGCGGCAGCAAGAGCCCGTACCAGCTGAACTCGGGCGTGGTCGCGTCGGGATACCAAGGGAACGGACCCGGATGGCTCTCGCCGAACTGATTGCCCATCACCGAGGTGTTGCGATAGTCGCAGAAGTTGCCGGTGCGAATGCCACCGCCCGCACCACCGGCCATCACGACGCCCCAATCGATCGCATCGTGCGTGTAGATGCCGGCCTCTTGCGTCCACACCACGAGGCTCGAATCGAGCAACGTGCCGCCGAAACCATCGTCGACCGCGTCGAGCTTCGCGACGAGCGCGAGGTAGATGCGCTCGAAGAAGCCCTGCGCGCCGGCGAGGATGAGCTCTTGGCCGTGCACGTCGGGCAGCATGTCGTCGGGCGGTGGTGACGACGGATCCCAACCCGCACGATGCGCGACGTCTTGGTGATAGTCCGCGCCGGTGTAGTCGATGAGGATGTCGCCGCCCATCGTCGCGATGCGACACGAGTCGCAGCTCATCGCGATGACGATGAGATCGGTCCACAGGTTCCAGTACTGCACCTGCGCCTCGGGGTTGCTGCCGTAGTCCGGATTCCCGAACATGACGTCCTGCGCTTCCATCGTCGGCGTATCGACGGTGTCGCAGCTCTGCACGGCGGCGAGCTTGTCCTCGAGATCGGCGAGCCGGGCGATGTGCGCATCGAGGCGCTGACGATCCTGCGCGGAGATGCGGCCGCCGTTGCGCACGCGCTGGTAGTCGGCGAGCACGCGATCGACCACCGGCTTGCGCGGCATCGCGTTGGGGTCGGGCGGCACGTAGATCTGATCGAACACCGACAGCGACGAGGTCGCGACCGGCGTGTCCTGCAGCGGGCTGTTGGGGTCGAACGGATTCTCGCGGCCCTTGCTGATCGAGAACGTCTGCCCGAGGTTGAGCGAGCGAACCAGCGGCGTCGTGGGATAGAACGTCGACGAATACGCGAGCACCTGATCGATCGTGGGCCGGCGATTCGCGGCCACGGCGAGCGTTTCGTCTTCGCCGGCGAGGTTGCCGAGGTAGATGCCGCGCGTGTGTGCGGTGTAGAAGCCGGCATCGAGGCCGCGCAGCACGTTCACCTTCGCGGCGAGCGCAGGCGTGAGCACCGACGAGCTCGCGCTCAGCACTGGTGAGAGCGACGCGACGTTGCCGGCGATCTCGGGCACGAGCGCGCCCGAGCGGATCGTGTGACCGGCATAGCTCTGCGACGCGGTGAGCGTCTCCTGAGCCGGGAACATGTTCATGCCGCGGATGCCACCGTGGCCGGTGCCGAGGCCGATGAACCGACGCGGCAAGCCGTTCGTGCCGCCGGCGTGCGAGGTCTTCGGCGCGAGCGAGTCGAGGAACGGGATCGCGACCAGCGTGCCCGCGCTGCAGCGCAGGAACATGCGTCGTGTGGTTCCGGGCTTCGTGCGTCCCATCGCTACTCTCCCTCGATCGTCTTGGTGCGGAACTCGGGGCGCATCGCGATGTCGCGGACGACGGAGCCGAGGTCGGTGCCGTCGAGCAGCGCTTGGTGCATGGTCGCGAGCGTGCAGCCGTCGGTGACGTCGTCTTCTTCGCGACCGAACGTGAAGCGGAAGTAGCGGCGCGCGAAGCAGGCCTGCGGGCGCTCGCTCTCCAGCATGAATTGGTTCAGCTCGGCCGCAGTCGATGCGGGGCGCTCGTCGGTGGTGCTGACGCGTGGCACCGTGGACGTGTCGATCTCCGCGGTGCCGATGAGCTCGCCGGTGGTCTTGTCGTACACGTTCTCGATCGTGCGATGACGACCGAGCGCGTCGAAGTCTTCGGTGATGAAGCCCATCGGATTGATGAGCGTCTCGTGGCAACCGGCGCAGTCGGCTCGCGCTTCGCTGATCGCTTGCGCGTGCGCGCGGGCACCGAGGCCGACGTCCATCACGCCCATCGCGACCGCCATCGCATCGGGCGGTGGCGGCGGCAGCTGATCGCACAGCAGTGTCTTGCGCGCGTAGACGCCCTTCAGGATCGGGTGCGTCACCGCGCTGCCGGTCGACAGCATGAGCGCGCGCGTGATGAGGCCTTCGCGACCGTCGGGCAACACCGGCGGCTCGCCCTCGGCCCACGGCGCGACGCCATAGATCGTGGCGATGTCGTCGGTGCGCGCGAACGACTTGTCGGAGCGGAACCACTCGTCGAAGGAGCCCGGCGACGCGACGGTGTAGTACGCGCCCATCTCGCGCACTTCGTCGGCCATGTTCGTGCGCGTGTCGGGGCCGGGCGTGAAGCCGTCGAGGAAGTTGTCGTAGTCGGGCTCGCCGACCGCGGCATCGAGCTCGCCGAGGTTCGGCGCATCGAGCCACTCGCCGAAGTACTCGTCGAGTGCGCTGCGCGTGCGCGGATCGTTCAGCATGCGATCGACCTGCGCTTCGTAGGCGGCGTCGTCGAGTAGCTCGCCGGAGTCGGCGAGCGCGACGAGCTCGTCGTCGGGGATCGTCTGCCAGAAGTGGAACGAGAGGCGCGACGCGATCTCGTGCGCGGTGAGCTGCGTGCCGGCGCCGCTCTCGTCGGGCACGCCGTGCTCGACGAAGTAGAGCAGCTCGGGGGCCGCGAGCAGCACCGTGACGATGTCGGAGTAGTCCTCGACCTCGAGCGTGTCCTCGGCGACGGCCACGTAGAACGCGACGTCGTCGTCGGTGATCGGACGTCGCAGCACACGCGGCGCGAAGCGACGGATGAAGTCCTCGATGCACTGCGCGTCGTTGCTCGCGTCGACATCGCTGGCGCACGGGCCGATGGCTGCGGTCAGCAGGCCTTGATCGGCGATGATGGTCTTGCCGATCGCATCACCGACGCGGTAGGTGCCGTCGACCGTCTCTTGGAAGATCGATTGGTCGAGCCGCGAGAGCCCGCCGTACTTCGCATCGGGTCCCGACTTCACGTCGGCGGGGATCGAGAGCAGGCGACTCGCCGCGGCTTCGAGCAACACGTCGGCCTGATCGCCGACGAGGATCGTCATGAGATCGCGCAGCGCGTTCTCGTACTGCACACGCGAGAGTCTGCGCAGTGGCAACTCGGTTGGCGTCTGCGTGGGATCGCACTCGAAGATGCCGGTCTGGAACGGATCGTCGCCGCTGTCGCCGGACTCGCCCGCGTCGCCCGATCCATCTTCGGCGGACTCCGCCGCATCGTCGGCCCCGTCGCCACCGGCGGAGCCCGAGCCGCGAATGCCCGTGTAGCAGCCGCCGAGAGCCACAGCGATCGCAAGAAGGTGATTGCCACGCATGTCGACCGCCCCAGTCCATGAGTCGCGCGCGCGACGATTCGGGTGAGCCGAAGACGCGCGCACGTGCGAGCTGTCGAAATGGTGGGCTGGGGGGGCGCTATTTCGTCGGAGCGCGGGCCTGCGCGCGTCTGCGAGCCTTCCACGGCGGCACGAGCTTCGGTCGGGGCGCGGGCTGGGCATGCAGCGCGGCCAACAGCAACACCGCCGGCAGCTCGCGAACCACCGAGAACCGCACGTCGTGCTCGAGCTCGAGCGCGACACCATCGAGCTTGCGCAGCCGCCGGTCGAGCATGAGCTCGCGCAGCGGTCGTTGCAGCTCGGTCTCGTCGCGGCCGAGCACGCGGACGTCGCGGACATGCGGCGTGACCGTGCCGCTCAGATGACCGCCTCTGACGTCGAAGTCGGCGTCGATCGCCACCGTGCCCGTGGAGATGTCGACGCCGAAGCGACCGCGCAGGAAATCGTTCAGCGGCGGCAACGGCAACGTACCGAGCTCGAGGTCGACTGCGGCGTCGACCGGGATCGCACCCGGCGCGACGTCGGCGACGATCTCGAGCGCACCGAGCTCCATCACGCGCGCGCTCATCGAGATGTGTGCGCCGCGTGTCGACGGATCCTCGCGCGCGCGTCCGATGT
>DASZPU010000282.1:0-5349 GCA_035550195.1 Nannocystaceae bacterium
ACGCGCTGCGCACCGCGCTCGCAAGCCTGCTCGATCGCCTCGACGCCGAGCTCGCTCGTGCGCGTCGCTTCGCGGCGAGCGCGGCCCACGAGCTACGCACGCCCCTGACGAAGATTCTCGCGGAGCTCGAGCTCGCGCGCGAGACCTCCGACGACGCCACTCGCGTCGGGCTCGTTCGCATCGAGCGCACCACCACGCGGCTCGCCACGCTCACCGAGCGACTTCTGCTGCTCGCCACGCCCCACGAAGCGCTCGCGACCGACACCGGTGCCTCGCTCAGCCAGGTCGCCGAGGAGCTCGCGCGTACGCGCTCGCCCTCCGAGATGGCGCGCATCGACGTGGTCACCGGCGACCCGGATGCGTGGGTGCGGGGCGACGAGGTGTTGCTCGCCGCGATGCTGGACAACGTCGTCGACAACGCCCTGAAGTACTCGCGCGGGCGCGTGCGTGTGTCGGTCTGCGAAGTCGATCACGACGCAGTACTCGTCGTCGCCGACGAAGGCCCCGGCATTCCGGAGACGCTCGCGCGCGACGCGTTTCTGCCGTTTCGACGCGGGCAGGATGCGCAGGGGACCCCCGGCCACGGTCTTGGCCTCGCGCTCGTCGCACACATCGCTCGCGCATACGAAGGCGGCGTGGAGCTGGTCGAGCCCACGCGACCCGGGGCCCGAGTCCGTATCCGCCTGCCCCTGCGTCGCAGACCGGCGCGAGACTGACCGATGACGGACTGACGAACCGGCCAGAGCCGGTGCGGATGTGCTCGCGAGAGCGTTACGAGCCGAGCTAAGCCGCCGCGGCAATCGCAACGCGAGGCAGGCGCAACCTGAACACCGCCCCCCGCGCTTCGCCTTCGCTCGCGCACGACAGCGCAGCCCCCATCGACTGCGCGAGCGCGAAGGCTCCGTGCAAACCGAAGCCGTGGCCGTGCGGCTTCGTCGTGAAGCCGCGCGTGAAGATGCGCTCTGCGGCCGCGGGAGGGATTCCGCAGCCGTTGTCGGCGACCTCGACCAGCACCGTAGCGGCCGACTCGATCGTCGCGCGGAGCTCGATGCGGGGCCCTGCAGCGACGCCGGCGGTCGCGTCGGCAGCGTTGTCGAGCAGGTTCACGAGGATGCGGAGCGCTCGTTGTCGATCGACGAGGACGCGCAGCGCTGGATCGATGCGCGCGTCGACGACCGTCTCCGCGGGTGAACGCGAAACCCGTGACAGCCCCACTGCCTCGGTCAGCAATTCTGCGACGCAGCACGGCTCGATCGCTCCGCAGGTGCCCGCGATCTCCTGCTGCCGCTGCACGATCGCTTCGATGTGGTGCAGCTGCCCTTCGATACGCGCGAGCTCCCCGCGCTCGAGCTCGTCGTGGCGGGTGCCGGACTCCGCCAGCGCGACCAGGAATGGATGCAGCTTCGCGCCGCGCGGGTCGGTCG
The DNA here is from genome assembly GCA_035550195.1 of Nannocystaceae bacterium. Lineage (GTDB taxonomy): Bacteria > Myxococcota_A > Polyangia > Nannocystales > Nannocystaceae > Xiheibacterium. The sequence goes on from DASZPU010000282.1 coordinate 1,425, forward strand.
CGAGGAACCGCGGAAGATCGGCGGCATGCTCGTCGAGCAGCGCCACGACACGGCGCATGTCCGCCGCGGGGTGACGGTCGTGGACGCCCATCAGGCACGCCACCGATGTCTTGACCACGTTGAGCGCATTGCCCACGTCGTGCAGGACGTTGGTCGCGTTCTCGGCCATGCCCGCCGCGCGTGCGAGCCGGGCGAACTCGGCGGCGTGCTCGTCGAGACGCGCCGCAGCAACCTGCGCGTTCCAGTACGCCGCGTGGCCGGCCGTGATCATCTTCCGGAGGATCGGCAGATAGAGGACGTACATCGCGAGCATCACGTGCGACGTCGCGCCGCCTTCGATCGTGAACACGACCATGCCCGGGATAATCGACGCGAGCACCCAGACGGTCGCGAGTCGCCGATGGGTGTTGGCGATCATCACCACCGTTCCGGCGATGCCGGCCATGACGACGAAGCCCGCGGTGACGCTCGACTCGGCCGCGCGCTCGACGTACGCGAAGCCGATTGCGATCGCGAGCGCCATCGCGGTCGCGATTCCCAGGATCAAGTGCATGTTCGCGGCCACACTCGCCCGCGACGTGTCGCGGATCGATCGACGATAGAGCACGACGCGAACGGCGACGACGAGGGCGAACGCAGCCGTGAGCCCCGCGACCCCGCGAGGGTGATCGTCGGTGAGCCCAGTGAGCCATCCGCCGGCCACTACGAACAGCGGGTACATCAGCGTGCCGATGTATGTGCGCTGCAGGATTTCCAGACGCGCGCCCGAACGCAGACGGGCGCGCGTTCGTGCGGAGAGGTCTTTCGCCGCAGCCGGTAGCTCCGGCTCGAGCCATCCCCACGCGCGCATCGTCATCCACCCACGAACGACGGTAGTCGCGGCCGCGTATGCGCGAGTAGCCACTTCTTCGCCAACACCTGCGCGAAGACCCGCACTTGCTCGGCGTCGAAGGGCTTGCGCATGAGATGGATGCCCGCACCCGTACCGACCTCGGCGAGCACGGTCGCCCACGTGAAGTCGGAGTACGCAGTGCAGAGCACGACGTGCACCGCCGGATCGACGGACCACACGGCCTTGATGGTCTCGATGCCGTTGCAGCCCGGCGGCATGCGCATGTCCACGAACGCGAGGCTGAAGCGTCGGCCTTCCGCGAGGCTCTCTCGTACCAGCTCCACCGCCGACTCGCCGCGATACGCGTGCACGATGTCGAGCTGGATCCCTTGGTTGGAACGTAACGCTACCGCCGTGCCGAAGAGGTCTTGCCGCGCGCCATCGAGCGCATCTCGCTCGATCCTGTCTTCACGCAGCGCGCGGTCATAGTCGCCGTGCAGACCTTCGTCGTCGTCGACCACGAGGATCCGCGCGCACTCGACGTGTTCGGAGACTCGGAGCGCGGCCGCGGCTGCCATCCGAGCGAACATCGTCTTCTGGCTCGCCGAGTTTGAGCGCGGCGAAGACCGCGAACGAGGGGCGCGCCAAGCTCGGACGACCGGCCCGAATGCGGACGCCCGATGTGATGGCAACCGATCGGAGCTGTGGAGCATCATCGCTTCGCGTCTGCCCGAGCTGCGCTCGCGCTTGGTCGTGATCACCGGCGGCGCCGTCTCTCTCGACAGCGAGGAGGCATGCGCGCTCACGGAGTCGGCCTTCGGGATCGAGGACCTCCGCGCGATCGTCGACGCCGCGGCCCAGCGCGCGCTTGATGAGCCCCGTCCACGACGTCGCACGATCGCGGCGGGCTGACACGTCTTCGCGATGCACGCGGCGACGGCCGCCGACGGTCGAGAGCTCGACCCTGCCCCACAGGTCGCGTCGGTCGCGTGATCGCCAATTCAGCGGTGGCCCGGTTGCAAACGCGGACTCGCTGCGCGCAGGATCGCATCGCATGTCCTCCGGGCTCAGCGCAACCGAATATCGACTGCTGGTCGAAAACTCTCCGGTGATGATCTGGCGCGCCGGGTTGGATGCGAAGTGCGACTACTTCAACGAGACCTGGCTCGCGTTCACCGGGCGCACGTTGGCGCAGGAGCAGGGCGATGGCTGGGCGGAGGGCGTGCACTCCGAGGACTTCGAGCGCTGCGTGCATCACTACCTCGAGCACTTCGAGAAGCGAGAAGCCTTCGAGATGGAGTATCGGCTGCGTCGCCACGATGGCGTCTATCGGTGGATCTTCGATCGCGGCGTCCCGTACTACGACGAGGACGGCGTTTTCCTCGGCTTCATCGGTAGCTGCGTCGATGTCGAGGAGCGCCGCTCGGCCGAACGTTTGCGAGAGCAGAACAATCGCCAGGAGCTCGCCTTCGCCCAGGAGTTCGAGCGCTGGATGCTCGCGATCGTGAGCCACGACCTCCGTAATCCACTCGGAGCGATCGACGGCTCCGCGCAGGTGCTCGCGATGCGCGCTGGCGGAGACGAACAGCTCGCGCGCATCGCCGACCGCATCTCACGAAGCGCCGCGCGGATCACCAACATGGTCGCCGATCTGCTCGACCTCGCACGCGAGCGTCACGGCGGCGGCATCCCGGTGCGGCTCGAGCACACGGACGTGTGTTCGCTGTGCCGCGAAGTCGCGCTGGAGATCGGGACGTTCGCGACCGACCGCGAGATTGTCGTGGCGTGTGACGGCGATCCGAACGGGCTCTGGGATCCCAACCGACTGACGCAGGCGCTCTCGAACTTGATCGGCAATGCCGTGAAGCACGGTGCGGCGGGCGCCCCGGTCGATGTGCGCGTGAGCGCGAGCGATGCTCACGTCGTGGTGGCGGTCCACAACGACGGCACCATCCCCAGCGAGACGATGACGCGATTGTTCGAGCCATTCGCCGCGCGCAGCTACGCTCCGCGTCAGAGCGGCGGTCTCGGGCTCGGACTCTTCATCGCGAAGGCCATCGCGCATGCCCACCGCGGCGACATCCAGGTGCATTCGAGCCCGGAGCTGGGTACGACGTTTCGGCTCGTGTTGCCGCGCGCGGCGTAGCAGCTGTCGGTCGCAACCTTCGCGATGCACGTGCCAGGGCGCGACGCAGCAAATCCGCGACGTGAAGCGTGGGCACGTCGTGTACCCTAGACGAGCTGTGCGAGCGTCGCGAGAATCCCGACGTGCAGCGCTGCAGGCCCTGCTGGCCGGCGACGGGCGAATCATCGACGATCCCCGAGCCGCGCTCGTCCCCAGCGACGATCACGATGCCATCTTGCTCCTGACCGCCAACGGGCCCTCGGCCTTCTCCGTCGAGATGGCGACGTGTCCCGACGTCGAGCATCTACCCGACGATCTTCTCAGCGCGCTGCTCACCGAGGAGCTGCGCGTCGCACTCGAAGCCGACCCGATCGACGACCTGAATGTGGTGCTCGCCTTCTACGACGATTCTGCGCAGCACGTTCCGGCGGAGAGCGACGACCGACGTGTGATCGTCGACCGCCTGCGGCGGCTCGTACGCTCGCGGCGCTTCGCCCGGATGCCGGTCGTCTACGACGCGCACGCGCTCGCCCCACTGCAGCTGAGCTGCGTCGGTGCCGTAGTGGTGTCGCGGAGCTCACGACTCGCTGTGGTGCGCGCTGGCACGCCGCGCGATCGCACGCTGCAATGGCTGCAGCGAACGATCGACGATCTCGCATTCTCGTCGACCGACGAGACGCGCCGCGTGCTTGCGCAGCTACAGCAGACTCTCCCCGAATGCCAGCTCGCCGGTCGATGGTTGGTGCTCCTGCACGGCGGGGACACTGTCGACGTCTGCGCCGGGCTCCGCGTTTGGTTCAGGGGCTTCGATCGCGTCTTCTTCTTCGCCTCCTGCGGCGAGGGGAGGCTGGTCGAGCTGGACGCGCGCGACGAGCTCAGGCTCGCATGAGCACACGACCTTCCTGCAGCCGGCGTGACGCCTGCGCCCCGACCGGGCTCTCGGCCCGCTGCGCCGCGCCGTCCGGTGA
>DASZPU010000283.1:0-1721 GCA_035550195.1 Nannocystaceae bacterium
TGCTGAAGTCGCGCGACAAGGGCCGCATCGTGAACCTGTCGTCGGTCGTCGGCGAGCAGGGCAACACCGGGCAGTCGATGTACGCCGCCTCCAAGGCCGGCGTCATCGGCATCACCAAGTCGCTCGCACGCGAGCTCGCCAGCCGTGGCGTCACCGTCAACGCGGTCGCGCCCGGCTTCATCGACACCGACATGACCCGCGCCGCGCTGCAAGGCGACGCCCGCACCGCGTTGCTCGCCCAGATCCCGCTGGGCCGCATCGGTCTGTGCGAGGACGTGGCCGAGGCGGTCGCGTGGCTCGCTTCTCCCGCCGCCGCCTACGTCACCGGCACCGTGCTGCGCGTCAACGGCGGCTTGATGATCTGACCTTCGTTACCGAGAGATCGACCGAACAGGAGCCCGACGAGCAATGAGTGGCGACATCGAAGCCCGCATCAAGGAAATCATCTGCGAACAGCTGGACGTCAAGCCCGAGGACGTCAGCGAGGGCAAGAGCTTCACCGAGGATCTCGGCGCCGACTCGCTCGCGATCGTCGAGCTGGTGCTCGCGCTCGAAGAGCAGTTCGACGTGAAGATCCCCGACGACGAAGTCGACAAGATCAAGACCGTGGGAGACGCCATCTCCTACATCAAGCAGCGCACGGGAAACTAGCTTTCGCCTGGGCCTCGGCCCAGGCGTGGGGTCGTTGGTTTCCGCGGAGGACGGCGTGGCACGACGCAGAATCGCGATCACCGGCATCGGACTGATCACCCCGCTGGGGATCGGCACCGACGAGACGTGGGCGGCGGTCGTCGCAGGCCGCTCGGGCATCGCTCCGATCACTCGCTTCGACGCGAGCGAGTTCACGACCACGATCGCGGGCGAGGTGAAGAACTTCGACGCGTCGCGCTGGATCCAGAAGAAGTTCCAGCGCCAGATGGACATCTTCATCCAGTACGCGATCGGGGCCGGCGACTTCGCGATGAAGCAGGCCGGGCTCGATCCGGAGCAGGGCGGCACGAAGCCCGATCCCGAGCGCATCGGCTGCTACGTCGGCTCGGGCATGGGTGGGCTCCCGATCATCGAGGGCACCATCAAGACGCTCGGCGAGAAGGGGCCGCGCCACGGCATCAGCCCGTTCTTCACGCCGTCGGTCATCATCAACCTCGCGCCGGGGCAGCTGTCGATCCGCTGGGATTGTCGCGGCCCCAACATGAGCATGGTGTCGGCGTGCAGCACCGCGGCGCACTCGATCGGCGAGGCGGCGCGGGTGATCGAGCGCGGCGACGCCGACCTGATGATTGCCGGTGGCAGCGAGTCCACCGTCACGCCGCTCGGCATCGGTGGCTTCTGCTCGGCGCGCGCGCTCAGCCAGCGCAACGACGAGCCCACGAAGGCCAGCCGCCCGTTCAGCGCGAGCCGTGACGGCTTCGTGCTCAGCGAAGGCGCGGCGATCCTCGTGCTCGAGGCGTTCGAGCACGCGCAGGCCCGCGGCGCGACGATCATCGCGGAGCTGGTCGGCTACGCGGCGAATGCCGACGCGCACCACATCACGATGCCGTCGCCCGGCGGTGAAGGTGCGGCGCGTTGCATGACGCTCGCGCTCAAGGACGCGGGGCTCTCGCCCGAGCAGATCGGCTACATCAACGCGCACGCGACCTCGACGGTCGCCGACGCGAACGAGACCGCGGCGATCCGCTCGGTGTTCGGCGCGCACGCGATGAAGGGCCTCGCGGTGAGCT
>DASZPU010000284.1:0-20626 GCA_035550195.1 Nannocystaceae bacterium
CGCTGAAGAAGGCGGCGCTGAAGAGGGCGGCGCTGAAGAGGGCGGCGCTGAAGAAGGCGGCGGCGAAGAGGGCGGAGCCGAAGAAGGCGGAGCCGAAGAGGGCGGCGCTGAAGAGGGCGGCGCTGAAGAAGGCGGCGCGGAAGAGGGTGGCGCTGAAGAAGGCGGCGGCGAAGAAGGCGGAGCCGAGGAAGGCGGCGGCGAAGAGGGCGGCGCTGAAGAAGGCGGCGCTGAAGAGGGCGGAGCCGAAGAAGGCGGCGGCGAAGAAGGCGGAGCCGAAGAGGGCGGCGGCGAAGAGGGCGGAGCCGAAGAGGGCGGAGCCGAAGAGGGCGGTGGCGAAGAGGGCGGTGGCGAAGAGGGCGGCGAGGATCCGTGCGCGGACCTCGGTCAAGATGCCTGCGACGCGACCGAGGGCTGCGGCTGGGTCGGCGAAGGCGAGGCCGCGCACTGCCAGTCGGTCTGATCACGCGCACACGCTCGCGTGTACGAAGCGCTCGCCGGCCCACGCCGACGAGCGCTTCGTCGTTTGCATCGCATCGCTGGCATTGCACGCGTGCTTGGGCTTAGATCGTTCACGCGCGCGGCGTGATCGTACCTCTCGCGATACTGGTCATCGCGCTCGTCGCAGGGCCGTCGGGCGCGGCCGGAGCGACGACCGCACCGAGGGTGCACAACGAGTCGCCGAAGGCGAAGGCGCATGTCGACGCGGTCGTGATCGCGCCGGAGATCACGGATCGCGCTGCGCTCGAGGACGCGCTGCGATTGCGCATCGGCGACCGCCCGATCAGCGATGCCGCGCATGCTCGCAATCCGCGGGAGGGCGAGCTCTTCGCGTATGTCGAGGTCACCGCGAAGGGCGAGCAGCTCGTGGTGCGGCTGGTGCTCTCCGATGCGCGGGCGTACGTGCGCACGATCGAGAGCGCCGCGGATCTGCGCGCGCGCGAGATCGCAGCGACGGTCGCGAATCTCGTCGCGGGCATCGAGGAGGACGATCTTCCGCCCGACGAGCGCGACGTGCCGCTGCCGCCCGTGCTCGAGCCGGCGCCGCCGAAGCCTCCGCCGAAGCCGCTCGCACCCAAGCCGCTGCCGCGCCCGCGCTACGAGCTCGGCATCGCGGTCGGGGGTGACGCGACGCTCGCGATCGGCCCACCGGCACCGCAGGGCTTCGCCGCGGCGGGTGGTCATGCGCGCGTCGACCTGCGCCTGCGATCCGGTGCGCTCGTCGGCGTCGCGCTGCGTGGCGCGGGCGATCGCAACCGCGGCTACGGGCTCACGCGGATCCGCCTCGCGATCGAAGGCGGCTACGCGTGGCGTCGCGGTGCATTCGAGCTCGCGACGACCATCGGCGCGACCGTCGAGCCGTGGGTCGTGACGCGCGGCGGTCACGTGCCCGACGTCGCCGATCGCAAGCCCGCACACGCGGCGCTCGGTGGTCTCGTGCGCGTCGCACCGGCGTGGCGTCGCGTCGGTCGTCGCGGTCGCGCATTCCGACTCGCACCGTTCGTCGAGCTCGCGGGCTCGGCGATCCCGGCGAAGAACGGCGGCGTCGCGCGCTTGCGCGAGCAAGCTGCGAGCGGCGCCCACGATCTGTTCCGCGTCGGCGGCCTCGAGCTCACGCTCGGCCTCGAGCTCGGCGCATGGATTCCGCGCTTCTGATCAGAAGCGACCGGCGATCGCCGCTCCGCCACCGCGACCGCGCGGGCTCCACGGTGCGAGCGTCAACCCGGAGTAGTGGCGGTTCGCGCGACGATAGCCGCGCCCGTAGTCGAAGAGGCCGCCGCCGATCGTCATCGTGGTGAGCAGCGCTTGCTCGCCGACGAGGTAGCCCACGAACTCCGCGTCGCTGCAATCGTCGGTGCAGTCGCGCGCACCCGTGAAGAGGATCGCGAGCCAACCACCGAGCGATGCCACCGACATGATCCCGCCGCTCACCATGAACGCGACCGCGTTGCGCTGCGGTCGGCCCGACGTCGCGTAGCGCCACGCATCGTAGATGCCGCGGCGTTGCGCACCGTAGCCGGCGACGAGCCCACCAGCGAGCTGCGTGAAGCTGCCGGTGATGTAGAACGCGGCGAACGTCTTGCCGCGTCGTTCGGCACAGCTCTCGCTCGCACACTTGCCGAGCCCGACGCCGACGCCGACGAGCGTGAGTGCCCATGCGATGCCGGTGAGCGAGTACGCCGCGGCCAGCAGACGACGCCCGTCGTAGCGTGGACGCGGGGGCAATCGCAGCGCGGGATCCATGACTTCCACCGTCGGCGCGGGCACGGGCTCCGGCGGCGGCGGCTCGACGGGTGCGGGCTCGATCGGAGTCGCGGGCACGACCTCGCTCGGCGGCAGCTCGGGTGGCGTCACCGCTGGCGTCGCTTCGGGCGGTGTCGCTTCGGGCGGCGTCGCATCCGACGGGACCGCTTCGGGTGGCGTCGGCTCGGCCGCCACGCGCAGCGGCAGCATCGCGATGCACGTCGCGATCAGCAGAGTCCGTCGCATGCGCGTCATCATAGACGACGCGCGCGCGAGATCACGGCTTGGTGGGAGGCTTTGCGATCGTCGCGGGATTGTTGCCCGGCAGCGCGCCCGTGAGGCCCTCGTCCTCGCTCTTCGGCGGCGTGTAGGGCACCGCTGCCCCATCGGCCACCGCGAGCACGAGCTCCGCCACGAGCTCGGCGATCTTCGTCATCCCGTCCTTCGAGATGCCGGCGAGCTCGTCGCCCGGCGCGTGATAGTCGGGATGCAGACCGGTGAAGAAGAACAGCACCGGCACCTGCTTGCGATAGAAGCTGGCGTGATCGCTGCGCGTGGTGACGCTGCGTTCGTAGACCACGTTCATGTCGTGGGTTCCGATCTTCTCCAAGAGCGGCATCCAACCATCGCTCGAGCCGATGCCACCGACCGCGAGACCTTGCGCGCCGAGTCGCCCGATCATGTCCATGTTGATCATCGCGACGACCTTGCCGTTGTCGAACGGCGCGGCCTTCGGGGGCGACTCCGCGAGCGCCTTGCTGCCGTGCAGCCCGATCTCCTCGCCGGAGAAGTGTGCGAACACGATCGTGCGGCGCGGCTTCAGCTTCGCCGCCGCGAACGCGCGTGCGAGCTCGAGCACCGCCACCGTGCCGCTGCCGTTGTCGTCGGCGCCGTTGCAGATCTCGTCCTTCTTGCCGTCGGCGCGCGTCGTCGCGTGGCAGCCGTCGCGTCCGTCGATGCCGATGTGATCGAAGTGCGCCCCGACGATCACGATCTCGTGCGCGAGATCGCTGCCGTCGATCTTCGCGAGCACGTTGCTCGCCGACTTCTCGATCGGCTTCAGCTCGACCGAGAGGCTCGCGGTCGCGCCCGCGAGCACCTTCGATGCGGGCACCAGCTTCCGATCGATCTGCGCCTGCACCTTCGAGAGCGACTTGCCGCCGATGCGCACCGCCGACTCGGCCTCGTGCCAGCGCAGCTGCACCACCGGGAACGTCGCCGCATCACCACGCACGCCGGTGCCGAGCGGGGGCAGCACGTCCGCATCGCGCTGCTTCGTATCGACGTGCGTGCGCGCGCCCTCGACGACGATCGCTCCGATCGCGCCCGCTTCGGACAGCCGCGCGAGCTTGTTCGACAGCCTCGACGCGCGGGGGTCGAACTTCGGCCCCGGCAGCGCATCGGCTTCGACGCGCACCTGCTCGAGCAGCGTGAGCAGCTCGACTTGCGCGAGCGGATCCGCCGGCAGCTCGGTGAGCGCCTTCGCCGGCTTCGGGCCGCGCCAGTACGGCGCGAGCACCTTGCGGAGCTCGGCGAAGAGCTTGCCGACCTGCCGCTTCGCCGCCTTCGCATCGTTCTTCGCGCGGATCGGCGCCATCGCAGTCTCGTGCGCGACCAGCTTCGTGCGCATCACCGCGAGCAGCTCGTCGAGATCGGGCCGCCCCGGTGCGTCGGTCAGCACGATCGCGATGCGCCCCTTCACGTCGACGCCGGCGAGATCGTCGTAGCTCGGCGTGGCTCCTTGCGCACGCATGCCGTAGCCGACGAACACCAGCTCGCCTTCGGCACGTCCGTTCGCGCTGAGGTTGCGCGCGACGAACTGCTCGGGCGCGATCGTCTGCTTGCCGATCTGCAGCGTAGGTGGATTCACCTGCTCCGCACCGGTCACGATCGTGTACGGCATGCGGTAGTCGTCGCCGACCGGCGCGATACCGGCCTCGCGATAGGCCTTCGCGAGCAGCTCGATCGCCTGTGCGATCTCGGGAGCGAAGGTCGCTCGCCCTTTCATCGCGTCGTCGGAGAGTGCTGCGAGCGTGGCGTACATGCGCGCCCCGTCGATGACGGGTGGACCCGCAGGCGCGTCGTCCTTCGCCGGCGCGCTCGCGACGGGCGGTTGGGTCGGCCCGGCTTCGCGGTCACAACCGCACATCGTGAGTGCGAGCAGCAATGCCCGCGTCGCGGCACTTCCGGAGCTCGTGTGCAGGAACATCGTCGGCACGAGAGTCCCAGGCCTGCGCCGCGAAATCGAGCCCCATGCAGCGCTCATGCAGCGCAACCAGCGTTGACGACCTGCCGCGCGGTCACGTAACGTGCCGAGCTGTTCTCGGCTGGCATCCCCCTCACGGCAGGCAGGGTACGGACATGAAGCGGCTCGCATTGCTCGGTTCTTGGAAGCGGCTCGCAATCCAACTCGGTCTGTTGGCCGGGCTCGGCCTCGCATTCATCGGCGATGAAGAGAAGCAAGCCACCGCCGGCATGCGTTGCCCGGCCGAGCAGGAGTGCTCGTTCAAGAAGCCCAACTTCCTCATCGTGCTCGACTACTCGTCGTCGATGAACATCGACTTCGACGGGGTGGTGACGCGCTGGGAAGCCGCGGTCGATGCGATCCAGGAGATCGCGACCGCGAACAACGGCTACTTCGACGACTCGATGCACCTCGGGTTGATGCGCTTCGGCCACGATCCCGACGAGAACACCGCGGGCACCACGATTCCCGGCGACGGCTCCGGCATCGTCGACGGGCAGTCGTACGACGTGCAGTGGTATGACCCGCTCGATCCCAGCAACTACTACGAGTGCAACGCGGTGGCGATCGCGGATTTCCTCGAGGACGTCGAGCCGCCGCTGTGCAATCCCACCGGTGACATGGACAACCCGTGCTCGGGCATCGGCACGTGGACCAACGGTGCGATGCTGCGCGGGCAAGGCATCGTCGCGCAGAGCCGCATCGATCATCCCTCGGATCTCGACGTCGGCGACGAGCGCTACTACGCGGCGATGGTGGTCACCGACGGTCAGTGGACCGACCCCGATGGCAGCGGTCAGGCGCCCGCGAACGATCCCTCGAACACCGCGGCCGATCTGTTCAACAACGACAACGTGCCGACCTACGTGGTCGCGTTCGGTGGCGCGGCCGGGCTCGCGTTCGCCGACGAGCTCGCGATGGCCGGTGGCACCACCGCGTCGCTGCAGCCCGCGACGCCCTCCGATCTCACCGACGCGCTGCAGCTCGTGCTCGACGACATCGTCGACAACGTCGTGGTGCCCGAGTGCACGAGCGGTCTGCCGCGCGTGATGATCGTGCTCGACACCTCGTCGTCGATGCTCAACGTGCTCGGCGTCGCGGGCAGCGAAGGCATGACCGGCTGGGATCAGGCCCACCAGGCGCTCGCGGGCATGAGCTCGCTGTTCGATGTCGAGGTGGATGCGCTCATGCGACCCGTCGAAGACCTCGTGCATCTCGGGCTCATCAGCTACGGCGGTGACATGGATGTCGGCGGACCGAGCCGCATCCTCGTGAACTACGGCCCGTGCATGAAGGACAACTTCGACTGGGCGACGGATCCGAACACGTCGTGCGGCGTCGGTTGTGCCGATCCGTGGGGCGGTCCGCCGATCACGTGGACGTTCCTCGGGCCCGCCGATCCCAGCTATCCCGGCTTCGATCAGGACACCTACAGCCGCATGCCGGAGTGCCTGGTGAGCCTGGGCTTGCCGGGCGGTTGCACCGGCTCGGGCACGTCGACGCACCAAGGTCTCGCGCTCGCGAACACGAACATCGTGAGCTATCAGGCGACACCGCCGGCGAACTATCCGATCGACGCGAGCACGCTCTTCTTCAACATCCTCATCACCGACGGTGCGTACGCGAGCTACTCGACCGACGCGCAGGTGGAGGGCGAGCTCGGCATGATGTACGACGCCGGTGTGACCACGTACGTCATCGGATTCGGTGACGCGGCGGCCACCACCGAGCTCACCAACATGGCGTGCTGGGGCTCGGGCGGCGCGGGCGTCCCTTGTGTCGACGGGCCCAACCCGATCCCGTACTACGACGCGACGACGCAGAGCGATCTCGAGGACGCGCTCGCGGCGATCCTCGGCGGCATTCCCTTCGATCCGTGCTGCCAGTTCAACGATTGCTCGGTGTATCCCGAGCCGACCACCGGCGAGCCCGATGTCGCGACCGAAGGCTGGAGCGTCAGCGACGGCGAGAGCGACAGCAACAGCGGTAGCGAAGGCGGCACGTCGATGGGCGTGAGCGCGAGCGATACGGATAGCGCGAGCGCGACGGACAGCGCGAGTGCGACGGACAGCGCGAGCGCGACGGACAGCGCGAGCGCGACGGACAGCGCGAGCGATACCGATAGCGCGAGCGCATCGGCGAGCGACACCGATAGCGCGAGCGCGTCGGCGAGCGACACCGATAGCGCATCGGCGAGCGACAGCGTCACCGACTCCGCGGACGACAGCGGTAGCGCATCGGCATCGGCATCGGGCAGCGCGAGCGCAGACGAGAGCGGCAGCGCGAGCGCGAGTGCATCGGAAGGCAGCGCGAGCGCGTCGGCGGGTAGCGCGAGCGCATCGGCGAGCGATGGCGATTCGGACGACGGCAGCAGCGGCGAAGGCAGCGGCAGCGCCGGTGAAGCCCTCGACGACGACGGCTGCGGTTGCACGACGTCGTCGCCGGGTCAAGGTGCCCTCGGCTCGCTTCTCGGGTTCGTCGTCCTCGCGACCACCCGCCGCCGCCGCAGGTGATCGCGCGGCCGGTTCGCAATCCCGGGTGCGCCGCGCGCGGAGATCGTTTCGCGCGGGGCGTGCCCAATTGCATGACCAAGCGCATGACTAGACGCACGCGTCCGCGTTCGACCGACGATCGTGAACGACTCGTGGTGGCATTTCCGCCAGGGTTTGGTATGGCATAGCGCTTATGTCCGAACCGCCGCGCGCCCCAGCGCTCGCGAAGATTGCTCGGCCCGATCTCTCCGCACTGTCCGACATCGGGCAGCGCATCGTGCATGACGAGATCGTGCTGCTGGAGAACGTCAAGGCTCGCATCGAGCGCGACGCCCAGCAGAATCCGGAGAAGATCGAAGACCTCGACGCCCAGCTCATCGAGCTGCGCGACGCCATCGCCGAAGCGAAGGAAGAAGACGTTCCTTCGCTCATCGATCAGATGCACCAAGTGGCGGCGCTCAGCAAGAAGCGCGGCCAGGGTCGCAGCGTGCCGGTCGATCCGAAGAACCCGTACTTCGGTCACCTGCGCCTGCGCGAAGGCAAGAGCGGCAACGTGCGCGACGTGTTGATCGGTCGCCACACGCTGCTCGACGAAGGCGACGGGGTCACCATCGTCGATTGGCGCAACGCACCGGTCAGTCGCCTGTACTACCGCTACGAAGAAGACGACGACTACGAAGAAGAGTTCGACGAGCGCACGCTGCAGGGCAACATCTTGGTGCGGCGCAGCCTCGCGGTCCAAGACGGCGAGCTGCGGCGCGTCGCGTCACCGCAGGGCACGTTCGCGCTCGACGGGCGCGCAGTGTTCCGCGAGACGGTGGGCTCGGCGAAGCCCACGCTGCACGGCGGCGCGGGCACGGCGATCCGCGTCGCTCGCGATCAGCTCGGCGTGCACGGTGACGAGAGCGCGCTGCGAGCCGACAAGCACCTGCAGGAGATCACGGCGCTCATCGACAAGCAGCAGTTCGATCTGATCACGCGCCCCGAGTCGGGCATCGTGCTCATCCAAGGCGGCGCGGGCTCCGGCAAGACCACGGTCGCGCTGCATCGCGTCGCGTACCTCGCGTTCCAGGACAGCAAGCGCTTCGCGCCGAGCCAGATGATGATCGTCGTCTTCAACGACGGTCTCGTCGAGTACATCCGCCACGTGCTGCCGTCGCTCGGCGTCGAGGGCGTCAACGTCACCACGTATCGGCGTTGGTCGGCACAGCTCGTCGCGAAGCTGCGCCTGCGCATCGCACAGCACTACACCGGTGCCACCCCGGATGCGGTCGGTCGCTTCAAGAAGCATCCGGTCGTGCTGAAGATGATCGACGCGCTCGTGCGCGAGCAGCTCGACGACATCCGTGCGCAGCTCGTCGAGCGCAGCAACGATGCGGTGGTGAAGGCGTGGGACGGGCTCTCGCAGCTGTCGCCGGTCGTGCGCAGCGAGCGGATGATCAAGTGGATCTCCGAGGGCAAGGGCAGCGAGCTCTCGCCGAAGATCAAGGCCGCGGCCGGCACGGTGCTGCGAGCCGCGCGCGAGCAGGCCCGCGACTTCGTGGGCGACTGGCTCGAGCTCAACACGTCGGAGAAGCGCATCCGCGCCGCGATCCACGAGCACGCGGCCGGTGAGTTCGCCGATCAGGACATCGGCACCATCGTGCGCTGGTGCGCGCGCAAGGCCGACCTCGAGGTCGATCATCCCGATCAGGCCACGCCCGAGGGCGCGGGCCTCGATGCCGAGGACGACGCGATCCTGCTGCGCCTCATGCAGGCGAAGTACGGCGGCATCTTCGTCGCGAACAAGCGGATCGAGCTCGAGCACATCGTCATCGACGAGGCGCAGGATCTCTGCCCGCTCGAGGTGCGAGTGCTGCTCGACTGCGCGACGAAGGGCAAGAGCGTCACCATCGCCGGCGACAAGGCGCAGAAGATGATCTTCGACAACGGCTTCGTCGACTGGCCGCAGCTGTTGGCCGACGCCGGCCTGCCGCACGTCGAGGTGCAGCCGCTCAAGATCACCTATCGCTCCACGCGACAGATCATGGAGTTCTCGCGCCACGTGCTCGGGCCGCTGGCCGACGAAGATCAGGTGGTCGCGCGCGACGGCGCCGAGGTGGGCTACTTCGAGTTCACCGACACCGGTGAAGCGGTGGCGTTCCTCGGCGAGGCGCTGCGCACGTTGATGCAGCGCGAGCCCAACGCATCGGTCGCGCTCATCTCACGCTATCCGCAGCAAGCCGACGTCTACTACGAGGCGCTGCGCGTCGCCGAAGTGCCGCGTCTGCGTCGCGTGCGTCGCGAAGACTTCACGTTCACGCCGGGCGTCGACGTCACCGACGTGCGGCAGGTGAAGGGTCTCGAGTTCGACTACGTGGTGCTGCTCGAGCCCACGCGCGCGAACTACCCGGAGCACCTGCAGTCGCGCCACCTCATGCACATCGCGGCCACGCGCGCGGCGTATCAGCTGTGGCTGCTGTCGGTCGGCCCGCGCAGCCCGCTCGTGCCCGACGTGCTCGCGAACGAGCAGCCTTAGACCTTCACGACCTTCGTGCTCGCGATGCGGTCGTGAAGGCAGCGCCTGTCGCTGCTGAAGATGAGGAGCGCGTCGAAGAGCACGATCACCGAGCCGATCACGCCGAGGGCGGCTGCGATCGTGGTCGGGAGGTAGCGCAGGCCCAGCGTGTGCGCGATGGAAGGGGGCTCGCCGTCTTCGACGTCGACGATGCGCAGGCCGAGCAGGCGCTTGCCGATCGTCTGGCCGTTCGCGAGGAACCAGCCCTGCATCGCGGCGAAGACCACGAAGCCGATCACGCCGGCGACGAGGCCATCGCGCAGGCCGGGCATGCGGCCGTCCATCGGCAACAGGCCCGCGCCACGCAACAGCGGAATGTTGACGATCGACACGCACAGCGAATCGATGAGCGATGCGCCGAGTCGTGCGCCGCGCGATGCGAGCTGCGGATCGCCGGTGGGCGCCGCGGAGTCCTCCGACGGCGCCGCGTAGGGATTCGCCGCCGCCGCGCCGACCAGCGGATTGCCGCAGCGATCGCAGAACTTCGCGTCGATGTTCGTGTGGCCACACGATCCACAGCGCACCGGCAATCGCGTGCCGCACTGGTCGCAGAACTTGGCGCCCTTGTTCGTGTGACCACACTTCGGGCAGCTCGCTTCGGTCGCCGGTTCGAGCATGCGCGCAGCATACCCGAGTCGTGCTCGCTCTCGCGCGGCGAAGGGCGCTACGATCACGGCGACAAGGATGTCACCGACGATCTCGAGGATCGGGCTGCTCGCCACGCTCGCGCTCGTGCTCTTCGCATGCACTCGCTACGGTGCCGGCCGCATCACGCCGCACGAACGCCGCGTCGCGCTGCGCAAGCTCTCGCCCGACTTCGTGCCACCGGGCGTCGGCAAGGCGGGCTTCGATCCCGAAGATGGTCACACCGCAGCGGGCCGGGGCAACGCGCTCGAGGGCGATCCGAAGGCGATCGCGCTCGGACAGCTGCTCTTCTTCGACAAGGGCTTCACGGCCGGCGTCGCGAGCGGGATGACCCCGACCGCATGCGCGACCTGTCACGATCCTGCGCAGAACTTCGCCGACGATCGCCAGCTCGGCATCGGTGCGAGCGGGGTCGTGCTCGCACGACGCACGCCGACGGTGATGAACTCGACGCGCCGACACTTCTACTTCTGGAACGGTCGCGCGGACTCGCTGTGGTCGCAGGCGATGCTGCCGTTCGAGAACGAGCACGAGATGCACAGCAATCGGCTGCGCATCATCCATCGCGTGCGCACCGAGCCGCGGCTGCGCGACGCCTACGAGGCGGTGTTCGGTCCGCTGCCCAGCGTGCTCGCCGATGCGGCGCGCTTCCCCGCCGATGCGATGCCGCGGCAAGCGGACGAGCGCGAGGGTGCGAAGTGCGAGCCGCCCGGCGCATGTGCGGTCGAGCGCGGGCTCGCGACGACGACGGTCGAACAGCGCGCGCCGCCGCCCGACTTCGATCCGGTGCAGCAGTTCACGCCACCGTCGGGTGAGACCCACGACGCGGAGAAGCTCGACTCGACCGCCGCCGACATCACCGCGTGGTACGCCGCGTGGGACGGCATGAGTTGTGCCGATCGCGAGCTCGCCACGAAGATCTTCGTGCAGCTCGCGAAGGCGATCGCCGCATACGAGCACGAGCTCGTCGCGACCAGCTCGCCCTACGACATCTTCATCACGGCGTTGCGTGCGAAGGACTCGAAGTGGATGGATCGCACGCTCGATGCCACCGCACAGCGCGGCTTGAAGGCCTTCATCGGTCGTGCACGCTGCGTGCGTTGCCACAGCGGCGCCGACCTGACCGACGAGAAATTCCACTACCTCGGGCTGCCGCCGACGCCGGGCGTCGCGACCCACGACGACATGTGGCTCTCGGGCGCCAAGCTGGTCGACACCCGCGTGTTCGGGTGCACGGGACCGTTTGCGGACGGCTGCGCTCGCGCAGCGCGACGTCGGCTCGAGGGACCGTTCTCGGTCGAGTCGATCACGCGTCGGCCGTTCCGCAAGACTGCACAACGTCGCGTTCGCGCACAGGTGCGCACGCCGACCCTGCGCAACGTCGCGAGCAACGCGTTCTTCATGCACGGCGGCCACTTCGCGGCGCTCGACGACGTGCTGTCGTTCTACGCGCAGCCCACCGCGGTGCCGCTCGTGGCCGACGCGAAGGGAAAGCTGCGCAAGGTACAGCGTCGCGATCGCCGGATGCGGCGCTTCGATCCCGCGCTCGTGCCTCCGCTCGAAGCGTTCCTCGGCACGCTACAGGACGACGACATCGCACCCGCGCTGCGCGTCGATCCGTGGACGCCACCGTGAGCGTTGCCGTGCCGCCGGTGCTCAAGGGGGTGTAGACCCGGTCGATACGACGTTTTCTTGGAGACGCGCGCCGCCGCAGAGCACGAGACGGAGGCCATCGAACGTCTGGCCGACGTCGCCACGATGGTGCGCGCATGCGAGATCGTGCTGGGCGGCACCACGCTCGCGCTCGCGTCGTTTGCGACCTGGTTCGCGCTCACCGGTGCGACGCAGCCATGGGTCGCGATCGTGCTGTGGGCGATGCCGATCCTGAACATCCTGTGGAACGTGCTCGTGCGCCGCGGCTACGACGTGCGCATCGAGCTCGCGCGCATGGGGATGTTCTTACCGGTGTGCGCAGTGCTGTACGGCGGCGCGAGTGGTCCGCTCGAGCACCTGCGCATCCCGGCGCTCGCGATGGCGGTGGGCATGGGCGTGGTCAACGGCGTCGCGACGCGCAGCCCGAACGTCGGCTACGCCGCGACGATCTGCAACGTGCTCGCGCTGCTCGTCGGCGCCTGGATGTATGGCGATCCGCCGTCGTTTACGCGGCTCGTCGACGTCGCGCCGGTGTGCATCGGCGGGTTCATCATCGCGATGATCTCCGCGAAGCTCGGGCGCAGCCTCGCCGACGCGCGCAGCCGTCGTCGCGAGGCCGAGCAAGGCCGCGTCGAGCTCGAGATCGCCAACGCGCGGCTCAAGACGGAGATCCGTCGTGCGGGCGAGATGGAGGTCGAGCTGCGGCTCGCGCAGAAGCTGCAGGCGGTCGGACAGCTCGCCGCCGGCATCGGCCACGAGATCAACACGCCGATCCAGTACGTCAGCGACAACGTCGAGTTCCTGCGCGCGTCGTTCGAGCGCATCGAAGCGCTGCGCCTACGCGGGCACGAGCTCGTCGAACACAGCGGCGACGAAGTGCGGCTCGCGGAGCTGCGCGCGCTCGAGCGTCGCAGCCGCCTCGAGTACCTCGCCGGCGGAATTCCCAAGGCCTTCGAGTCCGCGACGCAGGGCCTCGATCGCATCGCGAAGATCGTGCGTGCCCTGAAGCTGCTGTCGCACTGCGGCGACGACGAGCGCGCGGCGATCGACGTCGGACAGCTCGTGCTCGCGACGTTGGAGGTCGCGCGCGGCGAGTACAAGCTGGTCGCCGACGTGCAGACCGACCTGGCTGCGGTGCCGCCGGTGCTGTGCTCGAGCGGCGAGATCGGGCAGGTGCTGCTCAACCTCATCGTGAACGCGGCGCACGCGATCACCGACGTGGTGGGCAGCTCGGGCGAGCGCGGCACGATCCGTGCGAGCACGCGGCGCGACGGCGAGCAAGCGGTCATCTCGATCTCCGACACCGGCGGTGGCATCCCCGCGGAGATCCGCGATCGCATCTTCGAGCCGTTCTTCACCACCAAGGACGTCGGGCGCGGCAGCGGGCAAGGGCTCGCGATCAGCCGCGCCATCGTGGATCGCCACAGCGGCAGCGTCACGCTCGAGACCTCGCCCGCGGGCACGACGTTCCACGTACGGCTGCCGCTCGCAGCCTGACGCTGCGTGTTCATGCGCGCGAACGCGGAGTATGATCCTCCGGTCTTCGACGTGCGCGCGATGAGTACCTTCGCAACGAGACGGGCACTGCTGGCGATGTTGATCGTCGCGGGTTGCAAGCGCTCGGTGATCGAAGGAAGCGACCCGCCGGCGACGAAGCGCTATGCCGCCGATGGGCTCGCGTTCTCGTATCCCAAGACGATGAAGCTCGAGCGCGGGCGCAAAGACATGCCGTTCCGCACCGTGATCGTGCGCTCGGATCGCGTGTTCGCGATGGTGGGCTGGACGCCGCGCCCGGTCGACACCGACCAGCTGCGCGAGCGCGTGTTCTGGTTCGCACGCGATCACGTGCTCGATCGCGCGATCATCGACCGCGCACGCTCGGGCGCAAAGGTCTCGCGTTCGATCGCCGGACGCACCACCGATGGCGTCGCGGTGTACGGCTTGAACGACGGCGTCACGATGGTGAGCGAGGTCTACACGATGGAGCTCGCGAACACCTCGGTGATGCTGCTGCTCTTCTATTCCGAGCGCGCGACCAAAGCCGAGCACGCGATGCTCGAGGTCGTGGCCGCGTCGCTCGGCGCCGACGACTAGCGCAGGATCCGGAACTCGATGCGGCGGTTCTGCGAGCGACCCTTCTTGGTCGCGTTCGTGTCGAGCGGCTCGTCGGGACCGGCACCGCGCGTCTCGATGCGCGTCGTGTCGATGCCGTTGTCGACGAGATACTTCTTCACCGCATCCGCGCGGCGCTGCGACAGATTCATGTTGTGATCGCGGTTGCCGGTGGAGTCGGTGTGACCGCTGACTTCCACGCGCACCGACGAGTGCTTCTTCAACGCGGCGACCGCCTCGTCGAGCTTGGTCTTGCTCTCGGGCTTGATCGAGTCCTTGTTGACGTCGAAGAACACGCCCTCGAGCACCTCGAGGTCGCCGAACTCCTTGGGCACTTCGTCGGGACAACCGTCGCCGTCCTCGAAGCCGTTGCGCGTCTCGGCCTTGTCGGGGCACTGATCGTCGGGGACGAGGATGCCGTCGTTGTCGGCGTCGGGATTCGGACAACCATCGGGCGCGATGCCGGCGACCTCGGGGCACGCGTCCTTGCTGTCGAGGAAGCCGTCGCCGTCCTTGTCGCCTTCGGGCGGGCAGCCGGTGGGCTTCTCGCCGGGCACGTCGATGCACTGATCGTCGGGATCGAGCACGCCGTCGCCGTCGCGATCCATGGGCTCGTCGGGCGGCACGAGCTTCGTGGGCTCGTCGCGATCCTTCTTGCGACCGAGCACGACCGAGACCCCGAGCAGGATCTCGATCGTGTTCGTCGCACCGTCGGAGACGCCGCGACGCGCCGTGATCACGTCGCGCAGATCGAGCCGCAGCATCGCGCGGCGCGACAGATACGCCTTCACGCCCAGGCCGAGGTGCAGCGCGGGATCGACGTCCTTGCCGACCGCGGAGCGCGGGCTCGACACTGCGAGCGCACCACCGCCGACGACGACGAACGGCACGACGCTCCACAGTCCGAGCTGGCCGACGACCTGCCCGCGTGCGGTCCACATCGTCGCGCGATCGCCCGACGCCTTCGCCAGCATCGCGCCGCCTTCGACCTCGAAGCCGAGGAAGCGAATCGGGTAGTAGCCGACGCGTCCGCCGAGATCGAATGCGGCGCGCGACAGCGGCTTGAAGCCTTGGCGTGGCAGCGCGCGATCGGCTTGGAAGAGCTCGAGGTCGCGCGCGGGCAACACGACGCCGCCGTAGACACCGAGCTCGCCGGTGTTGCGCTCGGGCGCCCAGCGATCGATCCACTTCTTGTGCTTGCGCTTCGACAAGCCCTCGTTGCTGGTGCTCCCCGACGTCGTCGCGCCCGCGGGCGAGAGCTCGGCAGAACCGGAGGCTTCGGCGGCAGGCGCGGGCGCAGCGAGGGCGAGCAAGAGCGGCAGCGAGATCATGGACGCCAGGGCGAGCGTGCCACGGCACGGCCCGAGCCCCAAATACCTTGTCGCACCTCGGGGTCGTTCACCCGAGCGCGGCCGCGGCTCGCTCCGCGATCGCTTTGCCGACGTCGCTGCATTTGGCGGCCTCGGCCTCACCGACGATGTCGTAGGTGAGCGGCTTGCCGTCCTTCAGCACGGCGACGACCGCGGACTCGATCGCTGCTGCAGCCTTGTTCAGCGCCGCGTCTTGCTTGCGGCGGCCGAGCCAGTCGAGGCCTTCCTTCACCGCGAGGATCATCGCGATGGGGTTCACCTTGTCCTTGCCGGCGTGCTTCGGCGCGCTGCCGTGGATCGGCTCGAACATGCCGTGCTCGCGCCCGACGTTCGCACCGACCGCCATGCCCATGCCGCCTTGGAGCACGCTCGCGAGATCGGTGACGATGTCGCCGAACATGTTGGTGGTGACGCAGACGTCGTAGTACTCGGGCTGGCCGATGAGCCACTGCGTGAACGCGTCGACGATCGCGGTCTCCTTCTGGATCTCGGGATACTCGGCGCCGATCTCGAAGAACACGTCGCGGAAGAACTGGCAGCCGTGCAGGACGTTGTCCTTCACGATGCACGTGACGCGCTTCTTGCCGTCCTTCGGTGCGCCGTGCGGACGCGCGCGACAGATCTCGAACGCTTGACGGATGATCTGCTCGCTCGCACGCCGCGTGATGACGCGGGTGTCGATCGCGACGTCGGTCTTGCCACCGGGCGACAGCTTGCCGCCGGCTTGGCTGTACATGCCTTCGGTGTTCTCGCGCAGGAAGACGATGTCGACCTTGCCGGGCTCCCACACCTGCTTGATCGATCCGTGGATGCGATGACGAACGCCGGGGTAGAGCTTCACCGGGCGGATGTTCGCGAAGAGGTTGAGCCGGATGCGATTGCCGATGACGGGCGAGTAGCCGGCCATCTTTCCGTTTTGCATGATGACCGGGCCGCCGCTGCCCTTGGGGTCGGGCCAACCGACCGCGCCGAGCAGGATGAGATCGGCGGCAGCGCAGCGCTCTTCGCTGCCCTCGGGCCAGTCACGCGTGCCGTGCTCGAGGAAGAACTTGCCGCCGCAGGGGATCTCTTGCGTGCTCCACTGGATCCCGAGCGGCTTGCTCACCGCATCGAGCACGCGCATGCCTTCGCGCATCACTTCGGGGCCAGTGCCGTCACCAGGGAGAACGACGAGGTCGTACGCCATCGCGTTCGTCATACCAAGACACGCGATGCGCGTGCGCGCGTCGATCGTGAGATCAATCCCACAACGCCGAGAGCTCGGCGTGGTGCGCGGCGGCGTCGTTGAAGCCGAGCTCGATCAAGGCCGCAGTGTAGTGCGGCTCGAACAGCACGTACGATGCGAGGTCGCTCTCGGAGACCTCGTCGGTCGCGGCCACGGTGCGTCGCAACCAGCGCGCCATCACGCCCTTCTTGCCCGCGAGGTTCGTGCGGCGGATGACCTCGAACGCGATCTCGCCGAGATCCTTGCTGGGACGGATGAGCACCACCTGCGTCTCGACGTACGGACGCGAGCGCCGCCCCGACATCGCGTCGGCCATGCGCTGCGGAAAGTCCTCGCCGTAGAGCTGCGTGCCCGCGTGCACGAGCTCGTTGGTGCGAGTGATGCGTCCGAGATCGGCCTCGAGCTTGTCGAGCATCAGCGCGTTGAGCATCTTGCCGAGCATGAACACTGCGTTGGGATAGACCACCTTGCGACGCAGCTCGGCGACGCGCGGGCTCGTCGCGCTGCCGTCGTGGCGCAGACCGACGACGAGCATGCGATCGGCACCGAGATGCATCGCCGGGCGGATCGGCGTGTTCTGCCGCAGGCTGCCGTCGACGAAGATGTCGTTGCCGACGCGCACCGCGGGAAAGAGCACGGGGATCGCCGCGGATGCGAGCGCGTGCTCGGGGCGGATCACCGTGGGCACGACGACTTGTCCCGGCGCCTTCGGCCACTCCGGCAGCGAGCCGCTCGCGGTCTGCACGAACACGGTGGTGAGCCCGGTGGTGAGCTCGGTCGCGCTGCATGCGAACGCGTGCAGATTTCCGGCGCGCAGGTTGTCGATGATGCCGCGCCACGGAATGCGCGTGCGCACGATCGACTCGATCATGTTGGAGTCGACGAGCCCACCGAGCGTGTGACCGTGGCTCTCCTTGGGTAGGTTGCGACCGAAGAGCACCTGCGGCAGGTTGCGGAACTGCGACCAACCGAAGCGATAGATCTGATCGAGATCGAGCTCGCTCCACACGCGCGCGAGCATGCGACCTTGCACGCGCGGATGATCGGCGGTCGCAGCGACGTACGCACCGTTCACCGCACCGACGCTACTGCCGGTGATCACGTGGAACGGCAGCGCCTTCTTGAGACGCTCGCGCACGTAGCGAATGACGCCGACTTCGTAGGCCCCACGCGCTCCGCCGCCGGAGAGCACCAGGCCCACGCGCGGGCCATCGGTGGGAAAGCGACGCACTAACTCAGAACCCGACTTGGTAGCACGGACATGCACCGCCGGCGCACGAGGCCGGTGGCGCGGGGCTGCTCGTCGACAGCGTGATCGGCATGCCACCGACGATGCGGTTCGGCTCCTGCGGGTAGTGCTCGATCGCAGCGTTGAGCGCGTCGCTGTCGTAGCCGGGCGAGAGCGAGGCCGCGTCGGCGTTGCTGAGGAACGGCACCTCGAGCTCGAGCGATCCGGACACCGGCTCGTCTTGCACGGTGACGGTGATCTTCAGCTCGACGGCGTTGCCGTACACGCACTGCGCCGCGTCGAACTTGCCGAACGCTTCGGCCGGGCACGCGGTCGCGTCGGCGTCGTAGAACATGGTCGCCCACGCTTCGCAGTGGGTGCCCAGACAATTGTAGTAGTGCTGGTAGTGGTGCGAGTTGGTCGCGATGCACGGATGCAGACACGGATCGAGCACCACCGGGATCGCGGCGCCGGTCTGCACGTCGTGCACGGTGCACACGTTGCCGCGGAAGAACGGTACGGGCTTGCCGTTGAAGCTGCCGGGCGCGGGGGTCTCGGTGCTCGACGTGTCGACGACGATGTCCACGCACTCTCCGACCATGAGGTCGCACATCTCGCCGCGCTCGCAGTTCGAGTCTGCGCTGCAGCCGGGGTCGACCGTGGGCGCGCATGCGGGAGCGCCCGCGAGCACGAGCCCGGCGACGAGGCCGGTCAAGGTTGTGCGAACGACATACCGAGATGCTTCGTGCATGGCCGCCTCCTCACCCAAGGTAGTCCAGTCTACAGGAAACTCGCGAGGCATTGTCGCGACGCTTGGCCGCGGCGGTCTGCGCTCGTGTGGCCGTCGATGCGCACGCATTGGGTGTTGCCGCACGTCCGAGGCATCCCGTTCTTTTGCCACGTTCCCGCGCGTTGTGGCAGTTTCTGGCCTGGATGAGCGCGCCCGATGCGTGGCCTCGTCCACCTGGCAGGGCGAACGACCGAAGGAGACTGATCCATGAAGAAGCAGCTCGCGAGCACCCTCACCGCACTCGTCGCGCTCGGCCTCACCGGCTGTCCGGCCGACGACGATGGCGACACCACCAACGCAACGAACGTCACGACGTCGGTCTCGACGACGAACATGACGACGACCGACGCGACCGAAGACTCCGGCAACATGGAAGAGTCGAGCACCGCGCCCGCGACGACGATGCCCGCGGAAGAAAGCTCGACCGCACCGGCCGAGAGCAGCAGCGGCGGCGACGACTGTCAGCCGACCGACGAGTGCCAAGGCGACGCGGACTGTGCCGGCGGCGGCATGTGCCTCGGCTGCATCTGCGTCGGCGGTGAAGAGACGATGGGTGCGGAGTGCGGCACGAACGTCAGCACGATGAACGCGGCGTGCGACGAGTGCATCTTCGCGAGCTGCTGCATGGAAGCGCAGGCGTGTTGGGGCGACGAGACCGTGATGGAGGCGACCGACTGCCTCAACCTCAACAACTGCATCGCGATGAACTGCCAGGCGGCGATGGACCTCGAGACGCTGCAGATGTGCGTCGACATGAACTGTGCTGACACGTCGGCCGAGCTCATGCCGTGGCTCGAGCTCAACAACTGCATCGGCATGCAGTGCGCCGGCATGTGCGGCTGAAGGACGATGCGCACGATGCCACGCCGTAGCCCAGCTCGTTTTGTGCTCGCGGTTCTCGGCGTGGTCTCGTGCGTCGCAGACGACGACGACGGGACCACCAACGTCACCAACGTCAGCACGTCGGGTCAGTCGTCGACGACCGCGTCGTCCGAGAGCTCGGGCGGCGATGAGACGAACACCAACGCGAGCACGACGACGTCCGCGGAGACGAGCGGCGGGAGTACGGGCGAGGAGTGCCCGGCTTCCGCCGACTGCCAAGACGACGCGCAGTGCAACGGCGGCATGTGCATCGCATGCATCTGCGTCGGCGGCATGGACAGCACGGGCGGCGGCGATTGTCCGCCCGGTGAAGAGTGCGTGATGACGGGCGCCGGCGGGATGGCGTGTCTCGCCGAGCCCGATCACTGCGTGCTGTCGTGCAGCGGCACGACGACGTGTCCTGACGGCATGAGCTGCCAGAACGGCGCTTGCCAGTACGACACGATGAACCCACCGATGGACACCGGCGACGCGAGCTATCCCTTCCCGGTGAACATGGACCCGCCGTGTGCGAACGGCGGCATCGCCGTGTCCTTCGGACCCGAGGGCTACGCGGTCTGTGCCCCCGCATGCGACGGCATGGGCCAGACGGCCCCGTGTCCGCAAGCGGCCACCGGCGATGCGATGGGCGCTTGCCTCTTCAATCCGTCGAGCAGCGCGATGATGTGCGGCTGATCTCGATCGAATGCCCTGCGAATCGTCGCGCGACTGGCATCCGGCACGGCTCGTGTTGGTGCCGCGGCGTTCGCACGCGGTTTCGGTAGTCCGAGCCGGGCTTAGGTGCTTGCTTCCAAGCCAGGTGGCCTGAGCTGTTCCGGATCGATTGGACGCGACTCCTCGCGTAGAAGACTCGATGCGCGCGGCGATCGTGAGCGTGGCATCGCATTGCCTCGTCCGCGCGCGGGGGTAGATGTCTCGGTCTCGAGCGAGGCACGCAATGCAACACTCGCGATCCGATGGACGGGCCTTCATAGTGATCGAACGGTCAACGAAGGTGCGCGCGATTCGTCGTCGGCTGCGTTCAGGCAGCGAGCATCAACACGAAGTTAGAGCGTCGATCAGTTTGAAGGCCAGCGATTTCGATCGGTTGCGGGGTGGGATCGACAGCTCACGCAGTGCATGATCCGGTTGGCCGTGGCGATCCCGCGCTGGAATCCTCCGGTCCCGCTCTCTGACGCAGAGCGAC
>DASZPU010000285.1:0-28884 GCA_035550195.1 Nannocystaceae bacterium
TTCGCGAGCTGGGCGGTTGCGCCGGCGCGCGCCGTGATCGCGCTGCCCGTGGGCTTCTCGTTCGACGAAGGCGCGTGTCTGCTCGGCGGCACCGAGACGGCCTACCACGCGCTCGTCCATCGCGCGCGCGTACAGGCCGGCGAGACGGTGCTCGTGCTCGGTGCGACCGGGTCGACGGGGCTCGCCGCGGTCGCGCTCGCCAAGCTGCTCGGCGCGCGTGTGATCGCCGTCGGTCGCTCGGCGGCGAAGCTCGAGCTCGCACAACAGGTCGGTGCGCACGATGTGATCGCCGTGCGCGACGACGTGCGGCTACGCGACGAGGTCAAGCGCCTCACCGACGGTCGCGGTGCCGACGTCATCTACGATCCGATCGGCGGCGAGACCTCGATCGCCGCGCTGCGTGCCGCCGCGTTCGGTGCACGCTTCGTCGTGGTCGGCTGGTCGAGCACACCGCTCGCTGCACGCGGCGAGCGCGACGCGAACACGCTACCGACCAATCTGATCCTGATGAAGAGCATCGACGTGCTGGGCTCACCGGCGGTGATCGCCGTGCATCGCGATCCGGCGATCCGCAGCGAGCGACTCGCACGGATCCTCGCGTGGGCCGCGGCCGGCGAGCTGCGCCCGCACGTCGGAGCGACCTTCGACATCGCCGACGTACGCGAAGCGCTGCGCGCGAAGTGGGAATCACGGCATCCCGGCAACGTGGTGCTGCGACCGGATCGCTGATCGCCGGGCGCTCACTCCGGATCGGGCTCGATCAATCGCCCGACCTCGAAGGCCCACGCGTCGAGATCCGCAGCTCCCTGCGGCGCCGTGCCCTCGCGGGCGGCCATCATGAGCTCGCCGACGAGCTCGCGGGCGCGGCGGAGTCTCGACTTCGCGGTGCCGAGCGGGATCTCCAGCGTCTCGGCGATCTCCTGCACCGTCATCCGCTCCCAGTAGTGCAGCTCGAGCGCGGTCTGCAGATCGACCGGGATGTTGCGCAGCGCATCGAGCAACAGCCTCTGCTCGCGTTGGCGCGCGACGATCGAGACGGCGGAGCTGCCGAGATCGGCGACCGACATCGAGGTGAAGTCGATGCGATCGCGCCGCGAAGCACGAAGGTGCTCGCGCAGCACGTTGTTGGCCACGGCCAGCGCCCATTGCTTGAAGCGGTCGGGCTCGCGCAATCCTTCGATCCGTCGGAAGCAGGTCAGGAAAGTGCGTTGCGCGAGATCAGATGTGTGCGCCGGTGCCTTGTTGCGAAAGAAGCGGGTCACCGCGGCATAGTGGCGATGAAACAACGACTCGCACGCCTGTCGATCGCCGGAACGCCAGGCGTCGACCAGCTCGGCATCCGTGCGTGGATTCGCGGCGCTCGTCATTCGACGACCAGTGATTCGCCTTCGCGCGGCGGCTGGCTCGCAACGCTGTGATCGCCCGCCCAGCTCGACCAGCGGATCGCACAGTTCTCGAGCACGCACGGGAACGAGAAACGCACGACCGTGGCGCGCCCCGCAGCGTCCGTGGCCACGACCTCCGCGTCGAAATCCGACGTCGCGAAGGTCGCCCCCGATCGCATCGGCGCCGCGCGGAACAGTCGATTCATCGGGGCGGCCGACCATCCCGCGGCACGCAGCTCGAGCGTGCGCGGTCCGGCGCGCACGACCTCCACCGGAAATGCACCGGTGTAGAGCGTGTGGAATCGATCGGGATGAGCACGCCCCTGCATCCTGCGCAGTGCCCGGGTATACATGATGTGCAGGTCCGACGGCGCTGCGAACAACACCGTCGGCTCGTCCACCACCTCGGGCAGCCCTCGTGCGGTCAGCTCGGTGAACTGTCGCAGCACGGCGGGGGTCCACGATCGCAGCGGCAAGAGCAGCGGTCCGAGCACCGCGTGCAAGCCGATCCAGATCCACGCGATCGCGCGGAGCATCCGTGATCGCAGGCGACCATCGGCGAGCGCCAGCGCGACGCGGGATACCAACCCGAACGCGCCGAGCCCGAGCAGCAGTGTGTGGCGATCCTGCGGCACCGTGGTCGCGAGCGGGATCGCCGAGAGCACCATGCCGAGCGCGAAGCACCGCGCGATCGCGTCGTCGCGCAACACGGGCACGAGCAACCGCGCGAGCACCAGCAATGCACACACGCTGAGCAAGCCGGCGGCGAGCTCCGCACCGGGAAAGAATGCGAGCGGATCGAGCATCAACGGCACGCCGAGCACGCTCGCGACGAGCAACGCCACGCGCGGACCCATGAGCACGGCGAAGCCCAGCGGATCCGACCACGGCTCCACGTAGAGCCCAGTGCCACCGGTGCCGAAGCCGAGCAACGCGCGCGTCACCAGCCATGCCGAAGCCACGGCGAGGTACGGCGCGATGGCCCACCAGCGTTTGCGCGTGCCCGGTTCCACGAAGCGCGTGTATGCGATCAAGTATCCCAGCGCGCATACGGCAACCTCGCTCGACGCGAGCGCGAGCACGAAAGAGGACAACGCCACGAACGGTAGCGCGCCGCGACGACGACGACTGCGGATGTGCAGCGCCAACGTCAGCATTCCGAAGACGGCCGCGAGGATCGTCCCGCGTGCGGCGATCCACGCGACGGTCGAAGCATGGGCGTCGTCGAGCGCGAACATCCACAGCGCCAATCCCATCGCCCAGCGCGGCCCGCCGAGCTCGCGCAGCACCGCTGCCGTCGCCAGCACGAGCGCCGCGTAGCAGCCCAACGAGACCAGGTGCATCGCCCAGGGCGCGTCCGGCCACAGCAGGTGATCGAGCTGATGCGTCGCCACCGTGAGCGGGCGAAAGAAGCTCGCGTGCCAGTCGGGATCCGTCCACCACGGCCGCGTGATCTCCAGCGCGCTCGCATCGAACATCGCCGCGTCGGGGATCGCGGGATCGCCGAGGACCGCCGCGTGCACGAAGTCATCGGCGGCCAGACCGCTGAACAGCGCCGGCACGCAACCGAGCAACGCGAGCACCGCGACGAAACACAGCGTCGCCGGAGCGGCCAACCAGGCGCGAGCGCGTGGAGGAATCATGTCTCATCGAGAGTGGCCGACCGGGCGGATTTGGATTGCGCCTGCTAGGATGCGGAGCGCTCGTGGTGGAGCGATCCAACGACCGAGAAGCGCTCGCGTGCGAACGAGCCGCGGCAGCGAGCGTGGACCGACGGCTGTGCTGGCGAATGCTGGCGGAGTCGCTGTTCGATGCGGAGCCGCAGCCGGTGTGGTTGGGCCCCTACTCGCTGTTGCGCGAGCTCGGGCGCGGTGCGTCGGGCACCGTCTACCTCGCCCGCGATCCGCGGTTGGAGCGGGACGTCGCGATCAAAGTGCTGCATCCCGACCCGGGATCCGCGCGCGCCGTGCTGCACGAGGCGCGCGCACTGGCGCGGTTGTCCGCGCCCAACGTGGTTGCGGTCTACGGTGTCGGCGAGCACGAAGGGCTGGTCTACATCGCGATGGAGGTCGCGGTCGGGCCCACGCTGCGGCAGTGGCAAGCAGCGCCGGATCGATCGCGCGAGGATCTGTTCGAGGCCTATCGCCAAGCGGGCCTCGGCCTGCATGCGGCGCATCATCGCGGGATCGTGCATCGCGACTTCAAGCCCGACAACGTGCGCGTCGGGCCCGACGGACGCGTGCTGGTGTTCGATTTCGGTTTCGCGATCGATCGCGAGCACGCGGCCGGGGCCGCCCGTTCGGGTACGCCCGCCTATATGTCGCCCGAGCAGCTGTCGGAAAACCCGGTCGACGCGCGTGCCGATCAGTTCGCATTTTGTGTCGCGTTGTACGAAGCGCTCTATGGTCGGATGCCGTTCGAGCACGACACCGGCGCTGCGCGGCTCGACGAGGTCCGGGCCGGACGCGTGCGACGGCCGTCATCGCGTGAAACGACTCCGCTCGCGGTGTTCGACGTGCTCTGTCGCGGACTCGCGTGCGAGCCCGAGTCACGCTTTGCGTCGATGCGCGAGCTGCTCGACGAGCTCTCGATCGCAACGGCGACGAGCGCAGACCAACGCGCGCGACGCATCCTGCTCACGCGCATCGAGAGCTTCTGGATCGACGGCGTGCTGCGTGCGTCGCTCGCCGGCGATGAGCCGCTGCCACTCGAGCTCTCGACGCAGCCGGAGCTGTCCCACGGGCCCTGGCACGAGGGACCGCCGCGCGATCGTCCGCCCACTCCTCCGAGTGAAACCATCACGCTCGCGCGTGCGCTCGAACGATCGACGGAGTGCCTGGTGCTGCTCGGCCCGGCGGGCGCGGGCAAGACCACGCTGCTCTTGCAGCTCGCGGCGACGCTGATCCAGCGCGCTCGTGCAGACGACGACGCTGCGCTGCCCGTCGTGCTCAATCTGTCGAGCTGGGGCGAGCACGCGTCGCTGACGGAGTGGCTCGTCGACGAGCTGCAGGCGCGCTACGGGATTCCCCCGGCGCGCGCGCGTCCGTGGATCGACGGCGACGATCTACTGCTCTTGCTCGACGGTCTCGACGAGGTCTGCGAGTCGCGGCGACGCGCGTGTGTCGCTGCGATCGAGGCGTGGTGCGATCGCTCGCTGCAGACCGTGTTGCTCACCGCTCGGCCACCGCTCGAGGACGCGGGCCCATGGCCCCGCGGCGCGCTCGTCGTCGCCGTGCAACCGCTCTCGGCGCGCGATCTCGATCGGTTCGTCGACGCGCGTCCCGAGCTGCGCGAGACGTTGCGCGGCGACGCCGAGCTGGCCGAGCTCGCACGAAGCCCGCTCGTGCTCGCGCTGCTGTGCGAGACCCGGCTCGGGGACGAGGTGATCGCATCGACGGGTCGCGAACAGCTGTGGCAGCTCTACGTGCGACGCATGCTCGCGCATCGCATCGTCGATGCGCACCATCCCGCGGCGACCGTGGACCATGCGCTTCGCTTCGTGGCCCATCGCATGTGCGAGGAACGACGCACGGAGCTGTGGGTGGAAGAGATCCAACCCGCATGGCTCGAACGCGCGTGGTTGCGCGCGCTCCATGGTGGGCTGAGCCTGCTCGTCGTCGCGTTCGTCAATGCGTTGCTCACCGGCCTGTTCATGAGTGCGACGGTCGGCACACGCGGCGGTCTGTGGTCGGCGGCGCTGACGTTGCCGATCGCCGCCGGCTTCGTCGCCGTCGTGTCGGGGGTCGGGAGAATTCGTCCGGTGTATCGGCTGGTCTGGTCGTGGCAGCAGTGGCGCAGGGGCGTGCGCACCACGCTCGCGCGCGCAGCGATGGGTGCCATCGGCGTGGCCGCGGTCGCAGCGATCGTGTGGGGCAGCGCGGCCGGATCGGCATTCGCGCTCGCCATCTTCGCCGTGCAGCTGCTGTTGTGGTTCGTGCTGCTGCTCTTGGTGTTCGGAACGCTCGCAGGTCTGCATGCCGATGACCTCGGTGATCACGTGCGTCCGAATCGCGGGATCCGCCGCTCGCTCGAGAACTTCGCCCACGTGTTCGTGCTGCTCGTGCTGGTCGTCGGTGGCGTGCAGGCGCTGCTCAGCGTGCTCTCACCCGCGGCTGCGGACCCGCGCACGAGTGCGTTGATCTCCGCGGCCGCACGCGACTCTCCCGCGCTCGCGGCGATGACGGAGCCATGGCGGCGCGATCCGATCCGCTTCCAGTGGATCGGCGTCATCGGATCCACGGTGTCGGTCGCGTATCTCGCGGGCGTGTTGAAGGGCGGCTACGCGGCGGTGCAACACGCGATGCTACGCGCGCTGTTGTGGGCGAGCGGTCGTCTCCCGCTGCGTCTGGTCGGCGTGCTCGACGACGCCGCCCGGCGCGGACTGCTGCGGCGGATCGGCGGCGGGTATCTCTTCGCCCATCGCACGCTGCAAGACGAGCTCGCGCGCGCCGCGATCACCCGAGCGCGTCGCGCAGGAACGCGAGCGTGCGATCCCACGCCACGCGCGAGTCCTCCGCCGAGTGCACCGCCGTCAACGCTTCGTTGAAGAACGAGTGCTGTGCATCGTAGCGGTGGAACGTCGCGGCCACGTCCGCGCGCCGCAGCGTCGCCTCGAATTCATCCACCTGCGCCTCGCTGTACCAGGTGTCGACGCGCGCATAGTGTCCGAGCACGCGCGCGCGGATCTTCCCGAGGTCCGCGCTCTCGGGCCGCGGGATCCCGTAGAACGCCACGCACGCGCGCAGCTCGGGCATGCGCGCCGCGAGTGTCAGCGCGAACGCTCCGCCCAAGCTGAAGCCCACCACGCCGATCTTGCGCGGACGCAGAGCCGCGACCGCGCGCTCGAGATCCGCGATCCACTGCGCCTTGTCGCCGCTCGCCACCAGCTGCTGCGCCGCTTCGGGCGTCTCCGCGACGCGCCCGCGGTACAGATCCGGCGCGAACGCGACGTAGCCCTCGCGCGCGAATCTATCCACCACGCCACGGATCTGCGCATTCACGCCCCACCATTCGTGCAGCACGAGCAGCGCCGCGCGGCCCTCGCCGGCACTGTCGTTGTAGTAACCCGGCAGCTCGCACGGCTCGCCGACGCCTGTGATAAGACCCGTCATGATGCTTCTCCTCGGTTGCTCGCCGACGCACAAGCTACGCGCAGCGATCGTGCTCGTCAGCTCACGTCCGGGCGTCGGCCATCGTCGCGGGACCACAGCACTTCCACCGAATTTCGCAACGCTACTCGGATCGCGAGGTGAGCCGTGAGCACGCCCCGCCGCAAGACGCCCGTCCGTCGTCAGCCCACGCAGGAGCGCGCGCGCAGCACGGTGCAGTTCGTGCTCGATGCGACCACCAAGCTGCTGAAGCGCGACGGCATCGATGCGGTCAACACCAATCGCATCGCCGACGTCGCGGGCGTGAGCATCGGTTCGATCTACCAGTACTTTCCCGACAAGCGCGCCATCTTCAGCGCGCTGCACGAGCGCCACGGCGAAGAGACTCGTCAGCTCATCGAGATCATCGTCGCCAACCACGCGACGTCGTCGCTCGGTACGCTCGTGCTCGCGTTGATGGACGGCTTGATCGACGCACACGCCGACGACCCCGTGCTGCACGAGCTGCTCGCGCGCGAGATCCCGCTGCGCGTCGACGGTGGTCCCGGTCTGCGCTTCGCGCTGCGTGGTGTCCTCTCGGCGCGCGCGCAGGAGCTGACGCGATCCCGCGATATCGATCGCACGCTCTTCATCGTCCCCGACATGATGGACACGCTCGCGCACGCCGCCGTGCTCTCGCGGCCGTCGCAGCTCTCGCTAGCCGACGCCAAGGACGAAGCGGCGCGCACCGTCTCCGAGTACCTGCGGGTGTGATCCGACGGCCGAGCGACGGCGTTTCCCTCCGCAGGGACCATGCCGTCGACCTGCCTCGCGTTGCTGTGCGCATCCGTGCTCGTCGCGATCGAAGCGGCGATCGGTCGCCGCCTCTACGACCTGCGGGACACCGCCATCAACGCTGCGATGGCGATCGGGGGCCTGGCGACCGGCGCCGTCGCGCTCGCGGTCTCGTTCGCGATCTCGATGGCGCTCTGGCACCACCGCATCTTCGAGCTCGAGCAGAGCGTCGGAACGTGGCTGGTGCTGCTCGCCGCCGAAGACCTCTGCTACTACTGCTTTCATCGCGTGAGCCATCGTGTGCCCTTCTTCTGGGCGGCCCACGAAGCGCACCATTCGAGTGATCGCTACAACTTCAGCACCGCATTGCGGCTGTCGTGGACCACACCGTGGACCGGTCTGCCGTTTTGGTGGCCGCTGCCGCTGCTCGGCTTCCATCCCACGTGGATCGTCGTCGTGCACGCGGCGAGCCTCGCGTACCAGTTCCTCTTGCACACACAGCTCGTCGGGAAGCTCGGCCCGCTCGAGTGGGTGCTCAACACGCCGTCGCACCATCGCGTGCACCACGGCTGCGACGCCGAGTATCTCGACAAGAACTTGGGCGGGATTTTCATCGTCTGGGATCGCTTGTTCGGCACCTTCGCGGAAGAACGACGCGCACCGACCTACGGCTTGGTGGGCGCACGGCGCAACGGCCCGCTCGACGTCGCGTTCGGCAAGTGGCGCGAGCTCTATGAAGCCATGCGCGCGCCGGGCACGTGGCTGCAACGCTGCCGACGTCTGCTCGTGCCGCACGGTCGACGAGCACGATCGTGACGACCCGCCTCAGCCGTCGCGGGCTTTCGCGCGGCTCGGGGGCGCGTTCCGGAGGTTGTACTTCACTTCGACCTTCGGTTCGTCGCGGTCGTTGGTGTGCACCCATAGCGAGTGCATTGCTTTCTCGTCGACCTTTGCGGTCTCCGGCGCCTTCACGCGCAGCTCGATTTCCACCGCCGTCTCGTTCGCCGCGAGCACTTCGATGTCCAGCAGCCCGTCGGGATCCTCGACCTTTGCGATCTTCGGCGGATCGCCGCGTCGCGTCGACACGCGCAGTTTCTGCTCGAACGCGCCGCTCGCGTTGCGCGTCAGCGTCACGCGCTTGGGATAGATGAGGTTGTAAGCCGCGGTCGCGCGCACCGGGATCGTCAGCTTCGGCGTGTACACGCCGGTGGTCTCCACGATGATCTTCGTCGCAGTCGTGCCGACCTTGCCGCCGACGAAGCGCACCTCGTAGGTCGCCAGCGCGCCGGGGCTCGTCGCGATCTCCTTGATCGAGAAGCGCTCGGTGTCCTCGATGTGCACCGACTTCACGACCGCGGTCGAATCCTTGCTGCGCGCGACCGAGACCGTCACGACGCCCGCCTCACCCGGTGCGAGATTCGCGAGCTGCACCGTCGGCGGCACGGCTTCCAGGTCGACCAGCAGCCGACCTTTCATCGTCAAGGCGAACTGTGGTTGTTCAGGATCGTTGCTGAACACCATCACCTTCTTCTCGATCGCGGTGTGCCCACCCTTGGGCTTGAGTGTGACCTTGATTTCGCCTTCCCCGCCCGGGGGAATCACGTCATTCGAGATGACGGTCGCCGTGCAGCCTCACGTCTTCTGCACGCGCTCGATCTTCAGCTCGCCATCGCCGGTGTTGCGGATCTTGAACACGTGCTCGACCGAGTCCGTGGCTCCGATCGCACCGAAGTCGTAGACCGCTTCGTCCGCGCTGATCTTCGGTGTGCCCGCCTTCGCGCTCGCGACCGCGCCGGTCTCCGCCGCGACGGCCTCGGCTGGTGGCTCACCACGACAGGCGGCGAGCGTGAGGCCGACGGCGACGAGCAGCAGCGAAGCAAGCTGGTTGGGATGGTTCGTCACGAGCCGAACTGTAGCAGCCGACGGCACCCGCCGAGCAAACCATCCCTACGTGCGCGTCGCCCCCATACGAATGCGAGGTGCCGGACACATCAGGGCACGACATGCACCTGATGTTCACCACCGTGCTCGCGGCGTCGGTCGTCGCGCCTCGCGATCCTTCCACCATCGTCAACGGGCAGCTCGTGGAGAGCTGCGCATGGCCGAGCGTCGTCCGCGTCGAGACCATGGGCGGCACCGTGGCGTGCTCGGGCACGCTCGTGCACCCCGAGATCGTCGCGACCGCGTCGCACTGTCTGGTCGCGTCAGGCGGCACCTTCGCGCGCGCCTTGTTCGGCGAGAGCGACGCGAACGTGTTCGCGCGAGAGATCGAGCTCTGCGAGATCAACCCGGAGTACCCCGTCGACGCGGCCACCACCGCCGAGTTCGACAACTCCGACTTCGCGTTCTGCAAGCTGGCCGAGCCGGTCACGAACGTCCCCATCATTCCCATCGCATATGGTTGCGAGCTCGACGCGGTCCAACCCGGCATCGACGTCTACACCGTCGGCTTCGGCGCCACGGCGACGGCGGCAGAGGATTGGGCGATCAAGCGCTTCGGACCCAGCACGCTCACGGAGATCGATGTCGCCGGCGAGCTCGTGTTCGAGTCGGTCAGCTGCTACGGCGATTCCGGCGGCGGATACTTCATGCAGCTGCCCGGCGGCGAGCTGCGGCAGATCGGCATCGTCTCGTATGGCCAGACGGTGATGTGCAACTCCGCGAGCGTCGCGACCGCAGCGAGCGGGTTGGTGCCGTTCGTGCTCGAGATGACCGGGATCGACATCGCGCCGTGCCACGCGATCGACGGCACGTGGATGCCCGACTCCACCTGCCGCGGCGTGCCGCTCGAGCCCAATGTCGGCGGGCCGGGCAGCTACGCGGACGGCTGCCCGACCGGCGAGCTCTCGGGCTTCGAAACCACGTGCGGCCCCGCCTTCGACGCGAGCTCGGACACGACGCCGCCGACGGTGACGATCGTCTCGCCGCACTCGGGCGACATGATCGCGAGCGCCGGCGCGCAGACGCAGATCGACATCACGATGGCGGCCAGCGACGACGACGGTCTGGGCATCGCATTCGTCGAGCTCGTGCTCGAGCAAGTCGACGGTGCGCCGCAGACGAATCGACGCGTGTATCCGCCGTACGAGTGGGCGGCGTCGCTCGCCGATGGTGCGTACTATCTGCGCGGCGAGGCGGAGGACATCGCGGGCAATCGCGGTGTGTCCGCGTGGGTGGCGATCGGGATCGGCGTCGATGCTCCGCCGCCGCGCGACGACGACGGCGCCGACACGAGCGGCGGATCGTCGTCGTCGAGCGACGACGGCGAGAGCACCGCGACGATCCCCGGCGCAGACACGGTGGCGGAGAGCGGCGAAGGCACGGACGGGGGTGCGACGGACGAGCAGGGCGAGGGCTGCGGTTGCCAGAGCGCGCCCACGTCGGCGCCGCTGTTCGTGCTGCTCGCCGCGATCCGCCGCTTCACGCGTCGGGCAGCGCGACCATGATGAACGTGATCCACTCGAACGGGCCCGCATCGCTGCCGGCACAGTCGTCGTCCCAGCAGACGATGCGCTCCACCCGTTCGGCGATCACCGCGACATGCCGATCGCCCACGGGCACGAGCACTTCGTTCCCGTCGAAGAGCTGCGCGTCGCCGAGCTCGAGCATGCTGCGCTGCTGCGCGACCGTGCCGTCGGCATCGCACACCTCGCCGCCGTACGTCACGTCGCAACCCGACGGCGAGACCGCAGCGACGACGGGTGTGATGTCGATGTCGATGTCGACGTGGCTCGTCGCATCGAGATCCATGCCGTTGGTGTTCACCCACGCGAGCACGAGCTCGCCCGCGGTCGAGCGGATCGCGAAGGAGCCCACCGCGGTGTCGTTGGGGAACGGCACTTCTCGCGCGGTCAATCGCACCGCTTCACCGCCAACGAGCGGGAGGTCGAGGTGCGGAGCGCTCGTCGCGATCTGCAGCGCGTAGAGCTCACCGCAATCGAGCGTCAGCGTGTCCTCGTCGACGTCGCTCGACTCCACCGACACCACCGTGCACGCCGCGTCGTCGAGCACCGGCAGCTGATCGCCGCTCGCCCACGCGGTCGCGTCGCGATGAACGTCGCATTCGCGCGAAGGCGGCGCGTAGTCGAAGCACGTCTGCGCGGGCTCCATCTCGGCGACGGTGTCCCCGAACGTCTCGGCGGTGGGATCGTCGGCGGTATCTTCCTGCGGCGCGGACGTGTTGGATCCGCTCGACGGAGACGACGTCGAGCTCTGACTCACGCCGTCGGCCGTGGTGGTGGTGGTGTCTGCGTCGTCGCCCGTCGTGCTGCTGTCGCCGCCGGGCTGACCGAGCTGTTGGTGGATGACGCAGCTCGACAGTGTGGCGAGCACGAGCGCGCCGCGAGAATATCGACTGTAGCTCATGGCCCTGATGTGTCCGGGCCACCGGGTTCGTATGACGGTGACATGCAGGCGCGTGCGATTCGCTCGGCGACGGGCGAGCCCGCGTGCGTGCGCAGGAAGGCCGTGGCCTCGCCGCGCGCCTGCGACGTCTTGCCGAGCTCGCACAGCGCTTCGATGCGCACGGCGGTGCGCAGATCGGCGAGCACGCTGTCGGGGAAGCGCCGTGCGTGCTCGTCCGTGATCTGCAGCGCCGACGGTGCATCACCGCTGCGAAGCTCCGCATGCGCGCGGCGCAGCAGCTCGGTCTGCGCGCCGAGGTCGTCCACCGGCGTCTGTGGGATCGCGAGGTCGTGGGATCGCACGCGCGCGCGCGCGGGTGATTCGTCCACGCTGCTCGCAGTCGTGACGCGCGGGTGCGCGACGACCGATGCCGGTATCACCGCCGCGGGCGGCTCGGGCTCGCTCGGCGCGCGAGGCTCGTTCTGCGTCGGCGCGCGCACGTCGTCGGCGTGCATCGGTGTCGCGATCACCAGCGCGAGCACGGTGATCGCCACCGATCCGACCGTCCATCCTCCGATCGCGAGCACGGGCGCAGCGAAACCGACGAGCAGCGACGATCGCTGCAACGCGGGCAGCAAGAGCGCCCACGACTGCGCCGTCGCGCGCGGTCGCGCCCGACGCACGCGCTCGAGCTCACCGAGGTGCTCGCGCAGATCGTCCTTCAGCTTGCGCACGCGCGTGTAGATCGTCTGCACGTTGCGACCGGTGATCTGCGCGAGCTCCGGCCCGCTCAGGCCCTCGAGCTCCGACAGCACGAAGAGCTCGCGATCCGGCGGTCGCAATCCGGCGAGGTAGCGCTCGAAGCTCTCGATCGCCTCGTGGGGCGCGTCGTCTCGCGCGCGGCGCAGCGCGAACGGCAATAGTTGATCGCGCTGGATCTTGCGCCGATGTGCGCGGCGATAGTTGCTCGCGACGCGACGCGCGATGCCGTACAGCCACAGCTTCGGCGACGGACCGCGGTAGTCCTCGCGGCGACGATAGGCCACGACGAACACGTCCTGCACCGCGTCGTCGAGGGCGACGCGCGCGGTGCCGAAGCGATGGAGCGCGTGCCACACGAAACCATAGTGCGCGCGATAGACCCCGCGAAAGTCGCGGAGACCCTCGTCGGTCGCACCGGTGGTCACGGGGATGGCAGTTGTCCGGATCATCGCGTTTGTATGGCGAAGAAAATTTCGAGGCCGGCGAGCCAGCGGCCGGAGACGACCGAGGTGCGGAAGAGCGACGCGTCGCCGACGTGGATCTGCGGCCGCACCACGCCTGCGGAGGCTTCGACGAGCGTCCAGAAGCCGACGCGCGCACCGCCGACCGCCACGCCGGCGCCTGCGGTCGGTGCGATCCACGGCCCGTGCAACGTGCGCTTCGGATCGATGCCTTCGCTGTCGACTCGCATCGCGCCACCGTCGACGC
This sequence comes from Nannocystaceae bacterium, assembly GCA_035550195.1. Classification (GTDB taxonomy): domain Bacteria; phylum Myxococcota_A; class Polyangia; order Nannocystales; family Nannocystaceae; genus Xiheibacterium. Next base: position 13,082 of record DASZPU010000285.1, read on the forward strand.
CGAGGCACACCGGGAGCTCGACGCGGCCGATGCGAGGTCGTGCGCATCCACGCACGCCCACGAGGCCGAGCTGGAATCGGCCGCCGCTGTCGCGCGGACCCGCGGCGCGACGCGGCCACAGATATGCGCCGTGCAGCTCCACTCGCACCCATCGCCACACGAGGCCGAGCGCGAGATCGAAGCCGCCGCCGACGCGCGGCAGGCTGCCGATCTCGAGCTGCGCGGCGGGACGCAAGGACCACGCGTCGGGGACTCGCCGCGCTCGCGATCGACGTGGTAGCTCGCGCGCGACGACGCCGGACGAAACGTCGGTCGCGCGTGCGTGATGCTCCGGCGATGCCGCGGGTGTCACGACCGGCTCGGGCGGAACGACGAGCTGCGGCGATCGCTGCGTCGGATCGAGGCTGGGATCGAGCGAGATCGCGACGACGAGCGCGACGACGTCGACCAGCTCTTCACACGCGCGCGCTTCGGCCTCGCGCGCATCGTGACGCTCGAAGAACTCGGTGCGCAGCTGCAACGCGAATCCATCGCGTCGCGGCTCGACCTTCGCATCGACGTGGAGCACGCCCTCGCCGCTCCGCGGATCGGGCACGAGCGCGGCGACCTGCTCGCGGATCGCCGCGGCATCGGGACACTCGGCGGGCGCGCGCCATTCGAGCTCCCACGTCGCGGGCACGACCGCGGGCGGCACGACGGGCTCCGCCGCGACCGCCGCGACGACGATCACCCCACCTACCAGCACTACCAACATCACGGGCGTAGCAGCCTCTGCAGACCCAGGCAAGTGACATGGGGTGTTCTCGTGCATCATCCGCACGAACGACTCCATGGTCCGCTCGTCCGCGTGCGTCGGCATCGACTTCGGCACCTCGAGCTCTGCGTTGGCGATCGCGGAGCAAGGTGCGGTTCGATTCGCACAGCTGCACACGCTCGGTGTGTCGGCGCCGAGCTGGCGCACGCTGTTGTTCTTCGATCCGGAGGAGCAGCACGTCACCAAGCCGATCCAGTACACGGCGGGCGGCGAGGCGATCGCGGCATATCTGGAGTCGCTGGGCGAGGGCCGACTCGTGCAGTCGTTCAAGACCCACCTGACCACCGAGTCGCTCGGGCGCACGCAGATCGCTCACCACGCGATCGGGCTCGACGACATGATCGCGCTCTTCCTGCTGCGATTGCGGCAGCGCGCCGAGACGTGCTTCGGACATCCGATCGCCGCCGCGACGATCGGTCGACCGGTGCGCTTCGCCGGCAGTCGCGGGCCCGACGACGACGAGGCTGCAGCCGCGCGATTGCTGTCGGCCGCACGCGCTGCCGGCTTCACCGACGCTGTGCTCGAGCTCGAGCCGGTCGCGGCAGCGCATCACTACGAGCGTAGGCTGACGCGACCCGAGCTCGCGCTCGTCGCCGACTTCGGTGCGGGCACCACCGACTTCTGTCTGATGCACGTCGGGCCCGCGACCTCGAGCACGCGTCGCCACGAGATCGTCGGCACCGGCGGCGTCGGAGCTGCGGGCGACGATCTCGATGCCGCGCTCATCGAGCACCTGGTGTGCCCCGCGCTCGGCAAGGGCGACAGCTACGTCGAGATGGGCCAGGAGCATCCGATCCCGCCCTCGTACTTCTACAAGCTCGCGCGCTGGCACCACCTGTCGTTTCTCGCCGGTACGCGCGTGCGCACCGAGCTCGAGCGCTTGCATCGCTTCGCGCGGCATCCCGAGCGCATCGCCGCGCTCATGCACGTGATCGCGACCAACCAGGCCTTTCACCTGCACAAGTCGGTGGAGCGCGCGAAGATCGAGCTCTCGCAGCAGCCGCGCGCGACCTTCGAGTACGCGGATGGCCCGGTCGAGATCCACACCGCGGTGACGCGCGCGGACTTCGAGCGCTGGATCGCACCGACGACCGCGGCGATCTCGGCGTGCCTCGACGACACGCTCGCGCGCGCGAACGTGGGCGTGCGCGACATCGATTGCGTGTTCATGACCGGCGGCACCGCGTTCGTGCCGGTGGTGCGCCGCGAGTTCGAGCAACGCTTCGGCGCGGAGAAGCTGCGCAGCGGCGACGAGCTGATGTCGATCGCCTCGGGCCTCGCGATGCTGGCGCGCACGTGATCAAGACGACGAGCGTTCCCACGTGATCGCTTGCATGTCGAGCAGCGGCTTCGTGTCGGCGAGCACCGCCACGCGGGCGTCGGTTTCGGCCTGGGCCAGCTCGAAGAACGCGAGATCGACCGCGAGCGCGATGCCGCTCGCATCCTCGTGCCATGCGAGCACCTCGGTGAGACGTCGCTGCATGTCGGCGACGCGCTCGGCGATCAGCTCCGCGCTGCGCGGGAGGAACGACAACATCGCGACTTCGTCGTACTCGGCGGTGCCCAGCTTCACGCCGCGGTCGCGCAGCGCGTTCGCGATCGCGAGGAAGCGCGTCGCCGCCTCGTCGGGTGCGAACGCGAGCAGGCCCAGCACGGTCGCCGCGGTGAGCAGGCTGTCGCCGCGCCAGATCTTCTTCGCGCCCGCGAGCTGCCGATAGATCGCTTCGACATGATCGCCGATCGCCTCGGGCGTGCCCTCGCGTCCTGCGAGCAGCGCACACGCGACGAGATCGTCGGCGCCGGTGAGGAACCAGTGGTGATGCTCGAGCCGCGCGTAGATCGCCCGCATGCGCTGCACGTCGTCGTCGTCGGGCTCGCGGCCCACGGTGCGACGCAGCACCATCGCAGCCGCGAGCTCGTTCACGCCACCGCGGCCGAGCTTCGCGGCCTTCATCCGCGCTTGCGTGCGCCCATTGGCCGCGACGAACTCCGCGACGCGCTCGCCCGTGCGCACGAGGATCACCGCCAACACGAGGCGTACCGACTGCGAGATGCTCCATCCGCTGTAGTGCGGTGCGAGCTCGGCCGCCCGCGCACGCACCTGCGCCGCGAGCTCGACCGCATCGCCCGGTGTCGTCACCAACGCGATCGCAGCGAGCCGCAGCGGCGCGAGGTCACCGAAGTAGCCGCGCTCCGCATCGAGCGCCGCAAACAGCTCGGTGAAGCGCGCGAACGGATCGATCGCCGCACGGCGGGGCTCGCTCTCGTCACGAAACGGCACTCCACCAGAGCATCGCACGCGCAGGCGCGCCGGTATGCGTCAGCGCGAGCGTGCGCCGTCGGGACCGCGGATGAAGCCTGCGGTCGCGTCGGGCATCGCGATCCATGCGTGGCGGCTCTGCTCGTAGATCGAGCGCGAGGGCGCGGGGAAGCTGGGGTCGGTGATCGTGCCGACGGTGATGCCGGTGATCTCGGGATACGCGCTGGCGCGGCCGTAGAGCGTGCTGCCGCAGCTCGCACAGAATCCGTTGGTGAACGTGCCGCCCTCGTCGGTCGGGCGCGTGTACTCGCTCGCCGCGCCGCGGATCGCGACCGCATCGCGCGGATAGTAGGCCATCACGCCGAACGGCGAGCCGCTGCGCTTCTGGCACTCGCGGCAGTGACACGCGGCGATCAGCGGCTCGGCGCCCTCGTCGATCGTCGCGATCAGATTTCCGCACTGACAGCTGGCTTGCACGGCGCGAGCTTACCGCGTCGCGTCGGCATCGTCGTCGTCGCGCGCGGCCGGCAGCGCCTTGCGCTCCTCGGTGAGCGCCATGATCGCTGCGAATGCGCGCCGCAGCTTCTGCTCGCGCGTGCGACTGCGGCGCTTCCAGATCGCGCGTCCACCGAGCCAACCGACCAGCGCGCCGCTCAGCGCGAGCGGCCCCATCATCAGCAAGAGCAGCGCTTTCACGACCAGCGCCTTGAGCGGCACGATCATCATGAAGCCGAGGAAGCCGCCGAAGAACGCGGTCAAGCCGACGATCACGTTGGCTTCGCCGGACATGTCTTCTTCGAGCCGCAGCGTGGTGCGGCCCGCGTGCGGGACCACGGTGAAGTGCACGCGTTGCATGCCGTTCGCGGTCGTCGACCAGATCGTCGCGCCGCCTTCGTGCTTCAGCTCGCCGGGCTCGCCGAGCGTGCGCCGCAGCACCTCGAGCATCGGCGTCAGCGCGGCGTCGTCGAGCTCGCCCGCGACGACGTCCTCGAACATCACCTTGGTCTTGCCGCCGAGCCGCCACACCGGCGCGCTGCTGTCGTGGGCCGCGAGCTCGCTGGTGGCGCGCGCGACCAGTGCCTTCGAGATGCCGAGGTCCTGCACGACCTGCTCGATCTCCGAGCGCGTCATCGCACGCGCGTCCGCGTTCTCACCCTCGCTCTCGTGCAGCTCGGCGACGCGGCGCAGGATGAGCCCGACCTCGCGCTCGTCGTATCGGCGATCCTCGGCCAACGCCAGCACGCTACCACGCGTGCTGGCGATCACGGGAATTCGCGATCCACCGGGGAACCTTTCTCGGCGTCGCGGATCGAGTGGTTCGCGCTCGAAGGCTCGCGCAGACCCGCTACCATGATGTGGGGTGGACGAGGCGACGCACGACGAGCACGACGGCGAGCCGATCACGATCGGCGTGGCGTTGGCGTTCGCGCGCGTGCGCGCGAGCATGCTCGGAACTCCGCTCGATCGCGTCGTGGTCGGGCGCTACGAGCTGCACGAGCGCATCGGTCGCGGTGGCATGGGCGCGGTGCATCGCGGCTACGATCCTCGGCTCGAGCGCGACGTCGCGGTGAAGCTCGTGCCGTCCGCGAGCTCGCGCATCCGCCAACGGATGCTGCGTGAAGCAGAGGCGCTCGCACGGCTCTCGCATCCCAACGTCGTGCAGATCTTCGACGTCGGCGCCTACGACTCGCGCGATCGCGACGGCGGTCAGGGCGTGTTCATCGTGATGGAGCTCGTACGCGGTGGCACGCTCGCGCAGTGGCTGCGCGAGGACACACCCTCGTACGACGCGATCATCGCGAGGTTCGTCGCCGCAGGGCGCGGGCTGGTGGCGGCGCACGCGGCCGGCATGATCCACCGCGACTTCAAGCCCGAGAACGTGTTGCTCGCCGGCGAGCGCGTCCTCGTGGCGGACTTCGGGCTCGCTCGCGCGGCGCGGCACGACAGCGAGCCGTCGTCCGATCACGCGGCTGCACCGACCGGCAGCCACGAGATCGTCGGTGGCCACTTCGGCGACGCGATCACGGATGTCGGCGTGGCCCTCGGCACGCCGCCGTACATGGCGCCCGAGCAACACGCCGACGCACAGGTGGACGAGCGCAGCGATCAGTACTCGTTCTGTGTCGCGCTGTGGGAGGCGCTCTACGGCGAGCTGCCCTTCCGCGGCGCGAATCTCGATGCATTGCTGCGCGCGAAGCTGCTCGACGTGCCGGTGGTGCACGCCGACACGCGCGCGGTGCCGCGATCGATCCATCGCGCGATCCTGCGGGGCCTCGCCGCCGATCCCGGCGCACGGTGGTCCACGCTCGCGGAGCTGGTCGACACGCTCGCGCGCGGCGAGTCGCAGCGGCGACGGTGGTCGTATCGCATCGCGGGTGGAGTCGCGGCCGCGGGCCTCTTCGCGTGGGGCGGACAGCACGTGCTGCATTCGCAGACGCAGCAAGCGTGCGCAGCCGAAGGCGAACGCATCGCGCAGATCTGGAACGACGCGCGTGCAGACGAGATCGCCGCAGGGTTCGCCAGCCTCGACACGCACTTCGCGATCGATGCCGCGATGCGCGTGCGCACCGGGCTCGACGCCTACGCTGCGAAGTGGAAGTCGACGCGCACCGAGGTCTGCGAGCGCGCCGATCTACAGCGCACGCTCGCACCCGATCTCGCCGAGGCCTCGCGCACTTGCCTCGACGAGCAGCTCGACAACCTGAACGGTTTCCTCGTGCGGCTCGGCAAGCCCAACGGAATCGTCGTGCAGAACGCCGGCCTCGGCGTCACCTCGTTGCCGCGCCCGAAGTCCTGCACCAACGAGGCCGAGCTGCGGCTGCGCGCCGAGACACCTCCGGAGCTGCGCGAGCGCATCACCGCGCTCGGGCGCAGACTGTCGGACTCGTCGGCCGCACGCGCGTTGGGCAACAACGAAGCTGCGCTCGCGGAAGTCGAGCCCATCCTCGTCGAAGCGAAAGCACTGGGCTGGCCGCCGCTCACCGGCGAGGTGGAGTTCGCGCTCGGCGAAACACTGGGCGCGCTCGGTCGCTACGAAGAAGGGCGCGTCATGCTGGAAGACGCCTACTTCGTCGCGGAGTCGGCGGGCAAGGAAGAGCTCGCGATGCGTAGCGCCACGTCGCTCGTGATGCTGGTGGGCATCGAGCTCGCGAAGCACGACGAAGGCATGGAGTGGAGTCGACGTGCGCGATTGTTCGAAGCGCGCCTCGAGCTCGACGATGGCGACCTGCGTAGCGCGTATCTGTCGACGGTCACGGGCAACGTGATGCTGGTGAAAGGCGACTACGCCGGCGCGCGCGAGCTGTTCGAGCACGCGCTCGCGCGGCACGAAGCGGTGCTCGGCCCCGATCATCCCGGCACCGCGCTCACACTGACCAGCGTCGCCAACGTCGAGTACGCGACCGGCAACTACGCCGAAGCGATCGAGCTCTTCGAGCGCGCAGTCGCGATCTTCGAGACCGCGTTCGGCCCCGACCACCTCGACGTCGGGCTCGTGCTCGGCAACCTCGGCGTGTACTACGACGATTTCGGCGAGCCCGAGCGCGCGCGCGAGTGCTACGAGCGCAGCCTCGCGATCCGCGAGCGCGTGCTGCCCGCGGATCATCCCGACATTGCGCTCGCGCTCGGCAACCTCGGCCACGCGTATCTCGATGCTGGCGACACCGCCACCGCGCTCGAGCTGTTCGAACGCTCGCTCGCGATCCGCGAAAAGGCGTTCGGCCCCGATCACCCCGAGATCGCGCTCGCGCTGCACAATCTCATCGCGGTCTACCACCGCCAAGGCGACTACGGCCGCGGGCTCGACCTCGTACCGCGCGCGCTCGAGATCCGCATGAAGACGGTCGGCCCCGATCATCCCGACGTCGCGCGATTGCTGCGCACACGCGGCGGCCTGCACTTCGCCAACGGTGACCGCGACCGCGCGCTCGAGGACTACGAGCGCGCGCTCGTGATCCAAGAAGCGAAGCTCGGCCTCGCACATCCCGAGACGAAGCGGACGCAAGAAGCGATCGCCAGCGCACGCGGCGTTGCGGCCGCGCAGTAGGCGATCGCAGGTTCGCACGCTACTGCGAGATCACGGTCGTGATCTCGACGGGCCAGAGATCACCTTCGAGCACGCGTCCGCCGGCACGCACCTCTTGGATGTCGTTGCCCGGCGGCAGCGTGACGGTCGCGCGCAGCTCGACCGGACACACGATCACTCCGCCGTGCTCCTCGCAAGGCAGGAGGTGGAGCCCGACGCTGGGCGAGTGATGCGTCCACACGCAGCCGCTGAACGGGCAGTTCGGTCGCGTCCACACCCCGAACGCATGCTCGTCGTCGAGGTCGGCGTCGGCCGACATCGTGATCGTGCGCGCCCGATCGCCAGGGCCCGCGGTCACACGCTGCACGAACAGATCGCAGCCACCATCCGAGTACTGCGTGTTCGACACCTGCGTCGCCGCACCGATCAGCGTGCCCGACGCATCGTGCGCGGGCGGCTGACTCTGCGCGTAGAAGCACAGGTCGCGCGCTTCCTCTTCCTCGTCGTCCAACGCCTCGGCCGACGGCTCGTCGTCCACTTCATCCACTTCGCACGCCGGCAACGTCGCGACCAGCGCGAGCGCGACACCGAGACCCATCGTCCATTCGATCATCTTCATTCGTGACTCCTGTTTCGTTCACCGGTGCTACCCGACCGGTTCGATCCCACGGAGGCGGCTCCACGCCCGTGTGACCGAAAAGATCCCGACACCTTCACGCTGCAGGTCAGGAACGGCGAGATCGACCCCCGCTCCGAGCCGCTCGGGAACGCTTCGGCCGGTCGGGGTACCACCCCCGCATGATGCTGCTCGCCACCACCGTCGCGCTCGCGCTCTCGGCCGCCACCGCCACCGGCGATTTCGTTCCGCGCACCGTCGAAGCCGAAGCGAAGGGGACCGCGTCGGCCTCGTTGAACGGCCTCACCAACCCGGCGTTGGTCGGCTTCCGACTGCGCTACATGAACGGCGACCACGAGCTCAACTCGATCGCCGTGAAGCCGTCGTCCGGAGATGTCCTCGCCATCTTGCGCGACCAGAACCACGACGACGACATGAGCATGCGCGTCACCTACGGCGGTTGGGACTTCTACCGTTCGTACGACGTGACGGCGAAGTGTCGTGGCGCGTGCACGATTCCGATCGTCGATCCGCCGAGCGCCTTGGCCGGTACGAAGCGGCTGGTGCTCGTGGGCTTCGACGTGCTCGTGCAGAACCCGTCGGACCGCGACCGTCGCGTTCGCGTGCTGTCGATCCGTCCGAGCGCCGACGAGCAGAGCTTCCGCGCGGAGTTCCGCGACAACGGCACGTTCGACTACTCGGTGAACATCCGCTACGCATGGATCGCGAGCGGCCACAGCGGCAAGCTGAGCGACACCGCGACCCGCACCGCGGCCCAGCGCACGCAGCAGGTCGAGATCGGTCAGCCGCTCGCTTCGCAGGATGCCGCGGAGTTCATCGCCGGCTTCTCGGTCGAGTTCACCAACGGCGAGCACAATCTGCGCGACATCGCGTTCGAGAAGAGCGCCACGGGCCAGTACTCCGTGCGGTTCAACGACGCGAACTACGACGACCCGATGACTGCGACGCTCGACCGCGTGTGGATCCGCTAGACTCCGGGCGTGGCGGACGAAGCAGCCTACGACGAGCTCGAAGAAGAAGCGCAGATCGAAGCGATCATGCAAGCCGGTGGCGGGGCCGTGGTGCTCGACTTCTGGTCGGAGACCTGTGCGCCGTGCCTCGCGATGGCCGACGACTTCGCCCACGTCGCCGCGCAGTTCGATCGCGACGAGGTGCGCTTCTGCAAGGTGAACACCGAGACGCACGGGCACCTCGCGGCGCCGTTCAAGGTGCGTGCGATCCCGACGCTGCTGTTCATCCACGACGGCAAGATCCTCGACGCGATCGTCGGCCGCATGAGCGCGAAGCAGCTCGGCGAGAAGGCCGAGTGGTTGCTCGGCCGCGCCACGCGAAAGCCGGGATTGCTGGGCCGCCTGTTCGGCTGAACCGGCCTACGTCGCGAGCGCGCGCAACGTCGCGCTCGGGGATTTCGCGAGCTGGTCGCGCACGAGCATCGCGACCGTGCTCATGTGCGTGCGGCTGCCGTTCGCGTGCTTGCGCACCGGGTGGTGGTGCTCGGCGAGCATCGCCGTCGCGAGCGGCACCACGCGCTCGTCGCCGAGTCGTGCGAGCGCACCGACGACCGCGAGCCGGTGGTAGTCGTCGGCGCCCTCGGCATCGGCGAGCAACGTCGCACCGGCCGACGCATCGCCGAGGATGCCGATCGCGTCGATCAGCATCGTGCGGATGTCGACGTCGTCCTCGCGCCCGAGCCGAGCCAGCAACGCGGGCACCGCTTGCGTCGCGGTGGTCGAGCGGATCCCGATGATCGCGTAGCGACGCACCTGCACGTCGGGATCGTCGAGCATCGCGATCAACAGCGGTCGATGCTCGACCGACCATTTCACCTTCCACGCCGCCTGCGTGCGCGCGCCCCCGTGCGGCGACTCGCGCACGATTCGCACCCGCGTTTCGTTGGGCAGCGTATCGCTCTTGTCGAGCGCGATCACGGCCGACAGCGCGACCTTCGAGTCGGGGTCGGCGAGCGCGAGCTCGAGCACACGCGCATGGTGTCGTGCCGACGCATGCGCCATCACGGCGCGGATCGCCGCACTGCGCACGTCGGGATGCTCGTCGTCGAAGCGGGCCGCCGCCGCGTCGATGCCTTCGAGGATCGCATGCTCTCCGATCGCAAAGATCGCGCACGTGCGGATCGGCGCGAGCCGATCCCCCACGAGCTCGACGATGCTCGCGCGCAGCTCGGCATCTGGATTCGGAATGCGGATCAACGCGCGCGCGGCTTCGATGCGCGCGGCATCGTCGGTCGAGCGCGCGAGCGTGCCGAGGAAGGCCTGCGCATCACCGGAAGGCCCGAGCCCGAACCACGTGACGTCGTAGCCGGCGAGCAGCTCGCGCAGCCAGCGTTCGTACCACGCGAGGAAGTCGGGCTCGAGCACGACATACGGCGCGCCACCATCGGCGTCGACGTACACGACGCGTCCACGGCACTCGCCCGTGACGACGAGCTGCATCATGTAGCTGCAGCCCTGCGTACCGAGCGTCATCGTGCCCAGGTACGACGCGAGGTCGCGACCGACGACGTCCGCGTTGCGTCCCGGTCGCAGCGGACACGGACGCGCGAGCACGTCCTTTGGCACGTCGTCGCAGATCCACGTCGTGAAATCGTTGCAGTGCTCGAGGTCGTACAAGCCGTAGTACGGCCCCGCTCCGCGCTCGCCCGCGAGTCGGAGGAACGCGCGATAGTCCTCCGGCAACGCGATGCCGTGCGCGTCCTCGAACGCGCGCACGCGGGCTTCGCTGGCCACCGGCCCGAGCGTGAACCCGTGGGCGTCGGCGCCGAAGCACGTCAGCCCCTGGTCGCGAACCTGCGCGAGCAGATCGAGCACCCGCTGCACACGCTCGTTCGCCGACTCGCTCACGCTACGCGTCCATCAATACGTCGACGGCGTGGGACCAGCACGCACGCTCTTGGCGAACGCCGAGGAACATCGCCTCGGGATCGTCGGCGGGCGGCGACGCATCGGGACAGCCCTCGGTGGGCAAGAACAGGCGGCCACGCACGTTGCCTTGCGAGCCGCGCTGCTGACCGACGCCGCACGCCCACAGCTGCGGTTCGATGTCGTTCATCACCGTCTCCCAGTCGTTGGCATCCGTGCCTTCGACGAGCGCGAAGAAGAACGCCTGCGGATCGACGAGCACGCCGTCCGTGACGCCGGCCGTCGCCGCGCACGGCGGGGGCAAGAACGCGGGCCCACCGTGATCGATCCATGCCCACACGAACATGCCGGAGCCCGTCGACGATTCACCGGGCACACCGCTGCTGTCGCTCGGCTCCGTCGTCGACGTGGTGGTGGTCGTCGTCATGCTCGTCGCGCTCGCGTCGCTGGTGCTCTCGTCGCCGCTCGAGCTCGCCGCACCGGTGCTGCCACCGTCGCAGCCCATGCACGCACCGTACTGCGACCCGTCGGCTGCGCAGATCTGCACGCCTTGGGCGTCGCCGCCCGGACACGCGCAGCTCACCTGCTGTCCCGGCGCACAGCCGCTCGCGCCGGTATCCGAGCGCGCGTCGTCGTTCGCACAACCCACCGCAGCAACGAGCACGAGCATGGTGAACCAGCGCATGTCCCTTTGCTACCACACTCCCCTCGCACAGAACGCGCACCGCGGATCTGCGCCGAGAACATTGGTCGTGTCGCGCCGCGGCACGATACCGACAGCGATGCAGCCACCACCTGCAACCGCGCCGCGTCACCACGGCAAGCGTGGCTTGCAGATGTCGACGTCGACGAGCTCGTCGGCGATCTCGGGCAGCTCTGCGACGACGGCGGTGAAGTGCAGGTGCGCACGGTCGTCGTCGAGCGATTCGATCACCATCGTCGCGTGCACGACGTCGCGCTCCTCACCCTCGTCGTCGAGGACGTGCCCCCAACCATCGGAGGGCTCGTCATGCGAGAACTCGTACACCTCACCGCTCCTGCGCGTGCCATCGAACGCGAGCGACAGCTCCACCTTCCCGTCGTTCACGGTGTCGCATCCGAGCACGGCAGGTTGGTCGTAGACCTCGAGCACCTGCAGCGGACCATCGGCCGGCCCGAGGCTGCTGGTGAGCCGGGCAGTGACGGGCTCGCCCCGATCCGCACACGCGCTCGCCACGAGGGCCACCACGAGCACCCATCCTCGTCGTCCGTTCCTAGACATCGCAGCTCCTCCGCCTCGATCGTACGCGTGCGGGCCTGCGACGCAAGGAGCGTGGGGCACTTTCCCACGCGGTCGCGTCCGGCGCTGCGGTACGCCGATTATCATGCCGAGCGTGCGCGGCACCGAGCGCTGTCCGTCCGAGGACGTCATCGCTGCCTTCGTCGCCGACGAGATCGACGACGAAGAACGCGATGCGCTCGAGCGCCACATGGACGCGTGCGCGGCGTGTCAGACGGTCGTGAGCGAGATGGTGCGCGTCTTCGCGGCCTCGCGGATCCCCACCGCACCACCCGACGCAACGCCCGACGACGAGCCCACGCACGACACCGAGCAGCTCGCGGTCGGCGTATCGATCGGTCGCTATCGCGTGCTCGAGCTCGTAGGCACGGGCGGCATGGGCATCGTCTACGCCGCCGAAGATCCCGAGCTCGAGCGCCGCATCGCGGTGAAGGTGCTGCGCACGCGCGGCAGCGGCGACGAGAGTCAGCGACTGCTCCGTGAAGCGCGAGCGATGGCGAAGCTCTCGCATCCCAATGTCATTCCCGTGCACGACGTGGGCACGTGGAACGATCGCGTCTTCGTCGCGATGGAGCTCGTCGAAGGTTGGACGCTCGGGCAGTGGCTCAAGGCGCATCCGCGCACGTGGGACTCGGTGTGGCCGCTCCTGCGCGCGGCCGGACGTGGCGTCGCAGCAGCGCACGAGGCCGGCTTCGTGCACCGCGATCTCAAGCCCGACAACATCCTCGTCGGGCCACGCTCACCGCTCGGCGAGCACCGCGTGTTCGTCACCGACTTCGGGCTCGCGCGCTGGGCCGAAGGCGCGGCCGAGCCTACGACGATCCGCGACGATGCGATCGCGGTCACGCATCCCACCAGCGTTCGCACGCACTCCGAACCCTTCACCACGTTCACGCGCACGGGCGCGCTGGTCGGCACGCCGGCGTACATGGCCCCCGAACAGTTCGCGCGTCGAGAAGTCGGCGCGGCCGCGGATCAGTTCGCGTTCTGCGTCGTGGTGTGGGAAGCGCTCGTCGGCGAGCGCCCGTTCAAGGGCCGCAGCATCGCCGCGCTCGCGCATGCGGTGTGCGAGACCGAACCGCCGCCGTTTCCCGCGAGCGTCGACGTGCCGCGCAACGTGAAGGCGGCGCTCTTGCGCGGGCTCGCCAAGCGTCCCGAAGATCGCCATGCCTCGATGGCTGCGCTGTTGCGTGCGCTGGAGCCCACGCGTCGCGCGTGGGTGCCGTGGTCGGCCGCGGCCGCCGTCGCGATCGCGAGCGTGGGCTTCACGATCCACGCGACGCGCGGGAGCACGGCCGCGAGCGCGTGCACGAACCTGCCCGGGCTGTCGCAGGTGTGGAACGACGAGCGCAGCGCGACGATCACCACGGCGTTCGCCGCCACCGCGACGCGCTATGCCGCGTCGACCAGCGCGAAGGCGATCGCCGAGCTCGATGCGTACGCGCGCACGTGGGGCGATCGCGAGCTCGAGATCTGCGAGGCGCAGCACCAAGGCACCGTCGATCCCGCGCGCGCGTCGTTGCGCCGCGACTGTCTCGATCGCAGCCGCGAGCTGTTCACCGGCCTCGTCGACGGGCTCGCGCAGGCCGATGCCGCGCTCGTCGATCGTGCGGTGCGCGTCGTCGCGGGCCTCCCGGATCTCGCGGCCTGTGTCGACGATGCGCGCCTCGGCGCCGAGCTTCCGCCGGCACCGCCCGCGGAGCTCGCGGCCGATGTCGAGCCCGTGCGCGCGACGTTGCGCGCCGCCGAGTCGGATCTGCAGCTCGGTCGCTACGCCGCCGGGCTCGCGCGCGTGGATCCACTGGTCGAGCGCGCGCAGCAGATCGGATTCCGTCCGCTCGTCGCCGAGGTCGCGTACTCGCGCGGACGCTTGTTGTCCAACCTCGCGCGCGTCGATGAAGCCTCCGCAGAGCTCGAGCGCGCGGAGCTCGAGGCCACCGCATCGCGTCACGTGCAGCTCGTCGCGAAGGCGGAGATCATGCAGGTGTACGCGCTCGGGCGCCGTCGCGAAGCGTGGCCGACGATCGCCGCACTGGTGAAGCGCGCCGAAGCTGCGGCCCAGGGCGCACGGTTGACGGACGCGGAGCAGTCGGCGCTCTACCTCAACGCCGCAGTGGGGGCCTACCACGCCGGCGAGCTCGAGATCGCCGAGCAGCAATCGTCGCGCGCGCTGGCGTTGATCGATCGCGAGTCGCAGCCGCTGCGTTGGGCGACCGCGTCGTTGAACCTCGCCAGCTACCAACGGCGACGCGGCGCAGTGGAGTCGTCGCTGCCCACGATCCGCGCCGTGATCGACGTCTACACCGAACAGCTCGGGCGCGTGCATCCCGACGTCGCGGAGGCGCACCGCGAGCTCGCCATCGCGTTGAAGAACCTCGAGCGCTACGACGAAGCGCGCGAAGCTGCACGAACCTCGCTCGCGATCACGGCGGAGGCGATGGGCGAAGCCCACTACAGCTACGGTGGCGCACTGTCGACGCTGTCCGGCATCGAAGGCGCCGACGATCGCTACGAAGCCGCGCTGGAGCTCGCCGAACGATCGGCGAAGGTGCTCGGCGCCGCCGGTCAGTCCACCGAGATCCCCGACTCGCAGCGCGCCGAGTGGCTCATCGGGCTCGGCCGACCGAACGAGGCCGCGCCGATCGTCGATGCACTGCTCGCCGCCGAGGTGGCGCGACGCGGCGCCGACAGCCCGAGCACGTCGTGGATCTGGTTCGTGCGCTGCTCGCTCGAGGCCGCGCGCAAGGACGTCGATGCGACCCGCGGCGCTTGCGATCGCGCGATCGAGCTCGCCGCGGTTCCACCCGGAACCGACGACGAGCTGTCGATGCAGCTCGATCGCGCGGTGCACCTCGTCGATGCCGGTGCCGGCGAGAGTGCATTGCCACCGCTGCTGGCCCTGTTGCCGCGCGTCGAAGCGGCCACGCCGACTCCGACCACCGCACGGATCTTCCGCGAGCTCGCCGAGCGCAGCTGGCCGTTCGTCGATCGACGTGCGAGCGCACGCGATTGGATGGAGCGCGCACACGCACAGTTCGTCGCGCTCGAGCTGCACACCAGCGCGACCGGCACGCAGGCGTGGCTCGATACGCACACGCTCTGATCACTCGAGCTCGAGCACATCGCCGGCGGCGCCGTCCGGTGCCTTTGCGGATCCACTGCCCGCACCGACGCCGGCGTCACCGTGCACGAGCACGAGGTCGTCGCTCGCGATCAGCTTCGCGCCACCGACCAGCACGACCGCCCACGCATCGCCGCCTGCACCTGCACCACCGGCGCTGCCCGATCCTCCGCTACCACCGACGCCGCCTGGCGCACCACCTTCGAGCATCGTCTCGCCGCTCGAGTAGCAGCTCGCACACGGTCCACCACCGGTCGCGCAACCGGTGAAGCACGACGTCGATCCACCGGCGACACCGAGCGAGCCTGCACCACCTTCGCCGCCCGCACCCGCGTGCGAGCCCGCGCCACCGTTGCCGCTCGACAGCAACGTGCGCGTCACCGACACCGTCGCGTTCGCGCCGCTGACGAAGAGCGCGACCGTGGCACCACCACCGCGACCTGCTGCACCGCCGCCGCCACCTCCACCACCGCAACCGCAACGTCCCGGACCACCCGCGAGTGCGACGTCGCCTCCGTCGGCGCCGCACGAGCTGTCGTTGTGGCACGAGCAACCGGGCACGCAGTCGTTCGACGACTGCGGTGCGATCGGTGACGACGTGCCCGCTCGACCTGCGCCACCGACTTCGCCCGGTGCGCCGTCGCTCGGTACGAAGCCGAGCGCGTCGAACGATCCCGGCAGCTCCGCCGATGCGCCTGCGCTGGCAGGCGTGGTGCCGGTGCCACCGTCGTCGCACACGAGGCCATCGCAGCGAGTGTCGTCGTCCGGCACCGGGCCCGCGACTCCGACGAC
>DASZPU010000286.1:0-8702 GCA_035550195.1 Nannocystaceae bacterium
CTTGCTCGGCAACGGCGAGGACAACTGCCCGTTCGTCGACAACGCGGATCAGGCCGACGTCGACGCCGACGGTCACGGCGACGCGTGCGACACGTGCACGCTGCCCAACCCCGGGCCGTCCGCGTGTCCGCTGCCGATCGAAGCGATCCGCGATCCTTCGCACCCCGATCATCCGCCCGAGGGTGCGCAGGTGCTCATCACCGACGCGTACGTCACGGCGGTGCGCGCGGGCATGGGCTCGGGCGGCTTCTACGTGCAGGACGCCTCGCTCAGCCCGTACACCGGCATCTTCGTCTTCACCGGCGGTGCCGCGAGCGTCGAGGTCGGCAACCTCGTCACCGTGAGCGGCACGTACACCGAGTACTTCGGCCTGTCGGAGATCGAGTCGACGGGCTACACGGTCGACGACGCGGGCGTCGGCCTTCCGTTCGATCCGATCGACTTCGCGGATCCCGGCGATCTCGCGGTGGCCGCGACCGCGGAGCCCTACGAGTCGATGCTCGTGTCGGTCGGTGCAGTGTCCATCGTGACGCTCAACCCGGACGCGCCCAGCGACTTCGACGAGTTCGAGGTGACCGGCCCGCTGCGCGTCGACGACGCGATCTTCGACAATGCGATCGGCAGCGGGCTCGGCAACTCGTGTGCGGTCGGTACGGACTTCTCGAGCATCATCGGCATCGAGGGCTTCAGCTTCTCCAACTACAAGCTGCAGCCGCGCGACGCGAGCGACATCGGGGTGCTGGACTGCGTCCCTTACTGAGTTTTTGGTCGCGCCGTCCGGCGCTCTTCCTGGCGTGAGCAGTCGTGCTCGCTGTCCGCCGTTGGACACGGCGGGCTCGAGATTCGATCATGGTTGCTGGACGTGGGGCGCGGACCGTGGTTGAGTGCGCGCCGTGGCGGACGACGGACCTACGATCATCGATCGCGGCTTCCAGGTCGCGTTCAAGGTGGCGCATCGCATGCTGCGTGCGTACTGGACGGTTCGCAAGCCGCACACGCACGGTGCTTTGATCGCGGTGTGGTACGAAGGCAAGATCCTCTTGGTGAAGAACTCGTACCGCAACGACTACACGTTGCCGGGTGGCTACGTGCGGCCCGGTGAGCCGGTGTCGGTCGCGGCCGCGCGCGAGCTCGCCGAAGAGTGCGAGATAACCGTCGACCCGAAGACGATTCGACAGGCATATACCGGCGTTCACGACTACGAGCATCGCCAAGACGACGTGACGATCTCCGAGGTCACCGTCGACGTCGCGCCGAAGATCAGCGTCGATCATCGCGAGGTCGTGTGGGCCGGCTTCAAGTCGCCCGACGAGGCGCTCGCGATGCCAATCGTCCCGCACCTGCGCGAGTACCTGCAGTCGAAGTCGCGCTGAAGCGCAAACGGAGACACCTGGGCTCGCCCGTGGACCCAACTCCACGTTCGTGCCCAGGTGTCCCCAGACCCTCGCCTTCGACTCTCCAACTACCCCAGCTACACCACGAGTTTTTCGGACCTACCCAACCAGACTGCGCAACTCCACCCGTTCGGCTCGCCCATCCTGCGGCCACCATCGTCGCTACGCGTTGTCGCCCCCGTCCCGCGTACCCTGTCGGGACCCGGAGCTCCTGCTATCTCCCGCTCGGAGCGTCAGCTCGTTCGCGGGACGACTCCTAGGACTGCAGTGGATGTGCCTGTCGATCCGTGGTCGTGTAATTCCAGCGACTTGAACGTGCCTGCGCGCTGCCCTGCGACAGCTTGACCTGCGACAGCATGACGCAGGTGTCCGGCGCGCCCGGTCGCACCCCCTGATCGGCCGCGACACCGATGTCGCGCCATGACATCGCTGTCGCGGGGAGCCGCTTCACAGCACGCGGGGCAGGATCGCCGCGCGGCTGCGGGGGTAGTCGGGGAAGTTCTCGAGGTACCAACGGTGGTGGGCGACCGCGCGGGGGATGAGGTTCGCCGCGGTGAAGACGGCGAACGACAGCCCGGCCAGCGACCAGGTGGCGATCGCCCAGCCGATCCACTGCACGAGCTCGCCGAAGTAGTTGGGGCACGAGATGTCGGCGAAGAGGCCCGCGCGGGGGATCTGGTACTTGGGTCCGCCCGGTTTGCGCAGCCGTCTCAGCTCGAAGTCGGCCCAGCGGTTCACGATGAAGCCGCCGATGAACAGCAGCATCCCGTAGAGGAAGCGCAGATCGAACAACCAGCGCAGCGAGTACTGCGGCCCGAGCTCGGTGAGCCAGCGCGCGTTGAGGTAGCTGTTGAGCACGTTGAACGACATGCCCGACAGCACCACCACTACCGGCGTGCCGTCGCCGCTGCCGCGCATCATGAACGGATCGATCCACGCACGCTGCACGTAGTGGACGAGCCACAGCGCGGCGAAGATGCGCGGCACCAGATCGCCGGCGTGCGCGCCTTGGCCGAACACCCACGCGAACACGATCACCGACGGCGTCTCCATCAGCGTCCACGCGAGTCGCTTGGGCAGCGCAGGGCCCCAACCGCCGCGCGCGTGACGGCCGTAGGGTGCGGTCTTCACCCCGGTGATGAAGAAGGCCGCACCGGCCAGCGCGAAACAGAGCATCAGCAGCGCGCGATGCAGCTCGGCTTCGTTCATGTGCCGCGAGCCTAACAGAGCGTCGTCGCACGTGTGCACGCGCATGCACGCGTGGCGTCGGAGCCGCGTTGCGACACAACCATGACCCGCTGCGACGGGAGTATGACCGCCTCATCGCGCGTGCTCGCGCAGGATGGGAGCATGAAGTTGTTCGAGGTCCCCGACGTGCCGGCGCGCATTGCCGTCGGTCGCCGTGCGAAGACGTGGCGCGACTACGAGTGGGGCACGCTGTGGCCCTTCTTGCTCATCCACCTGCTTGTGCTCGGCGTGCTCTGGACGGGCATGAGCGCGAGCACGTGGATCCTCTGCGCGACGCTCTACTTCGTGCGGATGTTCGGCGTGACCGGCGTGTATCACCGCTACTTCTCGCATCGCACGTACAAGACCAGCCGCCCGATGCAGTTCCTGCTCGCGTTCCTGGCCGAGACGAGCAGCCAACGCGGCGCGCTGTGGTGGGCCGCGCATCATCGCGATCACCACAAGTACAGCGACACCGAACGCGACGTGCACTCGCCGGTGGTCCACGGCTTCTGGCACGCGCACGTGGGTTGGTTGTACGACCGCAACAGCGAGACCGACTGGGCGCGCGTGAAGGACTTCGCGCGCTACCCCGAGCTCGTCGCGCTCGACAAGCTGTGGCTGCTGCCGCCGACGATGCTCGGCCTGTTCACGTGGCTCGTGTGGGGCTGGGAAGGTCTCTTCGGCGGCTTCTTCCTCTCCACGGTGCTCCTGTGGCACGGCACGTTCGCGATCAACTCGCTCGCGCACGTGTGGGGCAAGCGTCGCTACGCGACCGCCGACGACAGTCGCAACAACTGGTGGCTCGCGCTGCTCACCCTCGGCGAGGGCTGGCACAACAACCACCACCACTACATGGGCTCGACGCGTCAGGGCTTCTTCTGGTGGGAAGTCGACATCAGCTACTACGTGCTGAAGGCGATGAGCTGGGTCGGCCTCGTCTGGGATCTGCGCGAGCCGCCGGCGCGCGTGTACCAGCCCGACAAGAGCAGCGAGCCGGCGAGCGCACGCGAAGAAGCGGCGTGATGCTCAGCCGCGCTTGGGCTTGCTCGCGCGCAGCTCGACCGCACGCGTGATGGCGGCGTCGAGCTGCGGGCCGAGCAGCGCTTCGAAGCGCGCGTCGCCACCTTCGACGAGCCACCAGCGCGCGATCAAGGCCTCGAGCGCCGACGCGGCGCGATAGCTCTGCATCGCACGACGACCGCGTGCCGAGTTCGGCGGCGTGGTGTTGCGCGCACGCCTCACCACCGCCGCCTCGTCGTCGTCGAGCGCGGGCAACACCGCCTCGAGCAGCGCGGCCTGACTCTCCGCGCGCACGACCTCCGCCTTGATCGCATCGAGTCGATCGACCGGGAAGTCGCCACGCAGCGCGACGCGCGTGCGCACCTGCAGCTCGAAGACCGCGTCGCCGATCCAGGATTGGGTCCGCACCGATCGCCCGGTGAGCGCGGCGTCGCGATCTCGCACGGCTGCATGCTACCGTCCGCCCATGTCGCTGTCGCGGATGCTCTTGGTGGTGCTGGGGATCGTGGGCTGCACCGCGAAGTCGGACGACACCGGCGGCACGACGGTGGGCGAGAGCTCGTCGGGCGCCGCGACGACCTCGTCGAGCAGCAGCACGACGGCGGCCGACACGAGCAGCAGCAGCAGCACGTCGACCAGCGAGAGCTCCACCGGCCTCGATGGCTCGAGTGAAGGCTCGAGCTCCGAGTCGTCCACCGGCCCCGCGGGCCCGGTGCAGGTGCAGTTCGAGACCACGCTCGGCGTGTTCGTCGTGGAGCTCGACGATGTCGCCGCACCGATCACCGTGGCCAACTTCCTCACCTACCTCGACGGCGGTTTCTACGACGGCATCGACGGGCAGGGCGCGACGATCTTCCATCGTGTGATCCCGGAGTTCGTCGTGCAAGGCGGCGGGCTCACCGAGGCGCTCGAAACCAAGAACACGCTGCCGCCGATCGTGAACGAATCGGGCAACGGCCTCACCAACCTGCGCGGCACGATCGCGATGGCGCGCACCAGCGAGCCCGACACCGCGACCTCGCAGTTCTTCGTCAACCTCATCGACAACGACTTCCTCGACGACCCGCCGGGCTACGCCGTGTTCGGCCACGTGGTGACCGGCATGGACGTCATCGACGCGATGGCCGAGCAGCCGACCCAGAGCGTCGGCGACTTCGACGACGTGCCGGTCGAGCCCATCGTCGTGCTGTCCGCAACGCGCTTGTGAAGCGCGTCGAGCCCGACGTGTCCAACGGCGGACAGCGAGCACGAGTGGTCGCGCAGGAAGAGCGCCGGAGGGCGCGACCGACTAACTGACCCCGTCGAGGCCGCCGCTGCCGTTGTCGTTGTCGCCGAACGTCTGCGTGTCGGTGAGCCCCATCGCGTGGCAGATCGACACCAGCATGCGGTTGTGCGGCGTGTCGCCGAAGTCGAGGTAGCGCCCGGTCTCGATCGACCCGCCCGCACCACCGGCGAACACGAACGGCACCGGATGGTTGCCGTGCGAGTTGCCGCGCGACAGCTCGTTGCCCCACACCACCAGCGTGTTGTCGAGCATGGTGCCGTCGCCCTCCGGCACCGCGGCGAGCTTGTCGAGCAGGTACAAGAGCTGCTGCGAGTACCAGGTGTTGACCTGGGCGATCTGCGTCAGCATCAGATCGTCGTCGTCACCGAGGTGCGACAGATCGTGGTGGCCGTTCTCGTGACCGAGCCACGAGAATCGCGTGCCGCTCACCGAGGCCGAGCACTGCAGGCTCGCGACGCGGGTGAGATCGCAGGCCATCGCCATCACCATCTGGTCGATCTGCCGCTGCACCACCTCGGGGAAGCTGTCGTTGTCGAACGGATCGAAGCCGAGCTCGAGCGTCGGCGTGTCGCAGGTCGGGGCCTCCGACTCGTTGCGCATCTCGATCGCGCGGATCGCCTCGAGGTGCGCGTCGATCTTCGTGCGGTCCTCGCCGCCGTAGCGCGATTGCAACGACGTGAGATCGCCCTTCACCAGATCGATCACGCTGCGGCGTTCGGCCTTCAGCTTCTCGATGCCCTGCGGATCCATGCCGAGATCCGCGAAGAGGCGATCGAACATCGCCTGCGGGTTGTCCTCGGGCGGCACCGGTTGGTTCGCATCCGAGTACGACATGCGCGTCCAGACGTTCGCGCCACCGGTCTGCGCACCGAACTCGAGGCTCTGGTACGGCGTCTGAGCGCCGAGGTTCTGCGCGACGTATTGATCGACCGACGAGTGGCCCGCGTAGCCCGCGAAGCCACCATCGCCGCCCATGAAGTCGCCGGGCAGCAGCTGACTGCCGGTCCACAGCGAGCCCATGCCCATCTGATGACCGTCGCCGAGGCCCTGACGGATCACTTCGAGCCCGTCGAGGATGAGCAGCTTGTCCTTGTACGGCTCGAGCGGCGAGAGGATCGGCGACAGCGTGAAGTTGCTGCCGGCACCGCTCGGGGCCCAGTTCTCGTGCAGCGTGCCGTTGGCCGAGAAGAAGAGGATGAGCCGGCGCGGGAACATGGTGCCGCCGGCTTCGCTGTGCGTGATCGGAATGAACGGCATCAACGCGGTGCCGGCCGCGAGGCCGCCGAAGAACGCACGACGGGAGAAGCGATGGTTGATGCGCTTGCGCGGAGAAGTAGCGGGGCGTCTCATCGGACATCCTCCTCGATCTCGGAGGCTGCTGCTTCCGGCCGTCTGTTCCTGAACGCATCGGAGAGCGCGAGCGT
This sequence comes from Nannocystaceae bacterium, assembly GCA_035550195.1. Taxonomy (GTDB): domain Bacteria; phylum Myxococcota_A; class Polyangia; order Nannocystales; family Nannocystaceae; genus Xiheibacterium. The sequence continues at coordinate 6,354 of DASZPU010000286.1, forward strand.
GCGGATCACCTCGCGGATGTCGCCGCCCGAGCCGGCGAAGCTGGCGTCGAGCTGATCGGTGCTGCAGGTGTCGTCGAGCGTCTCGTTGCGGCCGAGCGCGAAGCGGAACCACTGTCGCGCCACGCAGCTCTGCACGATCTCGCTTTCGCCGAGCGCCGCGGTGAGATCGAGCGCGCCGTCGATCTCGCGATCGACGTCGGTGGCGATGAGCTCACCCGAAGCGTCGACCGGTGCACCCGCTTCCATGTCGCGCCACGCTCCGATGCCGTCGTAGTGCTCGAACGAGAACCCGATCGGATCGATGAGGTTGTGGCAGCCCGAGCACGCCGGGTCGGCGCGATGCTGCTCGAAGCGCTCGCGCGTCGTGGCGTCCGGGTCGGGCGACGGCGGCACGTTGTCGACGTCCGGCGGTGGCGGCTGCAACGGCTGGCACAGCAGGTTCTCGCGCACGAGCTTGCCGCGGTGCACCGGGGAGGTCTGGTTCGCGTGCGCGTGCTTGGCCAGCACCGACGCCTGCGTGAGCAGGCCGGCACGCTGATCACCCGGCAGCGGGATCGGATCGCCGGCGACGTGATCGGCGGGCAGCGTCGCGCCGTAGAGCGCGAGCAGCCCGGGGTCGTCGCTCAGCGTGTAGCTCGCACCGAGCAGCGTGCCGAGCATGCCGTCGTCGTCGAGCACCACGTGGTTCGCGAACGCTGCGGTCTCCTCGCGCATCGCGAGCGCGAGCGCGCTGTCGAAGCTGGGGAAGTACTCCGGGCTCTTCTCGACCTGATCGACCTCGTCGACGCCGAGCCACTGCAGATGGAAGTGCGCGACGCCTTCGCGGGCCTTGTCGTCGGCGAGCATGCGATCGACCTGCGCGACGATGCCGTCGTCGCTGGTGAGATCGCCCGCGTCCGCGGCGGCGAAGAGCTCGTCGTCCGGCATCGTGTCCCACAGGAAGTAGGAGAGTCGCGACGCGAGCTCGTGATCGGTGAGCGCGACCAGCTCGCCGCTCACGCCGTCGTCCTGACCGAACTCGACGTGATAGAGGAACCAGGGCGACTGCAGCATGCCTTGGACGGCGACGCGGATGCCGTTGGCGAAGTCGCCTTGCGCGCGGCCGTCCTCGTAGACGCCTTGCAGTGCGTCGAGCTCGGCTTGCGTGAGCGGACGTCGATACGCGCGCGGGCCGAGCTCGGCGATCAGCTGTGCCGCACACTCCGATTCGCCGGTGACCGCGGGATCGCAGGGCAACAGCGCGCCGAGATCACCGACGGCCCACACCGCGAGATCCTCGGCCGCGTCCATGTACTGCTCGACCTGCAGGTCGGAGACCGGCGCGGCGAAGTTGCTGGTGAACGGACCGACGCGCTCGTCGGCGCTGAAGTCCGCGGCCGCTTCACCGTCGTAGCCGAGCAGATCGCGGATCGTGTGGTTGTACTGCGACGCGGTCATGCGGCGCAGCGCGGTGGGTCCGATCGACGGTGCTTCGCACGACGGCACGCCCCCGTCGTCGCTGCCACCATCGCCATCGCTTCCGCCGCTGCCATCGCTGGCTGCGCTGCCGCCCTCGCCCGCGCTCGCGCCTCCGCTCGCTCCACCGCCACCCGACAAGCCGGTGTAACAACCGGCGAGCACGAGCGCGGAAGATCCGAGCGCGCACACGAGTGCCCCGCTGCGAATGACCCCTGACGTCCGCATGCAGACATCATCAGCGCGTGCTCGCACGAGCACAACGCTTCGCTACACGTGCGCGTCGATTTCATGCACGCAGATCCGTCGACTGCGTGTCGAGAGACACCGCGGTTGCCGAGTCCGTTGGAGGGACGCCCGCGCTCGCGATCGGAGCGTGGGCACCGGCACGATCACGGCGCGCTGCCGAGCGCCGCATGGATCCGCTCGGCCAGCGACTGACCTACGCCGCGGACTTCGCACAGCGCGGAAACGTCGGCTGCGCGGATCGCCGCGACCGACCCGAAGTGCTTCACGAGCGCGCGTTTGATCGCCGGCCCCACACCCTCGATGTCGTCGAGCGAGGAGTGCAGCGAACGCTTGCCGCGACGCTTGCGATGCAACGTGATCGCGAAGCGGTGGGCTTCGTCGCGCACGCGCTCCATCAGGTAGCGCTCGGAGCTGCCGGGCTTGAGCACGATCGCATCCTTGATACCGGGCACGAACACGCGCTCGGGTCGCACGCGGTAGTGCTCGGAGTCGTCCTTGGAGCCCGCGCGCGCCTGCTCGACCACGTAGTCGACCCACGCTTGGCCCGGTGTGCTCGCGGCTTCGCTCTCCTCCGCGGCCTCGGCTTGGTCGGCGACTTCGGCGAGCGCTTCGTCGCCGCTCGCAGCGTCGATCTCCGGCGTCGCC
>DASZPU010000287.1:0-15587 GCA_035550195.1 Nannocystaceae bacterium
CGCTCCTCACCGGACAAGCCGACGCTTGAGCGACGACCGTCGTCGTTGCGTATGATGGGCGCATGCCGACCGCGCTGCAGAGCGTGCGCGCGTTGCCACCGGGCCTCGTGCTCGGGCGCTACGTCGTGGTCGAGCGCATCGGCGCGGGCGGCATGGCCGAGCTGTATCTCGCGCGCGTCGATGGTCCGCCGCGCTTCGCGAAGGCGGTCGCGCTCAAGCTCTTGCATCCGCACATGGCCGACGATCCCGAGCTGGTGCGGATGCTGGAGAAGGAAGCGCGCATCGCTGCGACGCTCGATCATCCCGGCATCGTGCAGGTCATCGACGTCGACACCGCGTCGGCCGAGCGCTTCGTGGTGCTCGAGTACGTGCACGGTCGCGATCTGCGGAAGGTGATCGCGCAAGGTGGCGCGCTGCCGCTCGGTGCCGCGCTGCGCGTAGTCGTCGACATCGCGCGTGCGCTGCACTTCGTGCACGGCAAGAAGGACGCCGGTGGTCGTGCGCTCGGGCTCGTGCATCGCGACGTGTCGCCGTCGAACGTGCTGGTGTCGTTCGAAGGCGCGGTGAAGCTCGCCGACTTCGGCATCGCGAAGATCTCCGAGCAGACCGTGCAGACCTCGACCGGAACGCTGAAGGGCAAGTTCGGGTACATGTCGCCCGAGCAGTACCTGCAGGAGCCGGTCGACGCGAAGACCGACGTGTTCGCGCTCGGCATCGTGCTGTACGAGGCCAGCACGGGGCGGCGTGCGTTCTTCGGCGAGAAGACCGTGACGATCATGAACCGCGTGCTCGCGGGCGACTACATCGCGCCGGGCGAGATCGTGGCGGGCTACCCCGAGGAGCTCGCGCAGATCGTCGCCGATGCGCTCGCGATCGATCCGTGCGCGCGCACGCCGAGCACCGCCGTGCTGGCCGATGCGGTGGAAGCATTCGCTGCGCGTGCCGGCATCGACATGCGCACCGAGGTGCTCGCGACGCACATGCGCAGCGTCTTCGGCGATCTGCCGGCGCCCACGCTCGACGTACCGGCGACGCGCGTCACCGGTGCCACCGCGATCACGCGCACCGAGGACACCACGCGCGTCACCACGCATCGGCGCTCGCGCACGGGGCTCGCGGCTGCTCTGGTGCTCGCGGGCATCGGCGTCGGGAGCCTCGCGGGTTGGGGCATCGCGAAGAACGCGACGCCCGAGCCCACGGTCGCACCCGAGCGCGAGGAGATCGTCGCGCCCGTGATCGCGCCCGCGACGATCGCCGCACCGGTCGTCGTCGACGACACACCGTCGGTCGCTGCGCCCGTCGTCACCGCTGCGCCGCAGCAAGAGCGTGAGCCGCAGCGTTCGCGTGCGCGCACCAGCAAGCGTCGCAACGACGAGCGCCGCAAGCCCGCCCCAGCGCCCAGCGCGATCGAGCCGCGTGCGGGCATGTTCCCGAAGGGCATGCAATGAGCGCGGTCGCGGTCGCGCTGCTGCTCGCGCTCGGACCGGCGCGTCGTGAAGACAACCCGCACTATCGCGATGCCGTGGCCGCGTGGGACGCGGGCGACTGGGACGCGGCCGCGCGCGCGTTCGCAGCGGCGTACGAGATCGATCCACGCGCCGAGTACGTGTTCGCGGGCGCCCGCGCGCATCGCAATGGTGGCAACTGTGCGTCGGCGGTGCCGCTGTTCGAGCGCTTCATCGCGCTCGCACCACCCAAGGATGCGATCGCCGACGCCGAGCTCAACCTGCGCGAGTGCCGAGCGGTGCTGGCCGCGAGCGCGCCGAAGCCCGAGCCGCCGCCACCGCGTCCCGTCGATGTCTCGCCCGCGCCCGCGCCACGTCCATCGGCCGCGCGCGATCCGTGGGGTCATGCGTTGACGTGGCCCGGGCTCGCGGTGCTCGGCGTCGGCGTCGGTCTGCTCGCCGATGCGCACGCGCGTGCCAACCGGGCCGACGGCGTCGACGAGCAGCGCTACCGCGATCTGCTGCACGGTGCGCCCGCGCGCTCGCAAGCCGGCATCGCGCTCGCGACGATCGGTGGCGCGGCCCTCGTCGCCGGCATCGTGCGCTTCGCGGTCGTGGCCGCGCGCAAGCGCGATGCGAGCCCGCGCGCGGTGGCGGGCACGCGATGAGCCGTCAGCTCTGCGCATTCGTGCTCGCGACGCTCTTCGCATGCGTCGAGCTCGGCCCCTATCGCTGCGAAGACACGAGCGACTGCGTGCACGATGGCGAAGCCGGCACGTGCACCGACGAGGGCTGGTGCGCCTACGCCGACGACGACTGCCCCGGCGGGCTGCGCTACAGCGAGCTCGCCGGCGACGGGCTCGCGCGTGCGTGCGTCGACGACACCGCGTCGTGCGGCGATCAGTCGACGCAAGGCGACGAAGAGTGCGATGACGGCAACGCGGTCGACGGCGACGGTTGCAACGCCGACTGCACCCGGTCGGGCGCAGTCGTGTGGTCGACGCTCGTGCCCGGCAGCGACGGCGCGCGCGACTTCGCCGAAGATCTCGTCGTGCTCGCGGGGGGCGATGCGATCGTCGTCGGCGGCCTCGAAGAGGGCGGTGCGCAGCAAGCCTTCGTCGCGCGTGTCGCTGCCGACGACGGCAGCATCGCGTGGCGCTGGACGTCGCAGGGCGAGTGGGACGAAGGCTTCGCGAACGGCGTCGCACTCGATGCCGACAATCGCATCGGCGTCTGCGGGTCGTCGGTGAGCAGCGAGGGCGAGCATGGTTGGCTCGCCGTCTTCGCACCGGACGGCGCGCGCACCTGGCTCGTGCAGACCACCGGTGGCAGCGCGAGCGATCTCGTCGGCAACGTCGAGGGCTTCGTCGTGACGTCGGCGACGTTCGACGGCACGTTCGGCGGCGTGGTCGCGGCGTTCGACGGCACGAGTGCGAAGCGCTGGGAGGTGCTGTCGGGCCTCGCCGAAGAGAACGTCTACACCGCGATCACCTCGCGCGGCTTCGACGACGTCGTGACCGTGTCGACGTTCGGCGAAGACATCGCGCTGCAGCGCATCGACGGCGCGAGCGCGACCACCATCGCGACGTACGGCGGTGACTTCGGCGATCGCGACGTCGCACAGGGCATCGCGATCCATCCCAGTGGCGACCTGCTCGCGGCCGGCTTTGAGACCACCGCATTCGGCCACGATCCGTGGCTCGCACGGCTCACCGATCTCGGCGCCGAAGTGTGGGTGTATCGCGAGACCATCGCGCCGACACCGGTCGACGAAGAGCTCGAGGACGTCGTCGCCGATCCGGCCGGCAACATCTTCGCGGTCGGCTTCGTCACCAACGACGACAAGGACGCGTACCTCGCCAAGTACGCGCCCGACGGCACGCGCATCTTCACGCGCGTGTACGGCGATCCCGCGACACCCGGTGACGATGCGGCGCGAGCCGTCGCGCTCGCGCCCGAAGGCGGTGTGCTCGTCGCCGGCGAAGCGCAGGGCGATCTGTGGATCGCGAAGCTCGGGCCGTAGTACCTGTCGAGGTAATAGCTACTTCGCGGACACGCCGAGCCACGCGGCGACGTCGGCCGCTGCGAGCGGACCACCGTGGCCGGGATGGAACACGCGTGCGCCGCGGGCGAGCAACGATGCGAGCGCACCATGGGCTGCGGTCACGTCGTCTTGGAAGAAGTGCTCGACCGGCTCGTGCTTCGCGACGATCTTGCCGCGCACGAGATCGCCGCTCAGCACTTCGCCGCTGCGCAGCACGACCGCGAGCGAGCCGGGCGTGTGCCCACCGAGCGGCACGATCTCGCCGTCGACACCGTACGGCCGCAGATCCATCGGCTGGCGCACGACGATGTCGGGCACCATCGGCGGATACTTGCTGCGGATGAACGGACGCAGACGCTTGCCGAGCTTGCTCGCCGGTCGCAGCGGCGGGTTGTGGCCCTCCGCGAGCGTGGGCAGATCGCCGACGCCGACCGCGACCGGGACGTCGAGTCGTTCCTGCAGCTCCTTCGCGCTGCCGGCATGATCGGCGTGCGCGTGCGTGAGCACGACGAGCGAGACGTCGAGCGGCGTGCGACCGATGCGTTGGATCTCGCGCTCGATCCGCTTGGCCCTGCCCTTCGTGCCGCTGTCGACGATGACGACACGATCACCGACCACGAAGTAGTGGTTGGTGAAGTTGGCGCTGCCGCGGAAGATCGCGGGCGCGGCCGCGCTCGCGTCCGTCGGCGCGTGCGCACACGCGGCCACGAGCAACACAGCGAGCAGAGTGCGCTTCACAGCTTCAACCTCCGCAGCTTCGTCGAATCGATCACGCCGAGCCGACCGAGCATGCGCGCGAGCTCGCGTTGGTACTGCCCGCGATACACCTGCAGGATGTGGCCGCCGCCGAAGCGAACGCGACGCGGGCGATCCCAGTGGCGCCACAGCACGTCGACATGGTGCTCGCCGACCAACGCATCGCCGGCCGCGGATGCGATGAGCCGACCTTCCCACGGCACCTTGGGGCGATAGGACATCGGCGAGTGCAGCGACCAGGCCTCGCGGAAGCGATCCTTGGTCATGCCCATCGACTCGGCTTCGTGGCGCATCGGATCGGCGGAGCCGTGCTCCCAGAAGAGATCCGCGAGCGACGACGGCGGCAGGATCGGTGCACAGAACGAGAGTCGATCGTCGATCGACGACAACAGCGCAGTGGTGTAGCCGCCGAGGCTCGAGCCCATCATGCCGAGCGGCGCAGGGTTGTGCGCCTTGATGAGGCCGATCGCGGTGCGCAGCTCGATGACGCTCTGCACGAACGCTTCGTTGGTGCGCATGAGGTTCGGCGAGGGATGCAGCTCGCCGGAGAAGCGCGCGCGCGAGGGCTTTCGGATCCAGTGGAACGGCGCCACCCAGTAGTAGACGTCGAGGCCCAGCGCGCCGAACAGCCACGGGATGCCGAACTCGAGCTCGTGCACCGCCTTCACGCCGAGGCCCCAGCCGTGCGTGATGAGCAGCGATGCGGGCGCGCGCTGCTTGTGCTGCCACGCGAAGAGATGCGCGCGATCGATGCGATCGTAGCGGCGGTACTCGGCGGCGTAGATCGGATGCACCGGCACGTACGGCGTGTCGAACTCGAGGTGCGCGTGCGTGCCTCCGCGGATGCGGCGACGCCAACGCTCGTGCACACGCGGCAGCTCGCGCGGCGGTGCGAGCAGACGATCGGGATCGGCGAGGATCTCGGGCGCGTTGTAGCACCGCAGCATCGCGAGGCTGCGCTCGAGCTCGTGCCGATTCATCATCGGCAGGCCGCGACGCGCGAACAGGGCCCGCAGCACGCGACGCACGACCAGATCGACGCGATGTCCGACCCACGACGCCGCACGCTCGCGCCGTCCGAGCTCCGCCAACGCGTGCTCGCCGATCGCCTCGAGCCCGTGCGGCGCGTCGTCTCCGTCGCCTGGGCCCGCTTCGCTCATTCGCCCCGGGTCGGCCTCGTCATCAGCTGCGCGAGCACGACCTCGCTCGACGCCTTGCCGGACAACAGCGCCGCCATCGCGGTGGAGATCGGCGCTTCGAGCCGGTTGCGCTCGGCGAATGCGGACACTTGCGCAGCGATGCTCGCACCCTCGACGAACGCGCCTGCACGCGCGGCCGCATCGGCGAGCGGCAGGCGATCGGCGAGCGCACGACCGAACGCGTACTCGGGACGACCGTCGCCCGCGACCGCAGCCATGAGATCGCCGAAGCCCGCGAGCCCGGAGAACGTGCGCTCGAGCGCACCGCATGCGACGCCCACGCGCGCAGCTTCGGCCATGCCGCGCGTCGCGAGGATCGCAGTGGTGGCGGCACCGAAGCCGCGACCTTGCGCGTAGCCGATGCCCAGCGCGAGCAGGCCGACGATCGCGGATGCGATCTCGACACCGACCACGTCTTGCGTGCCGTAGATGCGCAGCGTCGGACCGGCGATGCAGTCGCGCACCGCTTCGAGCACCTCGGGGAAGAGCGTGCCGACGATGCCACCGCCGGGCTCGCCCTCCGCGAGCGCGCGCGCGACCAGCGGGCCTGCGAGCACGCCGACGCGACGGCACGGCGTGGCGCGACGCAGCACCTGCGTGAGCGTGTGCAGCTCGTCGCCGACGAGGCCGCGGCTGACGTGCACGAGCAGATGACCGCCGTGGAGGTAGTTGCCGACCTCCGCGGCGAGCGACGCGACGTGGATCGACGGCACTGCGACGAAGATGAGCTCGGCTTCGGCGACCTCGGCGAGCTGCGTGGTGCTGCGAATGCTGGCGTGCGCGGGATCGCGGGGACGCCGACTCCACAGCGTGACGCTCTTGCCCTGACGCGCAGCCTGTTGCGCGAGCCCGCGGCCGAAGCCGCCACCACCGAGCACAGCGACGCGGCTCATCCGCGGATCTCCATCGTCTCGATGTCGTGGGCGGCGACGCGATCGGCATCGCCTGCACCCGCTGCGAGGTCGACCGCGAAGCTGCGCACGCGGTTGCTGTAGTAAAGGAGCAGGTTGGGATCCTCGGCGATCACCGAGCCTGCAGTGACGCGCGCGACCGGTCGCAGGTGATAGCCGTCCCAGGTCGCGAGGCAGCGCTCGAGGATGCGCTCGGGATGCTCGCGTCGCAAGAGCGCATCGACGTGCACCTTGCCGCGCTGTTCCAACGCCACCAGCTGATCGCGGGCCGCACCGATCTCGGCGGCGAGCTCGTCGGCCGGGATCGCGATGTCGCCGCGGTGGCGCAGCCGCGCGAACAGATCGAGGCCGGGCGTGGCGCGAACGATGCGGCGGAAGATGACGTGCGCGACGAGCTGCGTCGGCATCACAACGGTCTCGGCCTTGTAGGTGGCCGCGATCGACTCGCCGAGGTCGCGCGTGTACGCGGCGTCGCGCGCATGATCGACGACGGGTTGTCCGCGCCGCATCACGTAGGTGGCCGCGTCGATCTGGTTGCCGTTGGGCGCGAGCGAGTTGCCGGCATCATCGATCTGGTTGCCGAACGGATCCATCGGCTCGCCGAAGCGGATCACGCACGCGCTCTCGAGCGCACGGAAGCGGCTGAAGAAGGAGATCCAGCGCTCGACCCGCGAGAACTCGTCGTCCTCGATGATGTAGCGGTGACGACCGGCCTCTTTCAGGTGGTCGTCGATCAACGTCTCGGCCTCGAGCACGAGCGCGTAGTTGATGGTGGCGGGCACGAAGTACACCGGCCGCCGCACGCCCTTGGAATGGTTGCGCGAGAAGGCCTCGACGCCGGTGCCGGCGAGCCCGAGCTTGAGCTTGCGCTCGATCGCGCCGGAGCGACTGCGCGTGCCGCCAGGGAAGAACAGCGAGTGGTACCCGCGCTCGATCATCACGCTCGAGTAGCTCTTGAGCACATCCTTGTAGAGCGCGGCCTTGATGCGTCGGTCGACGCGGTAGGCCCCGAGGTTGTGCATGAAGAAGGAGATGATCGGATTGCTGAAGAGGTTCTTGCCCGCGCCGTACACGACCGGCGACAGGCCCTCGCGCAAGAGCACCCACGCGATCGCGATGGAGTCGAGGTTGGATGCGTGCGTCGGCACCAGCACGGTGGTGCCCTTGCGCTGCAGGTGGCGCAGCTTCTCGATGGGGCCCTGCGCGCTGACCAGCTCGTCGAGCTTCGCGCCCGAGTCGAGCATGCTGCGCACGACGTTGCTCGGGTTCATCACCGCGGTGAGCAGCCCGGGCACGGCCTTCGTGGCGAACTTGTAGACGCGCGGGTCGAAGTTGCCCGCGACGTCGAACGCCATCTTGCTCGCGCACTCGCGCAAGGTCTCGTGCTTGCCTTCGGACGACATCCGCGAGAGGCGGCGCACGATGCCGCGCCAGTACTCGAGGCGGTTGCGCGCGCCCTCGTCGGTGCGCGCTTCGTGGCGGCGGATCTCGTTGTAGGCGGCGTCGTTGAGGATCAGCTCGACGTCTTCGTCGCCGTCGTAGCGCTCCATGATGCGCCGCACGACTTCGTGGACGATGTCGTCACGTTCGCTGTTGAACCAGAAGATCTTCGGGTCGGACGGCGCCGGAACGTACGTGCGAAGCCGCGGCAGGCGCAGCGGCTTGGTGGGCAGCAGCTTCATCGCCTCTCGTTCGCGCGCGAGCATACCGAAAACCATGGCGAAGGTGGTGGTAGCCTGCAGCCGATGTCCGTGCTCGTGATCGGCGGCGGCGTCTCCGGTCTGACCTGCGCGATCGAGCTGCGCAGGCGCGGGCACACCGTCGAGCTGTGGGCCGAGCTGCTTCCGCCCGACGTCACGTCGAGCGTCGCAGCCGCGTTCTGGTACCCGTACAAGGCCGACCCGCCCGAGCGCGTGCTCGGTTGGTCGGCCACGAGCTACCGGCGCTTCGCGAAGATGGCGGGCGAGCCCGACACGGGGGTGACGATGCGCACCGCGGTCGAGGTGTTGCGCGAGCCGTCGCCGGGTCCGTGGTGGGCGGCTGCGGTGCCGAGCCTGCGCGCTGCACCGCCCGAGCTGTTGCCACCCGGGTTCACGCACGGGTGGTGCTTCGAGTCGCCGGTGATCGACACGCGTCGCTATCTGCCGTGGCTCGTCGCGGAGCTCGCGAAGACGGGCGTCGCGATCGTGCAGCGACGCGTCGATGCGATCGACGGCTTGCCGCACGACGTCGTCGTGAACTGTGCGGGGCTCGGTGCACGCGCGCTGTTCGGCGACGACTCGCTTTTTCCGATCCGTGGCCAGCTCGTGCACGTGCAGGATCCCGGGCTCGACGTCGTGGTGCTCGACGAGACCGATCCGCGCGGCATCTCGTACGTCGTGCCGCGCGGCGACGACTGTGTCCTCGGCGGCACCGCGGAGCTGGGCGACGAGGATCTCGAAGCACGCATCGCGAGCACGCGCGGCATCGTCGAGCGCTGCACGACGCTCGTGCCGGCACTGCGCGGCGCGGCGCAGCTCGGCGAGCGCGTGGGCCTGCGCCCGGGTCGACCCACGGTGCGACTCGAGCGCGAGCGCATCGGGTCGCGCACGATCGTGCACGACTACGGCCACGGCGGTGCGGGCGTGACGTTGTCGTGGGGCTGCGCGGAAGAAGTCTGCGCGCTCGTGGGCGGACCATGAAGGTCGCGCTCGTCGGTGGTGCGGGCTTCATCGGCCGCGCGACCGCGACGAAGCTGATCGCGGACGGCCACGAGGTCGTGGTGATCTCGCGCAGCGCTTCGCGTCGAGCATTGCCGGGTGTGATCGCGGTCGATGCCGATGCGATGGACGTGCCCGCGTCGGCGCTCGCCGACGTCGATGCGCTGGTGAACCTCGTCGGCATCAAGATGCCGCAGGGCGACAACGACTTCGCGCGCGCGCACGAGCGCACGGTGGCAGCACTACTCGCCGCGGCCGAGCACGCCGGCATCACGCGGTTCATCCACGTCGGCGTCGTGTCGCCGCCGGGCGCGAGCGGGCCGTATCACGACAGCAAGCGCCGCGGCGAGCAGCTCGTGCGCGACTCCGGCTTGCACTGGACCATCGTGCGGCCCTCGGTGGTCTACGGGCCGGGCGACGACATGCTCACGCACCTCGTCGAGCAGATCCGCGTCGCGCCGGTGTTCCCGATCCCCGGTGGCGCGCTCGGACCGTTGATGCCGGTCGACGTGCGCGACGTCGCGGAAGCGATCGCGCGCGCATTGCAGCGCGATGCCGCGATCGATCGCGTGTACGACGTCGTCGGGCCCGAGCCGCTCGACGTGCGGCGGTTGGTGTGGCGCGTCGCTGCGGCGATCGAGCTGCCGATCCTCGCGCCGACGGTGCCGCGCTTCCTCATGCGACCGCTGGCCGCGATCGCCGAGCGCGTGCTCGCCGACCCGCCGGTCACGACGAGCCAGCTCGAGATGCTGCGCACCGGCCTACCCGGCGACGGCGGAGCCGCGGCGCGCGACCTCGAGCTCTCGCCACGTGCGATGAGCAACGCATACGTCGCCGAGATCGCCGCGCAGGTGCCCGTGCGATTGCCGAGCCTGCGACTGGTGACGTCGGCGGAGCATCGCGCGTGGTTGCGACGCATCGGCGACGCGCGTGCATGGCGGCTGCTCGTGATCGTGATGGTCGCGATGCTCGCGATGCCTTGGCTTCTTCGTTCGGTGTGGCCGCGCATGGCCGCGATCGAAGGTCTCGCGGCCGCGAGCGCGATCATGCTGCTGGGGTTGCCGTGGCGCGAGCTGCTGCGTCCGAGCGTTCGCGCGATCGCGGGTGGCGTCGTCGCAGGCATCGCCATGTGGGCGGTCGGCTGGAACGGGGTCGCGATCCTGCGCTGGATCGCGCCGAGCATGCTCGCCGACCTGCCGGCGATCCACGCGTGGGGCCACGAGCTGTCGCGCGCGGTCGCGATCCCGCTGATGTTCGCGATCGTCGCGGCCGAGGACATCGTGTGGCGCGGTGCGATCGGTCTCGCCGCGGTGGCGCGCTTCGGCCCCGTGCTCGGCTGCATCGTCGGCGGCCTGCTGTTCGCGCTCGCGCACACCACCAGCGGTCCTCCGCTGCTGTGGCTCGCCGCCTTCGTCTGCGGCACGATCTGGATCGCGACGACGATCCGCACGCGCTCGCTCGTGCCCACGATCGCGATGCATGCGACCTTCGATCTGTTCGCGATGTTCGTGTGGCGCTACCGCTGACGTCGGCGACGCAGCGCGAGCACCAGCAACGCGAGCATCGCATCGCCGCGCGTAGCAGGCGTCGCGCATCCGCAGCCAGGTTCGTCACCGGATCGTTCGGGCGCGCTCCCGCTGTCGGAGCCGCTCCCGCTGGGGCCGGTCGTGCCCGCGCTCGCTTCGCTGGCCGCGCTGCCGCCTTCGCTCTCGCTCGCCGCGTTGCCGCTCGACGCTTCGCCTTCGCCTTCGCCCTCGCCTTCGCTGCTCCCGCATCCGGGTGCGCCGACGAAGCCGGTGCCCTCGTCGCAGTCGGCCGGCTTGTCGCTCGCGAGGATCGTGATCGAGCGCGGCACGAACGCGTCGTAGCGCAGGCCGGTGGGATCGATCGCGCTCACGCGGATCACCGCGAAGCCACCCCACAGCGGCTCGGGGGGCTCGAACATGATCGCGACCACGCCGTCGTCCGCGACGATGCCGTCCGCGAAGTCGGTGAAGGGGCCGTCGGGATCGGTGAAGTCGGCCCACGCAGCGGTGAGCGTCGTGCCCGCGGGCGCGGCGAGACAACCGCTCAGCGTGCCGACCTCGTTGCGAAAGAGGTTGGGCTTGTCGATGTCGACGGCGAGCGCGGGCACGAGCGTCGGATCATCGACGTCGTCGTAGACGCGCAGCGCACCGTGGCGGGGATCGGCCCAGTCGTTGGGCCACGGATCCCAGGTGTACGCGCGCACGACGTACGTGCCGGGCGAGACCATCGACGTGTCCCAGTCGGCGCCCAGCGCGGCGACCTCGAGCGTGATCGGATGGCGCGCATCGTCGGCATCGATGCGTACGAAGAAGGACCCGAGCAGCGGATGGCCGTCGAGCACCCAGTCGTCCTCGATGTTCATCGGGTCGACGATGCCGAGCATCGCTGCGCGATCGATGTCGGCCCACGAGATCCACGCCGGTAGCGCGATGCGGGGATCGATGTCCTGCGCGAACGCGAAGAACTGGTGGCGACGGCCGTCGGCGACTTCGTCTTCGGTGATCGTCTGTCCCGCCGCCGGATCTTCGAACGGGATCGCATACGGAAGGTTCACGACGGGATCGATGCTGCGATCGACCTCGACGAGGCAGGGTGTGTCGTCGGGCCAGAGCACGAGCGTGCGCGGGCGTCCGCCATCGATCGCGCGCGCGTCGCTCGGGAGAGCGAGCCACGCGATGAGCACCATGGGGGCCCACGACCGCGACATCGATCACGATCATGCGCTGCGGTTCGTGTGTCTCGCAAGCGTGGGCCGTGAGAGCATCGTGGTGTGGTGACGCGAATACGGTGGATCGCGATCTGTGGCGTGCTCGCGTGTGGCGGGGATGGCGATCACGCGGAGGGCGGCGGGTCTTCTTCGGGGGAGAGTACGTCCGTGGCTTCGACGGTCGGCACGACGGCCACGACCACGGCCACCTCCACGACTACGTCTACGTCTACGACTACCTCCACGACCACGACGGTGGACGAGAGCTCGACGGGGCATGGGGATTCCTCGACTTCGATGGATGAGCCCGACATGGGTGTGCCGATCACCGAGCCCATGGCCGAGCTCTGTGGATCGCTCTCGCCGCATCCGCCACCCAACTACGACATCTACGGCGATCGCTACGGGGCGCCGTGGGGGTTCGTCGTCGACGGGCGCGAGTACGCCGCGCTCGGCAACACGTACGGCTTCTCCGTCGTCGATGTCACCGACGAGCCGATCGTCGAGGTCGGGTATCTCGAGATTCCCGGCTACGTGCCCGGGCGTGCGCTCGCCGGTGTCGGGCACACCGTCTACGTCGGCGGACAAGGACCCGGTGGTGGGCTCGCATCGCTGCGCATCGTCGACGTCTCCGATCCGACGATGCCGACGCTCGTCGCCGAGCGGCCCGAGTACACCGATCAGATCCACACCATCGACGTCTACGACGACGTCCTCTATCTCAACAGCGGCTTCGGTGCGTGTCGCTTCCTGACGCTCGACGATCCCACGAATCCCGTCGAGGTCGGTGCATACCTCGGCAACGATTGCCACGACGCGCTCGCGGTCGGCGATCGCCTGTACGTCGCCGGCGGCTACACGCAGCACTGGGACATCGTCGACATCTCGAACCTCTCCGCGCCCGCGGTGCTCGGCGTCACCAACGTCGAGCCCGGCATCTACGCGCACAGCGGCGTGCTCTCACCCGACGGCCAGTACTTCCTCGGCATGGACGAGTTCCACATCGGCGACGTCTGGATCTACGACGTCTCCGATCCCGCGCTGCCCACGTTCGTGTCGAGCTTCTCGATCGGCGACGACGTCATCCCCCACAACGCGCTCGTGCGCGGCAACTACATCTACGCGGCCTGGTACGAGGCCGGCTTCGTGCTGCTCGACATCCACGATCCCGCTGCGCCCTTCGAAGCGCTGCGCATGCCGACGTGGACCGACGTGCCGGCCGCGAGCTGGAACGGCGCGCTCGAGATCAACCTGAACCTCCCGAGCGAGAAAGTGCTCGTCAGCGACTCCCGCGAAGGCCTCTTCGTCTTCTGCGTGCAGACGCCACCGTGACGCGCGTCAGGTGTCGGGCAGCGCGCAGACGCCGACGTCGACCCAGGTGGGATCGGGCGCCATCCAATCGACGCACGCGAGCGAGGGATCGAGCGCCTGGCACGGCGCGTCGCCTTCGGCGTTGCTGCAGTACGAAGTGCAGCACGACATGAACGTGCAGCCGGGCACGCGATCACCGGTGACGCACACGAGGCCGGGCTCGCACTGATTCGCGAGCGCGCAGGCTTCGAACAAGCCCACCGGATTGCCCGGCGGCGGCGACACGCAGATGAAGCCGCTCTGGCCCGATTCGGTGGGCGAGTCGGGGATGCACAGCCAGTTCGGCACGATGCAGTCCTGCACGAGCGGGTCGCACTGATCCATGCACAGCGGCACCGTGGGGATCTCGTCGGGCAGCAGCTCGAAGAAGCTCTTGCAGGTCTGATCGGGCGGGCACTCGTTGCCGGCGGGATTGCAGTACGGTCGGCACTGCCCGGTCAGCATCTCGGGATCGTCGAGCACGCAGAACGCTCCGCGCTCGCACGTGTCGAGGCAGCTGCCGTTGTAGTCGATGACGTTGCACGCTTCGCCGACGAGATCAGGGTCGTCGACCGCAGGGCAGCAACGGATCTCGTCGGGCCACTGCTGGCCCTCGGTGATCGTGTACGGCTCGCACTTCTGATCGGGCCCGCACTCGTCGGCCCACAGGATGCACTCGCCTTCGGGCGGCTCCATCGTGGTGCTACCGGTGTCGGGCGTGCCGCTGGTGTCGGGCGCGACCGTGGTGGTCGGCGCGACGGTGGTCATCCCGCCGCTGCTCGAGCTCGTGCTCGCATCGGTGGTGCTGCTGGTGTCGCTCGTGCCCTCCTGCCCGCCCTTGTCGCCGCAAGCGAAAGACAGCACGGCGAGCGACGTGAGCACGACGAGCGTAGGACGCATCATCGAATCGTAGCAGCGGAGCGCAGCAACGACCAATCCGTGTTGTCTCGGCTCGTCCGAGCCGAATCAACCCAGATCACGCAGGCCCATCATCGCCTTGCGCATCGCACGGGCATTCTTGTAGCGGCGTGCAGGATTCTTCGCGCATGCGGTGGCGAACACGTCGTCGAGGGCATCGACGAGCCGCGGCGGCCCGGGCGGCAGCCGCGACGATGGTGGCGGCGGCTCGCTGTCGCGCTGCAGCTCCAGCAGCTTCTCCACCGGCGCATCGATGTACTCCTGCCACGGATGGCGCCCGGTGAGCGTCTCGTAGAACGACATGCCGAGCGCGTAGAGATCGGCGCGCCCGTCGATGCGCTCGTTCACCAAGGTCTGCTCGGGCGCCATGTACAACGGATCCCCGGCGATCTGCTCGACGGTCTCGCCGTGCTCGATGCTGCGCGAGACGCCGAAGTCGATCAGCTTGATGATCACGATGCGGCGATCGTAGCTGTCGCGTGTGATGAACACGTTGTCGGGCTTCACGTCGCAGTGGACGATCTTGCGCGTGTGGATGTAGTCGAGCGCGTCGAGGGTCTGGCAGAAGATGTCGACCAAGAGCGGCACCGGGATCGGGCGCCCGCGCTCGATGACACGGCCGAGATCGCGGCCGCGCAGATACTCCATCGTCATCCACTCCGCGCCGCTGCCGTCGACGTTGCCGACGTCGAGCACGCGCGGCAGGTTGGGATGCGAGAAGTTCGCGGCGATCACCGCCTCGCGGCGGAATCGCTTGCGCACGTAGTCGGGCATGTCGGGCTTGAGCAGCTTCAGCGCGACGTAGCGATCCATCGCGGGATCGTAGGCGCGGAAGATGCGGCCCATGCCGCCTTCACCGATGCACTCGACGACGTCGTAGACCTTGTGATGGCCGAGCTGGATGCCCGCGCGGATGACCTGCGGGGCGCCCGTCTGGGCCACCACCGTGGGGATCTGCGGCGGCGATCCGTGCGACGGTGCCAGCCCAGGCACCGTGATCCGGCGGGCCCAGCGGCCCGGTCGTTCGGCCTCCACGTCACTCCCAGATTATCAGCACTCGCGTCGTTCACCGTGATCGAAGGGAAGCGACGGGGGTGATAGCCTCGCACTGCAATGGCCCCTGGCCGAAGATGGTCCGCTTTGCTGTTCGCATGTGCGCTCGGGTGCGAAACGAGCCCAGCTGCACCGGCCGACGGCACGAGCGGTGCCGACACCAACGGCACGTCGGGATCGAGCGGTACGAGCGAGGGCACCACCTTCGGTGGACCGAGCGAGTGCACGGCGAGCACCGACTGCGAAGCGGGGTACTGCGTCGCGCCCTACGATGCGGGCGCCGGCAGCGGCTCCGCGGGCATGGGCACGGCGGCGTGCGTGCCCGAGTGTGTGCCCGAAGATGCGCTCGATCGCTGGTGCATCGACGACGCGTCGTGTTGCGAAGGCCTGAGCTGCGATCACCGCGACGGATTCTGCGTCGCGCCCGCGAGCACGAGCGAGGGCACGATCGGCGCGAGCTGGAGCACCGGGGACGACA
>DASZPU010000288.1:0-7329 GCA_035550195.1 Nannocystaceae bacterium
ATCTGCGGCATCACCATCGACCGGTCGCACCGCCTCCACCGGACCGTCCACCGCCGCCGTGGAAGCCCGCCGAGCCGCCGCGTCCACCACGTCCGCCGAGCATTCCGGACAAGACGAAGAGCGCGAGATGCGGGCGCGTGAACAAGAGCACGAGGAATGCGACGCCGACGATCGCGAGCACGACCCAGCTCGTGGTGTCGACGGCGTCGTCGGGCGGACCGCGCGACGACGTGCTCGCGGCGGGCAACGCATCGGGGCGGCCTTCGACGACCGCGGCGATCGCCTCGACACCCGACGCGATGCCGCCGTCGAAGTCGCCGGCGCGCAGCCGCGGCACGATCGCGTCACGCACGATCTGGGCGGCGAGGAGATCGGTGAGTCGATCCTCGACGCCGTAGCCCACCTCGATGCGGACTTCGCGTGCGCCGGTGACGACGAACAGCGCGACGCCGTCGTCGCGACCGGCGCGTCCGATCTTCCACGCCGAGAACGCGTCGGCGGCGAAGTCTTCGATGGTACGCGCGCCGATCGACTCGGCGATCCACACCACGATCTGATGGCCACCTTCGGCATCGAGTCGCGCGAGCCGATCGTCGAGCTCGGCGAGCGCGGCCGACGACATGACGCCGGCGTGGTCCTCGACATGGCGACTCGGCGCCGGCGGCAGATCGTCGGCGCGCGCCGAGCCGGCGGCGAAGAGCAGCCACACGAGCGCGAGCCAGCCGATCCACGCGCGCATGATCAGAACTCGACGCTGGGCGCCTGCTCGGCCCCGGCCTGCGCCTCGAAGTACGCCTTGCTCGGGAAGCGATCGCCGAACATGCCGGCGACGAGCACGGTGGGGAAGCGATTGCGCCGCGTGTTGAAATCGCGCGCGACGTCGTTGTAGCGCTTGCGCTCGACCGCGATGCGGTTCTCGGTGCCTTCGAGCTGCGACTGCAGCGCGAGGAAGTTCTCGTTGGCCTTCAGGTCGGGATACTGCTCGGCCACGATCATCAGGCGCGACAACGCGGACGAGAGCTGATCCTGCGAGGCTTGGAAGCGTGCGAGCGCCTTCGGGTCGTCGTAGGGCGCGACCACGCTGGTCTGTCCGGTCTTCGCGCGCGCCTGCGTCACCGCTTCGAGCGTCTCGCGCTCGTGCTTCGCCGCGCCCTTCACCGACGCGACGAGGTTGGGCACGAGATCGGCGCGGCGCTGGTAGACGTTCTCCACCTGCCCCCACTGCGCCGCGACGTCTTGGTCGAGCCCGACGAGCGCGTTGTAGCTGCTCACCGCCCACACGATGAAGACCAGCACGAGGCCGGCGACGAGGCCGATGAGCGCGCTCCGTTTCATGCCGACAGTCTGGCAGCGTGCATAGGTGCGGCAACGCGCAACGACTGCGCCGAAGGCCCGCGCAGGCCGGCTCCCGCGGCGACCGCTGCGCCGCGCCGCGGCTCTGGTATCTTGGTTGTCGTGCGACGACTGAGCTTGTCTTCCTTGCTGTTGCTGCTCGCTTGTTCCGATTCCGACGAAGGCGGCAACGACGTCTTCTCGAGCACGGCTCCGACCACCACCGTCAGCGCGTCCACCACCGACGCGAGCACCGGCGACGCGACGACGAGCACGACCGACACGAGCTCGAGCGGCGCGGAAGAGACGAGCACCACCGCAGTGGCCGACGAGTCGTCGTCGAGCAGCACCGCCGCCGAGCTGCCGGTGTGCGGCAACGGCATCGTCGAGCTCGGCGAGCAGTGCGACGACATGAACGACAGCGATCTCGACGAGTGCACCATCGCGTGCACGGTGCCGCGCTGCGACGACGGCATGATCGACGGGCTCGAGACCGACATCGATTGCGGCGGCGTGTGTCAGGGCTGCGATCTTTGCCTCGCATGTCTGGGCGACGACGACTGCGGACAAGACCTCGTCTGCGGTGACGACGGCCGGTGCATCATCAGCGAGGTGATGTCGGTGCACTGGAACGCGAACTGTGGCGGCGTCGGACAGGGCGCCACCATCGAGGGGCTTCCGCTCGGGGTCTATCGCGCGACCGCGTTGTCGAGCGCGGGCACGCTGTGGCTGCCGCCGTTCAACCCGCCGATGACCGGCTACTTCTACGAGATCCAGTGCGGCGGCGGTGTGCAGCTCGGCCAGATCCGCACGCCGCCCACGGTGCGCTACGCCTCGGTCGCGGCTGCGTTCGCAGCCCTGCAGGCCACCGAGCAGGAGTTCAATTTCCTCGGCGGCGATCTCACCTGCTACCGCACCGACGATACCTGCAACGACAACAGCGGCAGCGTCGACTTCCAGGTCGACTACGTCTGCGACGAATCCAACTAGGCCGCGAGCGCGTTCGCGGGCGCGAGCACGCCGGCGTCGCGCAGCTGCGCGAGCGCGTGCGCGACGGTCGCGTCGTGCGGGCGAGCGGTGTCGATCGTGGCGACGAGCGCACGCGTCGCGTCGGCGAACGGCTCCCACGTGCGCAGCGCGTGCTGGTAGATGCCGAAGTCGGCATCCGACGGGTCGTCGCCGCGATCGGCCAAGCGCGTGCGCACGACCTCCGCGGGCGCCGAGCACACCAGGATGCGTACGCGTGCACCCATGCGCTGCGCGAGCTCGACGAGCTCGCTGCGGCGACGCTCCTCCTTGAAGCTGGCGTCGACGAGCACACGACCACCACGCGCGAGGATCGCTTCGGCGCGCGCGAGGCACTCGCCGTAGGTGCGATCGTTCCACGACTTGGTGTAGATGCCGCCCTCCACCGCCGCCTTGCCGGACGCGTGCACGTCGATGCCCGCGAGCTGCTTGCGCACCGCGTCGGCGCGGATCCACTCGAGCCGTGCATGGCTCGCGAGATCGTCGGCGAGCCGCGACTTGCCGGTGCCGGGCAGGCCCGCGACGAGCACGAGACACGGGCGCTCGTCGGGCGGCGCGAGCTCGGCGATCGCGAGCAACAGATGACCACGCGCGCGCGCTTCGTCGCCTTGCAGCGCGCGCACCTTGGCCCGCACCGCCGAGCGATACGCACAGAACAACGGCAAGAGCGCGTGCGCCTCGGGATCGCTCGAGAGCCAGCTCTCGACGAGCGCGTCGGCGAGCGCCCAGCCGCCGTGCATGCGCAGATCCATCGCGAGGAACGCGATGTCGCTGACCGGATCGCCGCAGCGCAGCGCGTCCGAGAACTCGACACAGTCGACGATGCGCAGATCGTCCACGTGCGCGTCGCCGCCGACATCGTAGACGTGCTCGAGCCGTAGATCGCCGTGGAGCTCGCAGGGGATGCCGGCGTGCACGCGGGCTTCGAGCAATGCGCGCCCGGCCGCGAGCGCGCGCTCCGTGGCCCCGCGCAATCGCTCGACCAAGGCCGCGTCGAAGTCCGCGAGCGCAGTGAAGTTGTCGCGACACGCCTGCGCGACCTCGACGAAGCGGGCATGCGCCGCGATCTCGGGGCCGCGCTTCGCCGTGCGATGGAACGCGGCGAGCCGCTGCCCGAGCATGCGCATGTGTGCTGGCGTCAACGCCCCGCGGGCGAGCATGCTCGACCAGCACGCCGATTCGGGCAGGCGGCGCATGAGCACCGCCCACTCGATCGTCGGACCGTCGCCGTCGAGCGCGAGTCGATCACCCTCGTCGGTGATCGGAACGACGCCGAGATACACGTCGGGTGCGAGCCGACGGTTGAGCTCGACCTCCGCGCGACACATCGCCTCGCGCTTGCCCAATGACGAGTAGTCGAGGAATCCGAAGTCGACCGGCTTCTTCACCTTGTAGACCCGCGTCGCGCCGAGGAACACCATCGACGCGTGCGTGTGCACGATCTCGACCGGCTCGCCGAGCGCCGCTGCGATCTCGGATTCCGACGCGCTCATGACCAGAGCCTAGCCCGCCGACACCCGCTGGCAGCTCGCACGCGCTGCGGCGCTGCGGGCTCGGCGACGCAAGGATTGCGGATCACTCCGCCGCCACCTCGTGCTCGTGACCGACGAGCACCGACAGCGCGTGCAGTGCATCGGTGGTCGTGAACACGCCGAGCACGTGGCTGGGGTGCTTCGGGTCGACGATGACCGCCGAGTCGACGTGTTGCACCGCCATCTCGGCCGCGACCGCGTGCAGATGTGCATCGGGACCACACGTGAACGGTCGCTCCTTCATCGCATCGGCGACGGTGCAGTGCGACGCGGCGCGCTGCCCCGCGGTGATCTCGAGCGCGTCGAGATCGTGCACGCTCACCAGGCCGACGAGCTCGCCGGCGCGCGTGACGGGCAGATGATGCGCGTCCAGCTCCGCCATGCGTCGGCGCGCGCGCCCCAACGACGACTCCGGCTCGATGCACAGCGGCGCCGCGGTCATGAACTCGCGCACGCGCGGAACGTTGTGAACGACTCTCATGCGCGAGGATCATGCAGCTCGCGTGCCGCAGACAATGCGCGCTGCGGCGCAGAGGCCCGCTGCTAGCTTGGGGGCATGCGATGGATCGTCGGCATCGATCTCCTCGACCACGCCGGCGGCGCGATGCAGCTCGCAGGATGGTTGCGAACGCAGCGCCGCACCGACTGCGAACAAGAGTTCGTCGCGCTGCACATCGTCACCGACGACGTGCGCGGCACCGTGGAGGGTGACGAGCTCGCCGCACTGCTCGAGCGCGGACGCTCGGCGATGCGTGCGGCGATGCAACCGAGCGGTGTCGTGAGCCCGTTCGTCGACCTCGTCGTCGAGCCCGCGCCCGATGCCGTCACCGGGCTCGTGCGCGCCGCGGCGACGCCCGGCATCGAAGGCCTGCTGGTAGGACGCCTCGCTGCGCGGGACAGCCACGCGCTCGTGCGACTCGGTCGCGTGACGCGACACCTGCTGCGTCGACTGCCCGCGCCGGTGATGGTGGCGCCGCCCGATCTGCGGCGCGGCGACATCGGCCGCGGCCCGCTGCTCGCCGCCACCGATCTCTCGCCGACCTCGATCTCCGCCGTGCGCATGGCCGTGCGCCTCGCCGCGGAGCTCGACCGCGAGCTGGTGGTCGCGCACGTCGATTCGTCGGTGCAGGTCGTGCCCAGCTTCGTCGGCGAAGGTGCCGTGCTCGCGCTGCGACTGCCGCAGCGCACGATCGGCGACGTCGCACAGTGGATGGCGCAGCACGAGCTCGGTCGCGCGGAGTGCCGCATCCTCGACGGCACGATCGTCGACGCGCTGCTCGGCGAGGCGGCGCGCATCGACGCGCCGATCCTCGTGTGTGGTGCCGAGCATCTCTCGCCGGTCGAGCGCTTCTTCACCGCGAGCGTCGCCGGCGATCTCGCGCGGCTGTCGGACCGCGCGGTGCTGGTCGTCCCCGCGATCTAGTCCGCGGGCTTCATCGGGGCGTTGTGCACCACGACCATCGTCGCGCCGGCCTTGCCGAGCGCGCGCTCCTCGAGCCGTGCGCACGTGCCGGCGTCGCACACCGGAGTGAAGCTCCACTCGCACGCGGCCTTCGTGCACGCGCTGTCGTCCCCGCAGCTGTTCTGTCGGAACGCATCCATCGCGCTCTCGCTGTAGCGGCTGTTCACCGCCAGCAACGCGCCGCCGTTGCAGTGATCGCAGCAGCCGGTCTCGAGCACGACGCAGTCGGCCGAGTCGGTGCAGGCGAAGAACGCATCGTCGACCGCGGTCTGCGGTGCGGGCGTGGGCTCGGTCTCACGCGGCAGCAGCAGCTCGGGCGTCGCCATCGGCTTGCGCTCGACCACTTGCACCGTGCCGTCGTCGCGGTCCGCTTCGCCGTAGCTGTTCGCCGGTCGATTCGCACAGGCCGCGATCGTCGTCGCGCCCACCACCACCGTGATCCATCGTGCGTGCGTCATGATCGTTCACCTCCGGATCGCGCGGCGGCACGTTCGCCGCAACGCGTGGTCCGACGCCGGTGTGCGCCATGATCGCGGCGATTCAAGCGCTCGCGCGTGCACGCGTGCGGGCGGCCTTCTTCGCGGCGGCCTTGCGACCGGCGGCGCCCTTGGTGCGCGCGGCCTTCTTCGCCGCCGCCGATCGATCCGCTGCGGTGCGCTTGCGTGCGGAGGCGCTCGCATGTCGCGACAATGCCGTCGGCGACGCCGCGGCGCTGCCTTCGTGTTGCAGCGCCGTCGTCACCGCACGTGCACGCTTGCGCGACTTGGTGCCGGAGGTCTTGCGCTTGCCGGCCTTGCGATCGCTCGCCGCTTTGCGCTGCGTCGTCTTCGCTTCGCCTTCGGGCGGCGGAAGATCGACACCTGCACGCCGCGCCTTCGACAGCCCGATCGCGATCGCTTGTTTCGCGGAGCGGGCGCCATGTTTCCCTTCGCGGATGTGGTGAATCTCCTCGCGCACGAACTCACCGGCTTGCGTGCTGGGCGACTTGCCCTCGCGCTTGTCTTTCTCGGCGCGTCGTAGCGTTTCCTTCTCGGGCATCGTTCGTGCTCCTCTGCCCGAAGGTGTGGAGGGCGATCTGGATGGCAAGCGCACGATGTCGCTGGGCGTCGTCGCACGGCGTGACGGCCCCGCACACCGCGTTGCGAAGGCAAGTGCCTGTGCCAGCTTTTCGGCATGCAGCTCGCGACTCGTCACTCCTACGACCGCACCGCGCGCAAGCTCGAGCTCGCGCTCGTCGGCCTGCTCTTCACGATGTCCGTGACGTTCTGCAGCGCTCTGTTGGCGCAGGTGCTGTGATGGAAGCGCAGACGAAAGCGGCGCGCAGAATTGCTTCGGCCCCGGGGCCGCGCGGACCCACCGCGCTCCCGAGGCCGAAGCTGCTGACGAAGAAGGCTAGCTCGCCTTCTCTTCGAACTCCGCGTCGATGACGTCCTCGTCGCGGGGCTCCTGCTCACGCGACGCGCCTTCGTTCGCGGCCGCCTTGCCTGCATACATGGCCTGCGCCATGCCGTGGGCCGCACGCTCGAGCCTCGGCTTCGCCGCTGCGATGCGCTCATCGTCGGCGCTCTCCAACGCCGCCTTCGCATCCGCGAGCGCAGCCTCGACCTCGCGCTTCAGCTCGGCCGGCAAGCCACCGGCCTCGCCGAGGTGTCGCTCGGTCGTGAGCACCATCGCCTCGAGGTGGTTCTTGTTCTCCGCGCTCCGCTTGCGGCGCTCGTCCTCGTCCGCGTGCTTCTTCGCGTCGTCCACCATCTTGCCGATGTCCTGCTCCGACAGGCCCGAGGTCGCGGTGACCTTGACCTGTTGCTGCTTGCCGGTGGCCTTGTCGGTCGCCGACACGTGCACGATGCCGTTCGCGTCGATGTCGAACGTGACCTCCACCTTGGGCACGCCGCGCGGCGCAGGCATGATCCCCTCGAGGTGGAACTTGCCGAGGGTGCGGTTATAGCGCGCCTCGGTGCGCTCGCCCTGGAGGAC
>DASZPU010000289.1:0-7490 GCA_035550195.1 Nannocystaceae bacterium
CCTCGCCGAGCTCGGCGAGCATCGCGAGGAACGCGGCCTCGCCGATCTCGTCGTGCCACACGAACGCGAGCCCGGCCTTCTCCGCGAGCGGTGCGAGCACGCTGCTGTCCATCTTCGCGGGGATCGCCGGCTCGCGCGCGAGCAGCTTGTCGAGGTGCAACATCTGCTCGGTGGTCTCCGGCAGCTTCGTGTAGAGATCGTCGATGGCGCCCCAACCCTTACGCTGCACCAGTCGCACCACCGTGGCAGTGCCGTCGGCGTAGGCCATCTGCATCGAGCGCGCGACGATCGGATAGGGCGAAGCGTAGCCGGCGAGCTCGAGCGCCTGATCGCCCATCGCATCGAGCACCGGATCGGTCAGCGCCGCGACGCCTTGCTCGCCGCTCACCCACGCGAGATATGCGGCCTGGGCCTCGCCCTCGACGAGGAAGCGCCGCGCCGACTCGGCGTCGCCGCGATTTCGGATCGGCTGCTGCAGCTTGTCGAGATCGAAGTACATGTCCTGGAGCCCATGCGCGATCTCGTGACCGACGACCATGCTGAGCATCGACTTGGGAACGAAGTCGCCGACGAAAAGGGTCTTCCGCTTCGGATCGTAGAGGCCGAGCACGCCGTCCTCGAGCAGATCGAGCAGCACCGCTTCGGCGTCGGCGCCGGGCGGGAGCACGCCGAGGCTCGACTCGATGCGGCCGAGCATCTTCGTCTCCGCGGGCGTCGTGTGCTCGTACATCGAGTCCTTCGCGAACTTTCGGATGCCGGCCTTGTCGATGACCTCGACAGCGACCTCCGATTTCAGCTGAAGGTTTCGCGCGTGCGCGACTTGTTCGAGAATTCGTTTCGCTTCGGCGCGGACGGTGTCGACGTCGAGCGTCGATCCATCGTTGCTCGCGTGCTTGGCCGGGCGTGACGGCGGCTCGACGACCGTCGCGGGCCCGGTGGGAATCACCGTCGCGGGCGGCGAGCTGGCGGTGCAGGCGAGGGTGAACGCGACCGCGAAGAGGGGACCCGCGCGGTGCCGGAAAGCGGCGCGGTGCTCGCGGGACGACACGGGCATAGCGTAGCCCGCGGCCCCCCGCAGGGCCAGCGCAGGGGCCTCGAACGCCGCGGAAAACCAGCGAAGATGGTGGGCCGCAAACCTACGGCCGAGCAGCGGCACAGAACCCACCGTGACCGAGAGCGTTTCCCGACGATGGGCGATGATCGCCGTGCTCGTTCCGTGTGCGTGCACGGGCGCGGCCGACACGCGCGAGACCACCACCACGAGCGGACCCAGCACGAGCGTGGGCACGACGAGCGACACGAGCTCGAGTGACACGACGTCACAGAGCGAGAGCACGAGCGTCGCGAGCACGAGCGGCGTGGACGGGTCGTCGTCGTCGGGTGACGAGACCGGCTGCACGATCGACTGTCCGGTGATCTGGCCGAACGACGACAGCCGCGCGAACTCGGATCCGTGGATCGCCGAGCACCACGCGGAGATCGACGAGCTGCGTCCCAACGTGCTCGCGATCAACTACGTCAACGCGCGCTCGATGGACGAGATGAACGCGCAGCTCGAGGACATGATCGAGATCCTCGCGGAGTCCAGCCGTCCGCACGGCTACGCCGACGCCGACGCGCCGCCGATGCTGCGCTACCAGCTCGCGCACAGCATCGATCTGCGCGACGCGGTGCCGCCGGATGGTTGGCCGTATCGCAACTCGACGCTGTATCCGCGCGAGGATCCGGTCGACGAGTACTGGGGCTTCGACTACGAAGCGCTCTTCACCCCCGCGTATGCGGAGCATCTCGGGCTCGAGGATCCCGACATGCCCGGTGTGAACCTCGGGTTGTGCGATGCGATCGATCGCGGGCTCGTGCACGAGATCTGGATCTACGGCGACGCCGACGTGCCCGACGTGAGCGCGGCCGAGGTGCTCGAACGCAAGCCGCGCTACGACGAGAGTCGCGTGCGGATCCCCGGCGAGATGGACGGCTGCGCCGGCAACGGTTGCTTCGATCAAGAGGATTCGATCCCGTGCGAGCGCACGGTTCGGATCGCGTGGTTCAACAACACGCGCGGGCCGGGCTGTTTCCTCGAGAGCCTCTCGCACGGGCTCGAAGGCACCGGACGCAAGGGCGGCACGATCGTGCCGTATCTGTCGCGCTACTTTCCGGAGATCACCGGCATGGATCTCGACGATCGCTACGGCACACCGTTCGAGAGCTGGTACGCGTGTCCTTATGGCACACCGTGCTTGTCATATCCGGCCGAGAGCTCGGTGACCTGGACGATGGACGCCGGGCAGAGCGGCACGATCGACGATTACGATCCGATCTGCGGCAACGTGCACTGGCCACCCAACGCGACGCAGCACTACGATCTCGCCGGCGCGTCGGCGGTGCGCACCAGCTGCACGCACTGGCGCGACGGCAGCGGCCAGACCGAGCTCTACACCGCGGATGCGATCGCGCCGTACCTCGGGCTCGCCCCCGATTGCATGGGGGCATTCCTCGTGTGGTGGCGACAGAATCTTCCCGGCAAGAACAGTGCGGCGATCGATGATTACGGCGCGCCCGTACTGTCGTTTCTGCCGTTCCAGTTCTACTAGTCGTGCAGGGCGATTCCCCGCGAGGGTCGTGAGCGATGCTGGGGCTTCGAGGCCGCTCGTGGCGCTCGCGTCGAGGTGTTAGCGTGATGACGGGGGTACTTGCGATGCGACGAGTGATCATCACGGCGTCGATCTCGATCGGAGCGTGCGTGGCAGAGCAGCCGCCGTCCGAGGTCACCGTCAGCGGCGGCAGCGGAGACGAAGGCATCACGATCACGATCAGCGGCCCGGGCACCGACACCGACCCCTCGGCGTCGTCGAATCCCACGGGCGTCGATTCCAACGACGACGACGAGCCGATCTTCGACGTCGGCGAGGGCGACGGCTCGCAGACCGGCGTCGATACGAATCCCACGGTGGGCTCGTGCCGATCGTCGGAGGTGTTCGGCGCAGCCGGTGGCTACCCCGCGTACACCGACCCCGCCTACGCGAGCTTCATCGATCGCCAGATCCTGGTGATGACGAACTTCGCGTACCAGGCCACGGACTACCAGCTGCGCATCTTCGACATCGGTGGCGCTCCGCCGCCGGCCAACCTCAACTACCCGGCGCCGATGTACATCCACCCCACGTGGACGCAGGCCACGTTCGGCGGTGGCATCTTCGGCATCACGATCGACTCGTACGGCAACATCTACACCGCGGCGTCCACCGTGTACGGCGCGAACGCGACACCGGGTGCGATCTTCAAGATCGACAAGGACACCGCCGCGGTGAGCACGTTCGCGACGCTGCCGAACACGGGGCCGGCGTTCGGCAACCTCAACTACGACTGCAACAGCGAGACGCTGCGCGTCACCAGCCACGAGGACTGCCGCATCTGGCAGCTCGACATGGACG
This sequence comes from Nannocystaceae bacterium, assembly GCA_035550195.1. Classification (GTDB taxonomy): domain Bacteria; phylum Myxococcota_A; class Polyangia; order Nannocystales; family Nannocystaceae; genus Xiheibacterium. The sequence continues at coordinate 3,432 of DASZPU010000289.1, forward strand.
GCAACGTGCGCAGCACGTACCACCACGGCACCGGCGACGTCACGCTCGGGGCGGCGGCGGATCCGGGCGAGCCCGACGCGACGTTCTGTCCGCTCGGCGATCGCATGTGGGCCGTGCAAGCGCACTACGGCCGCGTCTACTACAGCGTGTGGTGGGAGGACGGCGGTCGCCAGGATCCGAACCACAGCAACGAGATCTGGTCGGTCGAGGTCGATGGCGAAGGCATTCCCGACGGCACGACGAAGGTGCTCGAAGCGACGATCCCGGGGTTGCAGGGCAGCACGTTCTCGAACCCCGTGTCGGATCTCAGCTTCGCGCAGACCGGATGGATGCTGGTGTCCGAGCGCACGATGTACGCCGACAACGCCACGAGCGCGCACCAGTCGACGACCTACGAGCTGCAGCAGATGAACGGCACGTGGGACAACGTCGGCACCACCTACGTCGTCGGTGATCCGATCATCTCGAACAGCGCCGCGGGCGGCGTCGATCACGACTTCACCGAGAACGGCTACGTGTGGATGACCGGCGACGCGCTCGACTTCGGCTCACCCGACGTCGTCTACGGCGTGCAAGGCACACCCTACGGCGGCGGCACGGTCGACATCAGCACGATCATCGACTGCGACGGCGACATCACGACGCAGCAGAAGACTGCGCTGGGCGACTGCGAGATCCCGATCCCCGGCGACGCCGAGCCCCCACCGCCTCCGCCGCAGGGTTGATCCGCTCAGCCGTGTGCACGAGCCACGTCGTCACCGGGCGCCGTGCGCTCGAGCAGCGACAGGCCACACTCGAGCGTGCCGGTGCGATGGCGCAGCAGCTCGGTCAGCCGGCGCACGTCGCTATGGCGCAGCCAACCCGCGAACCCGTCCGCGGACTGGATGTTGTAGTGATACAGCTCGCCCGGTACGAGGCCGAGCGTGCTGCGGGCATGCGTGCGCAGCACGACGCAGCCAGGATCGCAGTCGAGCGCGAGGAAGTTGCGGCGGAAGTTCGCGGTGTAGTCGAGGTATTGCTCGACGTTCGAGAGATACACGACGCCGAGCTGCAGCGCGGCGGCTCGTAGCGCCGCCGCGATCGCCAGCAGTGTGCGCTCGCCATCGTAGTCGCCACGCACGACGACGACACGCGCGTCGCAGGCGAGCGCGCGGGCGTGCGCATACTCGATCGGATCGTCGACGAACGAGGGCAGGGCGTGCTCGCGCAGGCGTCGGCGCACCGTCTCGAGCCGCGTCGTCACCATCGGCTGCGCGGTTCGGAACGCGCGCACGATGCCGGCTTGGCGCGCGTTGTCGGCCCAGCGCCGGTGCAAGCGCTCGGTGGTGGCACCGCGCTCGCGCACGGACCATGCCGCGAGGAACTCGTCGGGAGTACGCGCGCTCTCGAAGACGCCCATGTATGCGCGGTGCAGATCGACCACGCCCTGATCGAAGTCGATCACCACGAGCAGCTCGGCGCGTGCCCATGCCGCCAGCGTGTAGTTGAGATCCGTGCCGACGCCGAGGAAAGCGCCTCCGCGCCCCTGCACCGCGTGATACCAGAGGTGGGCCGCCTGCTCGTTGCCGATCCAGTAGTGCGTGCCGTGGATGAGGTTGGTCGGCGACGGATCGGCGGGTACTTCGTCGAAGTGTCGGAGCAGCGCAGCGGGTAGGGGACCGATACTCGAAGTGGCCTCGCGATCCGCTCGCCGCGGCACCTGGCGATCATAGCACGCCGGCCTTCACCTCGACGTGGGATGATGCATGCGTGTCGAGCGGGGATCCGCTGCGCCTCGCCGAGCGGTGGTTGGCCGCGGTCGAAGGGCCGCGGGACACCGCGCTCGCCGTGCTCAACGGTGCGATCGGCGATCGTCTGGCGGAGCGTGGGTCGCCGCTCGCGATCGCGATGACGTTGTTGCAGCGCGATCCGTGGCGCACGTTCGCGCCGCCCGTGCCCGCACGCGCGTGCCTGCTCGTGCACGGGCTCATGGGCAACGAGCGTTCGTGGGCGATCGGAACCACCGACGAGCGTCCCGAGCTCGGCACCGCGATCGCAGCCGCGCGCGGCGTCGTGCCGCTCTACCTGCGCTACAACACCGGGCTGCACGTGTCGCAGAACGGGCGTGCGCTCGCGAACTTGCTCGAGCGCACCACCGGCGACGAGCTCGAGGAGCTCACCATCGTCGCGCACAGCATGGGTGGGCTGGTCGTGCGCAGTGCGTGTCACTACGCGGCGGAAGCGAAGCAACGGTGGCTCACGAAGCTCGGGCGCGTGTTCCTGCTCGGCGCGCCCTCGCACGGCTCGCCGGTCGAGCAGCTCGCGCACGTCGCCGCGTTCACGCTCACCACGATCTGGAATCCGTGGACGAAGCTGATCGGCGCCGCGATCAACCTGCGCAGTGCGGGCATCAAGGATCTCCGCCACGGATTCTTGCTCGACGAAGATTGGATGCATCGCGATCTCGACGAGCTCGCGCTGCGAGCACCGCGGCCGACGATCGCGACGCCGCACGTGCGCTGGCACGTCATCGCCGGTGCGCTCGGTGCCGAGGCGAGCTGGATCGGCAAGCTCGTGGGCGACGGGCTCGTGGGTGCGGGCAGCGTCGCCGGTCGCGGCTTCGGAACGCCTGCGCCCGGCGTGCTGCCCGAGGCAGAGCTGTGCGTGCTGCCGCGCGTCGGCCACATCGGCTTGATGGGCGACCCGGCCGTGCTCGCACAGCTGCTGCAGTGGTGGGCGGTCACGGAGTAGCTTGCGCGTCCGGGCAGAAGCCCGCGTCGATCGGACCGATGAGGAAGTCCTCGCCACCGAGACACGCGTGGATCTTCGCTTCGAGCTTCTTGCCGAGCTCGACCTTGGTCACGTCGATGTGCGAGCGGCCTTCGCTGTTGAGCGACCCGTACGGGAACGTCTTGTCGCCGGGCTTGAACTCCTTCACCGCCGCGTCCTTCACCATGTAGCTGATGCCGAGCCAGTTCGGCGGGCCGCCCATCATGTCGGCCATCGCTTCTTGCACGGTGCGACCGAAGTACTTGCCGGGCTTCTTGTCGGCGAGCGACACCACGACCACCTCGTTGCCGTCCTTCGTCATGACGAAGGGCCCGCTCACCACGTTGATGTTGACGTTCTTCGGCACCGCACAAGGGTCGGAGCCGTCGGTGGTGATGTAGATGTCGAGCTGATCGCCCATCACCGCGCGCACCATCGCCTTCTGCGCGACGAACTGCTTGTGCTCGCGCGGCGTCGGACCGGTCGCGGTCCACACGTGGAGGATCGATCCGACCAGCTTGTCGGACGACTGCATCTTCGCGTCGGTGAAGTCGTTGGGCGGCAGCGAGCACTGCGACATCGCGGCCTTCTTCGCGGCCTCGATCACCGCCGCGTCGTCCTGCTTCGGCGCGTCCGCAGCCTTGCCGTCGCCGGCCTTGCCGCCTTCCTTCGCGGCGTCGGTCTTCGCGGCCGTTGGAGTCGCGGCCGAGCTGTCGCAGGCCGGCACGAGGAGTGAGCAGAGCAGCAGCGCGTGGAGCTTGGGCATGGCCCGCCCCATGAGCAACCGCCGTGCCACGCGCTGCGCCGCAGCGAACGACGACTTGCCCCGCGGATCGGCGCGGGTGCCGTCCGCGTGTGTCGTCACGCGTGTCGATCACTCGATGCCGAAGCGCTTCATCAGCCGGTAGAGCTGCGTGCGGTGCAAGCCGAGCTCGCGCGCCGCGGCCGACACGTTCGCGCGCGACCGCGCGAGCGCAGCTTCGATCGTCTCGCGATCGAGGCCGGGCTCGGGTTCGGCATCGGCGGCCGCGGTGATCGGCAGCCCGGCATCTTCGGCGAGGTGCTCGACGCCGACGCGATCGGCTCCGGCCGCGAGGGCTTCGCCCGCAGCGTGGCGCGCTTCCGCGAGCAGCTCGCGCACGTTGCCGGGCCACGGTCGCGAGCAGCAGGCCTCGAGCAACGCGGTGTGCACGGCGAGCCCTTCGTGCACCGCTGCGACCGCGCGCGCGACCAGCCAGGGAATCTCTTCTCGGCGCTCGCGCAAAGGTGGCAGCACGACGACCGGCCGTCCGACGCGGAAGTAGAGGTCTT
>DASZPU010000290.1:0-6778 GCA_035550195.1 Nannocystaceae bacterium
ACCATCGAAGAAGTCTCGGCCGTGTTCGCTGCGGTCGCCGATGCGGTGCACGCGGTGCATCTGCAGGGCGCGGTGCTCCGCGATCTCCGGCCCGAGCAGATCGTCCGCACACCGCACGGCCGCATCGTGCTGGTCGACGTCGGGCTCGCGCGCGTCGACGTGCTGTCGAGCCACACCGCTTCGAGCCTGCTGTTGCGCGGCTCGACCTACGTCGCCCCCGAACAGCTGATCCGCACCGCGGTCGATCAGCGCTCCGATGTTTGGAGCGTGGGCGTGATGATGTGGCAGGCGCTCACCGGCACGCTGCCGTTCGGCGACGGCCCGCCGTTGCTCGCCGATCACGACAAGCTGCCGCCGCTGTCGTCGCTGCGTCGCGACGTGCCGCCCGCGCTCGAGGATCTCGTGCGGCGCTGCCTCGATCGCGAGCTCTCCGGTCGCCCACCGAGCATCTCCGAGATCGCGTGGGTGCTGCGCGGCGGCGTCGGTCCATGGGAAGGCGATCCCACCGCGACCTGTCAGCACTGCCACACGCGTCTGCGCATCGGTCAGCGCCTGTGTCTGTCGTGCGGTCGCGTCGCGGTGCGCTTCGAGCACGCCGCCGCCGAGGACGATGCGTACGCGCTCGATCTACTCAAGCTCGACGAAGACGCGCGCCCGCTGAAGTGGCTGCAAGATCTGCTCGCCGACATCTCGGTGCAGCCGATCCGTCGCCCCGAGTTCGTGATCGGCTCGGTGCACATGTACTCGGAGGAAGAACGTGCGGCGCGCATCCGCTTGCCCGCTCGACTCTACGGCCACCTCACGCGCGACACTGCGGAGACCCTGCATGCGCTCGCACGCGAGAACGGGCTGCGCACCCGCATCGTGCGCCCCAACGACGTGCTCAAGGCGGGATCGTTCCTCGGCATCTGGGCGGCTGCGACGGCGTTGCTCGCGTTCGCAGTGACGCTGGTGGGCATCTCGCCGTGGTGGATCATCGGCCCGGCGTCGCCGATCGCCGTGCTCTTGATGATGCACCTCAACGACAAGCTCTCGAACCGCAAGGTGCCGCAGCGCTTCTTCCTGCGCCCCGCCCCGGCGGCCTTGCCCGCTTCGGATCCGTTGGTCGCTCGCCTCGCGAAGCTGTTGCAGGACGATCCGCCCGGCGACGTGAAGGCGGTGATCGGCGAGCTCGCGCTGCTCGTGCAACGGCTCGTGGATCACCGCGCCACGCTGCTGGGCGCGCAGCACCACGAGCTCGCGGTGCTCACCGCTCCGGTCGAGCCGATCGTCACCGCGGTCGAGCAACACGTCGCGGAGCTGCGACGCACGAGCGACGATCTCGCGCAGCTCGACGAAGGTGCAATCGTGCGTGCGCTCGCGGCTTCGGAGGCGCGCGACGAGCCGGCGAGCGCGAGACAACCCTTGCTCGACGGCCTCGACCGCCTTCGCGCGCTCGAGGATCACCGCGCGGCGCTGTTCCATCGCTTGCTCGAAGCGAAGTCGCTGCTCGAACGCACGGTGCGACTCGGCCTCTCGGTACACGACCCCGCAAGGGAGCACGAGCGCCAAGTCGCGCTGGCGCTCGCGATGCTCGGCGGCTCGTGAATCACACGACGTCGGGCTTCGGCAGATCGAGCGGATCGTAGACGACGACCTTGCCGTCGGTCTTGAAGTAGTCGGTCTGCTTCGGTGTGCTCGCGACCGTGGTCTTGGTGTACGTGACCTTCTTGCCGGTCGGCGACGTGTCGTCCTTGACCTTCTTCTCCGTGATCTTGGTGTAGCTCCCCGGCGCGTCGGCGACGGTGCCTCCGCCTTTGGGCGCGGCGGTGACGAGATTCGCTTTGCGGTCGACGTTCGTCTGGAGCTTCTCGCTCCCGCACGTGGCACAGTCACCGGGCGTGATATCGGTGGCCTCGTGGAAACAGTAGTACGCGGGCTTCGCATGACCGACGCAGGGGGGAGTGTGACGGTGCTTGGGCTTGTCGCAGTACGTCACCTTCGTACGCGCGGGTTTCGTCGAGCACGCCGAGTTGTCGCAGGCGCCGGCGGTCGGGCTCTGCGAGCTGCAATCGGTGCATTCGTAGCGATCCACCTTCGTAGCCGCACCGCAGTGGACACACGTAGCCTTGTCCCAGAACACGTGGTCGGGGCTCGTACAATAGAAGTCCGGCATGCTCTTCGTGAGCGGCTTCGTGCAGTGCGGACAATTCGTAGCGGTCAGCGAAAGTCCCCAACAGCGGTAATGCGCCAAGGTGCACTCCGAAGCGGTGGGACTCTTCGAGGTCGGGTGGTGCGGGCACACGAACTCCAACGGACCGCCGACGTTGCCCGCCTTCGCACCTTTCGGTCCGTCGACGTTGAAGACGAGGACTCCGTCGACGCCCACGATGGATTCGTCTTTGATGAACGCGCCCCATGACGGGATGAGCTGCACCTGCACCTTCGGATCGCCGGGGCTCGCGGCGCTCTCGTAGTAGCGCTTCAGCTTGCTCTGCAGGTGATCGCGACAGATCTCCAGCCCGAACGTGATGCCGTCGATCTCGAAGATCGATCCGCCGCCGAGCCCGTGCTCGGTGCGCTCGGAGGTCTCGCCGGGCTTCGGCGCATTCGGATTGCCGCCGAGCACGTCGCGTGCGCCGCTCGTGGGCAATGCGCGGCGCTCCTGGCCGTGGATCTCGATCTTGCGATTGTCGCCCGACGACTTGTGGAACTCGTCGTGCTTGCCGAACATCACGCTCAGGTAGTCGATGGCCGAGATGTCTTCCTTGTAGACGATCGCCTCGCGCACGCCACCGACGCCCGTGCCGGGACCACCCTTTTGTACGAGCGCGACGTTGAAGACTTCCGTCGCGATCGGCTCGACGAGATCGATCGTGCCGTCGGTGAAATCGACGTTGGTGTGGACGCGCACCGTGCAAGACCCCGGGCCCTGGGTCACCTCGACGACATGGGCCGACTTGGCGCCCTGACGCAGCGTCCAGTGGTACTCGGGCACCTCCGAGAGATTGCTGAGGTTCCAGTTCTTGGGAATGTCGGAGAACGTGCTCAAGCGATGCCTGCCGCTGGGACGCTCGACGATCTCGAACGACGTCGCACTGCCGCCGGATGCCCCCTTCACCTTGAACTTCCGCACCACTTCCTTCGCGCGACCGTGCTTGAGGTATCCGATCGCGGTTCCGTGCACGAACAGCCAGTCGGCGTACGCCGCCTTCGACGTCTCCTCGCGCATCTCGTCCATGATCTTCGACATCTTCTCGACGGGATACGCGCCCTCCTTGCCGCGCCAGTAGAACTCCGCGGTCATGAAGACCTTGAGCACTTCGGGGTCCGTCTTCACCTTGCTGTCGGCGAGCGCCTTCTTGATCGCGTTCTTGAGCACGATACTGCGCTGACCGAGATCGTCGTCGGCCTCGGCGTCGCCGAGGTAGAGCTCGCCGGACGCCAACGTCACGCTACTGTCCGCCTTCGTGCTCGGCTCGATCTCGAAACCGATGAACTGGATCTTCGTGTACTTCGTCAGCACGAAGCGCGCGTAGTGGGTGACGCCGGGCTTCAGCGTCAGCTTGGCGACGCCCTTGTCGTTGGGGCCGAGCTTCCAGACCTCGGCGCTGGTCGAGTCGGGCTTCTGCGCGGCGACGAGCTCCGCGATCTTCGCGAGCGTGATCGTGTATGCACCCGGCGCGACGGCGGGAAACTCCTTGCGCGCGACGTCGATCGTCCGCGGTGGATCGTCCGCGTTGCCCTTGACCGCTTTGGTGATGTCGTTCTTCTTGCCGTCGGGGCCGGCGATCTCGAACGTGACGTCGCCCCCCTTCACCGGTTGGCCGTCGTAGCGCAGCACCTCGACGACCAGGTGCGCGACGCACTTCGCGTCGACGAGGAACGTGTCCTTGCACAGCTTGGGATAGTCGACCTCGAACGCCTTGCTGAGCACATGCGCTGGGCGCTCGCCTTGCACGAGCGCCACCGGACCTTTGCCGGGGATCATCCCGCCCACCTTGGGCGCGGTCTTACCGTCGCGGCCCGTGCGTCCGAGGTCGACGCCATTCAAGGTGACTTGCACACCGGCGACGTCCTTCTTGCACGTCGAGCACTTCACATGGATCACCGGTTGCGTCTTCGGACACGGCATCACGACGACCAACGGCTCGACGAGCGGCTTGTCCTCGACCGGCGGCTTGTCCTCGACACGTGGCTCGCTCTGGGTGGGCGGCTCGCTCAGCGCGACCGTCACTTGTTGACGCTTCTTCTTGCGAGGGATGCACATGGTTTACCCGTCGGAGAGTCCGAATGCGATGAAGCGATCGACCTCGCGCTTCAGCTTCGCAGTCTTCTCGGGCTCGTCGACGTCGAGCGCGAGCGTGCGTGCGACCCACGGCACCTGGGGATCGGTGGCGAAGCCCGAGCCCACCATGAACGCGAGGCCGCAACACAACGCGGCACCGATCCCGCCCGAGAGATCGTGCGCAGCCGCGGTCGCGACCGCAGCGACGAGCGCCTCGTGCGTGCCCACGCGACCCTGCGCCTCGGCCTTCTCGGGGTAGGCGTGCGCGAGCGCAGGCATCATCGCATCGACCAGCGCTGCGCCGACGAGGCCCTCGAAGCGCGCGAGCTCGAGGTCGCGTAGACGCACGATCGCACGCACGAGTCGCTCGTTCTCGTCTCCGCAGATGCGATCGAGGTGAGCCAGCGTCGCAGCGTACGTGCGCGCCACCCGTTGGGACGCACCGACGCCGGGCGCGGTGAGCTCGGCCTGCGCCCACGGTAGCTGTGGATCCTCGTCGAACGACGCACCGAGCATGAGCATCATCGCGATCCACACGAAGAGATCGCGCTCGCTCACCACGCCCCATGCCGACGCACGCTCGATGCCGAGCTTCACGACGGCGCGCATGCCTTCGCGCTTCAGCAGCGCGCTCTGGCGATCGAACGGATCGGCGAGGCGATCGATCAAACGATCTTCGAGCTCCCGCTCGCGTGCTTCTGCGAGTGCGTCGAGCTGGGCCTGACGAATGACGAGTGGCGTCACGTGCGACGCCAACGATACGCGCTCCGCAGCGTGGCCGCCATCGCGAGCACGAGCAACGAGAGCATGCCGGTCGGCTCGCGATCGCGCGTCGCGATCGCACACCCGTCGTCGTCCTTCGGCGGCGACGTGTCGAGGCAGTCGCAGTCTCCGCATCCGGGGCCCAATAGATCGACGCCGGTCTCGTTGCGCACCCAACACAGCGCGGGATACGGCGTGCCGTAGATGCCACCGTCGCCGCACGGCACCGATCCGCGCGACGTGATGCCCGCGAGCCGCAGCTCGCCGTCGGCACGACGAAAGAATGCCGGACCGCCCGAGTCACCATTGCAGGTGTCGCCCGAATTGCCGCCCGCGAAGAACTCGATGCCGGTGCTCGAGAACCGCCGCACTTCGGTGGTCGCGCGCCGCTTCGTGCCGGTCGGGCCCATTGCATCCGGCGTCGCACCGCCGTAGCCGACGACGATCACTTCGGTGCCGGCACGCATCGCGTCGTCCCACTCCGATTGCTCGACGATCGGCAGCGTGTAGCCACTGGGCACGATGAAGTCGGCATCGAGCGTGACGTAGGCGTAGTCGAAGCGATCGTCGGCGCAGCTCGGGCAGTAGTCGGGATGGACCGCCCACGAAGCCGCCGCGACGGTGCCTTCGTCGGTGGTCTGGCCGTACGAGACGTATGCGGTGGTGCCGGGCGAGATCGGTGCGAAGCAGTGCGCGGCGGTGAGGATCAACCGCGGCGCCACCACGGTGCCCGTGCAGATGTACGCGCCGGTCGTGATCGCGACGACGCCGTCGAATTCACCGGGCTCGGTCGAGCGTCCCCCGACGATCGGCGTCGGGTTCGGCGCATCGGTGAGCGTCGGTGCGAACGCGAGGAGCCACAGCCATCCCACGATCACAGCATAGCGTCAGGGATGCTCGAGCGCGATGCGTTCGTGGATCTCGTTGACTTTGCCGAGCGCAGCCGAGCCGTACCAGGGGTGCAGCTCCATCACGAGCGCGCCGCTTCCGATCGCGGGGTCGGTGGCGGTGAGCTCGCGGGCTTCGTCGACGGATGCGACCGCGAACACGTAGATGCCGCGCAGCTCGCCATCGTCCGCGAACGGGCCCGCGAGCACGAGCACGCCGTCGTCCGCGAGCCGCTGGATGTTGTCGAGATGCCCGCGCATGAGCTCGTTCATCTTCTCCGCATCCGCAGGCGGCGTCGGCCCAGCACGCAAGAGCGCCATGACATACGGCCGCATCCCGTACTTGTCGGCGCCGAGCTCCTTCGCGAGCTCCGCATCGTGTCCCTTCGTCTCTGCGATCGGCCGCACCTCGTTCGACGGCGGCGGCGGAGCCGACGGCGACGCGGCCGCGTGCGGCCGACAAGCGGAGAACAGGACGAGCGATGCGATCAGCAGCGTGCGCTTCATCGCGCAAGAGGCTAGCAGACTGCGCGGCATCACGAGGATGGTGGCCGCATCGCGTCGATGCGATCACGTCACCGCGGGCGATCGTACTTCGCGAGCCACTTCTCGGCATCGGTCAGCCAGTCGTCGCTGCGGGGGCCCAGCGTGCGGTACTCCGCGACCGCGGCGCGGGCGAGGACGAGCGCGCGGTCGCGGTCGCGGCCCGCGGCCATCAGCGCGCGGGCGAGCGAGAACTTCGTGCGCGCGAGCTCGAGGGGATCGAGCTTCTTTGCCTCGCGCAGCGCGAGCGCGCGCTCGATCGGGGCGATGGCCTCCGCGGGCTCGCCGAGCGCGAGCTTGGCCTCGCCGAGGCTGTACA
>DASZPU010000291.1:0-4746 GCA_035550195.1 Nannocystaceae bacterium
GAGCTGCTACGGCGTCGTCAACATCCTCGAAGGCACGACCGGTCCGTACGCGACGCAGATCTCCGAGCCGTGCGACAGCGGCCCGCCGGCGATCAAGTGCTACGTGCACGGCATCGAAGTGCCCTGCGGCTACTGAGGTCGGCCGGATCCATCGCGCGGTGGATCGATCACTCCGCGGCGTCGAGCAGGGACCCATCGGCCGCGCTGCGATTCCCACGAACCCTTCTCGCGCGGCTCCGCGCGCGGCATGATCCGCGGCGCGCATGGGCGAGGATCGCGACGACGCTGCGACGCAGACGGCGACCTCGTTGCCATCGGAGCCGGCGTCTGCGATCGCGGCCGCGACCGCGATCGGGCGCTTCGCCGTGCTCGGTGCGATCGGTGCGGGCGGCATGGGCCAGGTGTTCTCGGCCTACGATCCGCAGCTCGATCGCCGCGTCGCGCTCAAGCTGTTGCACGGCGCGGGCAGTGTGCTCGAGCGGCAGCGACTCGTGCGCGAGGCTCAAGCGCTCGCACGTCTGTCGCATCCCAACGTCGTCACGGTGCACGAGGTCGGCGAGCACGAAGGCCACGTGTTCGTGGCGATGGAGTTCGTCGAAGGCGCGACCTTGCGCGAGTGGATCGACGAGCATCCGCCGGGTGATCGCGAGCGACTGCTGCGCGCGCTCGAGCTGCTCCGCGACGCCGGTCAGGGCATCGCGGCCGCGCACGCGGCGGGGCTCGTGCATCGCGACATCAAGCCGCGGAACATCTTGGTGGGCGCAGACGGCCGTGTGCGTGTCGTCGACTTCGGGCTCGCGCGCAGCACTGCGCCGGAATCGGAGGAGCTCGCCGCGACGCTGAAGCCCGAGGACCCGCTGACGAGCTCCGCGGAATCCGGTCCGGGCGCGAGCGCGCTGCTCGGCGCATCGCTGACCGAAGCCGACAAGATCGTCGGCACGCCGGCCTACATGGCGCCGGAACAGTTCCGCCGCGGGCCCGTCGATCAGTCCGCGGATCAGTTCTCGTTCTGCGTCACCGCATGGGAAGCGCTCTTCGGCGTGCGCCCCTACGGCGGCTCGCTCGCGGCGATGTTGATCGCGATCGACGACGGCACGTTCGAGCCCCGCAGGACATCGAAGTCCCGCCCGCCATCGAGTCCGCGTTGCGGCGCGGCCTGGCCCGTCGACCGTCACGACGACATCGCGATCTCGCTTCGTTGCTCGTAGTCTTCGAGGAATCGATCGCGGCACTGCGCGGGCAAGCACCGCCAAGACGCAAGAGCCGTTGGGCGCTCGTCGGCGGCGCGGTGTTGGTCGCGACCGCGAGCGCGTTCTGGCTGGGCGCACGCGACGATCGCCGCTGCGCCGGCGCGGACGATCGCTTCGCGGGAGTGTGGGACGACGCCCGCAAGACGGAGATCGAAGCCGCCGTGCGCGCGACCGGAGCGAGCTTCGCCGCGTCGACCTGGTCACGCCTCGCGCAGAACGTCGACGGCTGGCGCACCGACTGGATCGCCGGCTTCGTCGACGCGTGCGAGGCAGCGCAGGTCCGCGGCACGCAGTCGCAACAGCTGATGGACCAACGCATGGCGTGCCTCGCAGCCCGCCGTCAGCGACTGGTCGCATACCTCGATCTGCTCGCCACACCGACGGTCGAAACGCTCGCCAGCGCCGACGAGGGATTCGCCGCCCTGCCCGAAGTATCGCTGTGCGCCGATGTCGACTATGTCACCCACCGCGGCCAACGCTCGGATGTCCCCGAGATTGCAGCCATCGAAGACGCCGTGCTGACCGAGGTCGCGCGCGCGAGGTCGCTGCAGGCGGCCGGTGACTTCGATGGCGCCCTCGCAGTCGCGCGCGGTGCCGTCGCGACGTCCGAGCCATCGCCGTTGGCCCGCGCCCACGCACTGCTTGCATTGGGGATCGCGCTCAAAGAGCACCGCCCTCGAGAGGCCGTACCGGTGCTGGAGGAGGCGTACACGCTCGCGCGCGCCACCGACAGCGGGGACATCGCCGCCGAGTCGGCGGAGGAGCTGACGGACGAGCTCGCGTTCCGAACGCTCTCCACCGCGGCCGCCAAGACCTGGCTTTTGCTCGCGCAGGCGGAGACCGAGCGTCGAAGAGACCCCGCCGCGCTCGCACGGTTCGGAGTCTTGGAAGCGCAGGTGCTGCGCACCGTCGGAGACATCGCCGCGTCGGACAAGTCGCTGGATGCCGCGTTCGAACGACTGCAACAGGCGGGACTCGCTGAGACGATGACGTACGCCCAAGCGCTCGCAGCGCGATCGCGGAGTAGCAACGCGGAGCACGATACGCAGGATGCGGAAGCGGCCCTCGCTCTCGCCACTCGCCTGCTCGGCAACGACCACCCGTCGCTGATGGATTTCGAGCTGACCCTCGCCGAAGTGCTGTCCGAGCACGGAGACGATGTCGCGGCCTCGCAGCACGTCGAGGCCGCCGTCGACATCGGCGTGCGAGCGTTCGGGCCCGACAGCGACCGCATCGCGCTTCCGCTCGCGAGGCTCGCACTCATCGTGAACAAACGCGGCCGATCCACCGAGGCCATCGGGATCATTCGCCGCGATCTCACTGCGCGATGCGACGCGAGAAGATGTGCTCCTCGGCATCTTCCACGAAGCCGAAGGCTTCCTCCTGCGGGACGAACTGGACTTCGCCGGGGCGGACACGGCATTTCGGCGAGCGCTCGCGATCTACACCGCGTGTCTTGGAGAACGCGATTCGACAACCGCGCGCGTGATGATCTCGCTCGGCGCCACCGAGCGCAGGCTCGGCCAGCGCGAGCAGGGAATGGAACGCATGCGCGTCGGGCTCGCGCTCGCGGAGGAGAGCCTTGGCCACGGACACCCTAACGTCGCCACCGTGTACGACGCATTCGCGGCCGAGGCACTTCTCGACGGTCACTTCGATGAAGCCCACGCTTGGAACCTACGGGCCCGCAATATCTTGGTGGCTGCGTATGGCGAGGGCGCAGCGCCGACGCTCGTTGCCGAGGTCAATCTCTGCGAGTCGGCGCAAGCCCTCGGACGGATCTCCGATGCGCTCGATCACTGCGAGAATGCTGTGGCGATCGCGAGGGCACAGCATATCGCGGACCCATTGCGCATCGCTCCCCTCGAGAACAACTACGGTGCCGTGTTGATGCTCGTGGAGCGCTTCGACGAAGCTGGTGAGCACTTCGGCCGCGCGCTGGAGTTGTGGTCGAGGGGGCTCGGGGCAGACTCGATGTTCGCAGCGATCGCATTGTCGAATCTGGCCGAGGTGCGGTTGCGACTCGGAGACGCGCAACGAGCCCTCGAGCTGTACCAGCGCTCGGTGCAGATGCGCGAGCGACTCACGTCGCCGACCGATGCAATCCTCGTCACGCCGACGCTCGGAATTTCGGCGGCGAGCCTCGCCCTGGACGATTTCGCGATCGCGCGGAAGACCGCCGAGCGCGCGCTGGCCATCGCACGGACCACCAAAGGCGATCGACGACCGGAGGCGAAAGCCAACGAAGCACTCGCGCTCGCGCTGGCCGCCGCGCCGGGTGGCGCCGCGCAACGTGCTCGCAGCGTGGAGCTGATGCGAGAAGCGCTCGCGCTGCTCGACGAGGTCGGGCCGAGCGGCGACGTAGACCGCGAGCGAATCCAGCGCTGGCTCGCGGCCCACTAACTAGCGAGCACGCGCGACGAACACGGTCCCGAGTACCGGCACGCGCAGCTCCGTTCGGAGCGGAGCGTTCGTCGCGCTGACGATGTCGAAGCCCGAAGCGTCGAGGCACCTGCGAGCGTAGGGCTCGGCGTGCGCATATCGACCGCCCGGGGTGAGATGGAAGTTCTCGCTCTCGCCCGAGCTGCGTTCGATCGTGAAGACGAAGAAGCCGCGTGCACGGAGGGATGTATGCGCCGCCTCGAGCACTGGAACGAGCGCGCCGATGTACACGAACACGTCGGCAGCCACTAGCAAGTCGAACTCCATCGGATGCGCCGAGCAGAAGCCCGCGAGGTCGCCATCGACGAGCTCGTCGTATCCGCGCCCAGCAGCGCGTGCGAGCATCTCGGGCGAGAGGTCGACGCCGACAAGACGCCGCGCGAGCGGGCGAAGGAGCGGGCCGCACAGGCCGGTCCCGCAGCCGAGATCGGCGATGTCCAGCTCTCGAGTCTCTGCACCGAGCGCGTCGTGTGTCGCTTGCAGAACGAGCTCCGGCGCTCGGTACTCGAGCCGCGTGCGGAGAACCTCGTCGAATCGCTCCGCAAAAACGTCGAACTCGCGCCGCACGTAGTCCAGGTTCGCGGTCTCGGGCGCGGGAGCCCCCGTCAACGCGAGATGCATGTGGGCGGGGATCGGGTTGTCGGGGTCGAGCTTCATCCACTGCGCGTAGATTTCTGCGGCCTCCGCATTGCGCCCCATCCGTCGCAGATGGAGTGCGAGCAAATCGAGATGCTCGGTCACCAACGGCTCGAGCTCGACGGCGCGCCGCGTCCGCGCCAGTGCATCTTCGTACCGGGCGACCGCGACGAGCACGCGCCCGAGGCTCGCCTGCGCGGACCCTGATCCCGGGTCGCGATCGCAGGCCGACTCCAACGCTGCGATCGCGTCGTCGTGTCGTTCCGCGCGCTGCAGGAGCCTCCCCGCGGCCTCGAACGCTGCCCCGACCTCGCGCCCGCGCAGCCCGAGACGTGTCGCGATCTCCATCGCGACTTCCAGCGCACGCAGCACCGTCTCGTCGCCGTCACCACGCTGCCCGAGCACGAACGCCAGGTTG
>DASZPU010000292.1:0-6619 GCA_035550195.1 Nannocystaceae bacterium
TGCTGTTGCAGCTCGCGAGCAACGAGCACGACGAACACGACGACATGACCCCGCGCGATGCCGAGGTCGGTTGGACCGCGATGAACCACGCAGTCGCGCAGGGCCACGACGACTTCTCGGCGCAGGTGCAGCTGGCCACCGATGGTGAGCTGCTCGTCTCGTGCCCCGCCGGTGGCAACATGCAGCTCGTCGGGCACATGGACGAGCTCGACGACTTCCGGCTCGACGTCGCGTTCGATCACTGCGCCAGCGACGACGTGCTCATCGACGGCGACGTCACCGTCGTCGCGCGCATCGATGTCGACGTGGACATCGATGACGACGACGGCGAGCCCGATCATGCGGGCGCCGGAATCGTCGTCGACTACGACGGCGAGCTCGTCTTCGACGGCGACGTCGAAGGGACGTGCTCGATCGACGCGAGCGTTCGTGCCGGCGCGATCGTGTTCGACGGCTTCGCCGCCGCCGGCGTATCGGTCACCGGCCACATCTGCGACAACGACGCGGACGTCGTCGTGCACGGTGAGGTCGAGTGAGTTTTGGTCGCGCCCTCCGGCGCTCTTCCTGGTGCGATCAGTCGTGCTCGCTGTCCGCCGTGGCAAAGCCACGGCGGGCTCGAGATTTCGTGCGCCCGCCGTCACTCGCTCGGTAGCAGCGGATCGCTCGACGGCGTCGGCGTCGTGGGCAGGAACGGATCGTCCTGCTTCTTCGGATCCGGCGCGGGCGGAGGCGGCGGAGGCTTGCGCGGCTGCGGTGCGACCGGATCGGGCTTGTCGGGCAACAGCGGCGTGTCGATGACCTCGTCGTCGTCGTCGGACGACGCAGGCTCGTCCTCGTCGATCGACGGCGGCGGCGGCAGATCGTCCGCACGCGCCCCCTTGCCCTTCTTCTTCGTGCCCGCGCCGGTCTTCGCGGTCGCGCCGGCACCCGCACCGCGATCGCTCTTCGCCGCGCCCACGGCTGCGACGTCCGCACTCATCCGCGCTTCGATCGCAGGATTGTCGCCGCTGCCGATCTCGATCGTCTCCGTCCACGGCGCATAGCCGGGCGCGACGATGCGCACCTCGTGGCTGCCGACGCCGAGCTCGATGCGCCTCGGCGCAACGCCGACCTCGACACCGTCGATCTCGATGCGCGCACCTTCGATCGCGCGCACCTCGATCGCGCCCTTCGACGACGCGACCGACTCGCCCGGCGCACGATCGCCCGAGCTCGACGACGACGGCGATGCGCCAGCCTTCGTCGCGCCCGTCGTCGTCGCCGCGGCCGCGACCGCGCCGTTTTTCGCGGCATCGCCGGCCGGAATGAAGATCGCCCACGCCGCGAGCGCACCCGCAGCCAACGCGAGCGCACCGATCGCGACCAACACACGCCGCTTCACCGGCAACGCGCGCGACACCGCGAGCGGGCCGCTCTCGCGCGGCATCCGACCGGTGTCGGGGATCGCGAGCACCGCACCGAGCTCGGTCGGCCCCGCGGGCTGCGTGCTGCCGGCATCGACGACGATCTCCGTCGACGCCGCCGTCGCGACGATCGCGGGCGCCGCAGCTTCGGGTTGCGAGCGCGCACGGGGCAAAGGTGGCGTAGGCCGACGCGCGACGTTCGGCGCACCACGAGTCACCGCACCATCGGCCGCGCGCGCATCGGGTGCATCCGATCGCACCACGCCATCGTCGGTGCGCAGCGCCGCATCACCACTGCGACCTGCGATCGCCGCTGCGCGACCCTTCGGTGGCGCAGGAATCGGAGGCGGCGTACCGCGACGCGGCGGCTGCGGCGGCTTCGGCATCGACGCGCGCGAGCCCGTGCGATCCGAAACCGGAGTCGGCACCGCGCTGCGCGAGCCCGCACGATCGGCGA
The DNA here is from genome assembly GCA_035550195.1 of Nannocystaceae bacterium. Lineage (GTDB taxonomy): Bacteria > Myxococcota_A > Polyangia > Nannocystales > Nannocystaceae > Xiheibacterium. The sequence continues at coordinate 1,861 of DASZPU010000292.1, forward strand.
CCGCAGTCGGAACGCCCGGCGACGACGGACGACGCACCGTTCGCGGCTGCGGCAGCGAAGCCGACGAGAGCTCCGCAGGCTTCGCACCCTCGAGCGCCGCGCGCAGCACCGGCTTCGTCCACTCCGAGCTCACCGGCCCGTCGTGCTCGAGCCCGCGATCGCGCGCGTCACGATACTCGCGCATCGCACGACGCGACTCGTCGTCGGCGGTCGGCAGCGTGAACAGCTTCGGCGGCACGCACTCGAACAGCGCCTCGGCGACCTCGTTCGCATCGGCGGGACGACGCGCCGGATCTTTCTCGAGACACTGGTGCACGAGCGCGATGAGCAGCTCGGGCACGTTGTGCCCCTCGGGCAGGTGCTCGCCGAGCGGCTTGGGCGTGCCGTGCACGTGGTTGTAGAGGAGCGCGCCGTCGTTCTCGCCGACGATCGGGCTCTCGCCCGCGAGCATCAGATAGAAGAGCACGCCGATCGCGTAGACGTCGACGCGCAGATCGACGGGCTCACCTTTGATCTGCTCGGGCGCGAGATAGCCCGCGGTGCCGATCACGTGCGACTTGGTGACCTCTTCCGCATCGCCGTCGACCAGCTTCGCGAGCCCGAAGTCGAGCAGCTTGACGAAGTTCGCCTTGCCGTCCTTCTCGCACAACATGATGTTCGCGGGCTTGATGTCCCGCAGCATGATGTTGCGATCGTGCGCGTAGCCGACGGCGCCGAGGATCTGCGCCGCGATCGGCGTGAACTCCTGCAGCGACAGTCGACCGCGACGGCCGAGGAACCGCCGCAGCGGCTCGCCGTCGAGGTACTCCATCGCGATGAAGAACTGCTCGGCGTGGTGACCACACTCGAGCATCTGCACGACGTTGACGTGTGCGAGCTGCTGCAGTCGCTTGCCTTCGCGCGCGAAGCGAGTCACCGCGGTGTCGTCGTCGAGCCACTGCGGCGCGAGCAGCTTGAGCACCACCATGCGCTTCGCATCGAGTTGCTCGGCGAGATAGACGAGACCTTGACCACCGCGCCCGATGATCTTCTCGATGCGATAGCGATCGAGCAGGGTCGCGCCGATCAGCGGATCGAGCGAGCGAGGCTTCGGTGCGGACGAGGTCGACATCGCCGGAGTGGGCTCGCAGCAGACGAGCCAGCTCTACGAGAGCGCATTTTCCACGAAACTTCAGCGAACGCCACAGTCTCGTGCTGCAACTTCGTTCGAGATACGCCGTCTTGTCGGGCGACAGCGACCCGGCGGTCCCGCGATCGCCGGCGCGGCCTTGCGCAGTTTGGTCGCCGTCGCGGGCAACTCGCCCAACGCTCGGCCCGCATTCGTGCGCCGCGTCGCCCCGCCGCGGCCGCGCGTGGGAACCTGCGCTGCCGGCCGGGCAACTCCCTCGGATTCCCGGCGAGCAACGTTTGGCCGCGATCGCGGGCCGTCCTCGCGGGTAGACTCCGCGACCGATGGTGGACCCGCCGGCGCGACAAGCGAGATCCCGCACGAGCATCGTGGTCGTCGGTGGCGGGTTCGCGGGCCTCGGGGCCGCGCAGGCGCTCGCTTCCGGCGCCGGGCCCGACGTCGCGATCACGCTCGTCGATCGCCGCAACCACCACCTCTTCCAGCCGTTGCTCTACCAGGTCGCGACCGCCGGGCTGTCGCCGGCCGACATCTCGATGCCGATCCGCTCGGTGCTGAGCAAGCACAAGAACGTCGCGGTGCGGCTCGGCGAGGTCTTCGACATCGACCTCGTGCACCGCATCGTGCACGCGGACACCGGGCGCATCCCCTACGACTACCTCGTGCTCGCGTGCGGCGCGACGCACAGCTACTTCGGCCACGACGAGTGGGAAGAGTTCGCGCCCGGGCTCAAGACGCTCGAGCAAGCGACGGAGATCCGTCGTCGCGTGCTCACTGCGTTCGAGCTCGCGGAGCTCGAAGACGATCGCGCGCGGCGACGCGAGCTGCTCACGTTCGTGATCGTCGGTGGCGGACCGACCGGTGTCGAGCTCGCGGGTGCGCTCGGCGAGCTCAGCCGGCACACGCTGTCGCACGATTTCCGCCGCGTCGATCCCAGTGCGACGCGGGTGATCCTCGTCGAGGGCGGGCCGCGGATCTTGTCGAGCTTCGACGAAGAGCTGTCGCGCTCCGCCGCGCGCAGCCTCGAGCAGCTCGGCGTCACGATCTGGACCGACACGCGCGTGTCCCACGTCGACGCTCACGGCGTGCGCGCGGGCGAGGAGTACGTGCGCGCGGCGACGGTGCTGTGGGCCGCGGGTGTGAAGTCGTCACCGCTGGGCACCGTGCTCGGCGTGCCGCTCGACAATGCCGGGCGCGTGCCGGTAGAGCGCGATCTGTCGATCGCCGGACACCGCGAGGTGTTCGTGATCGGCGACCTCGCGCACTTCGAGCACGAAGGCGAAGCGCTGCCCGGGCTCGCGCCGGTGGCGATGCAACAAGGGCGCGCGGCCGCGAAGAACATCCTCGCCGATCTGCGCGACCATCCGCGCGAGCCGTTCGTCTACTTCGACAAGGGCACGATGGCGACGATCGGGCGCGCGAGCGCGGTGGCGCAGAGCCACTCGTTCAAGCTCGACGGCTTCACCGCGTGGTTGGCGTGGTGCTTCATCCACATCCTCTACCTGGTCGGGTTCCGCAATCGCGTGCTCGTGTTCATCCAGTGGGTGTGGTCGTACATCCGCTATCGCCGAGGCGCACGGCTCATCACCAGCAAGGACTGGCAGCTCGAAGAGCCCGAGGTCGGCATCGGCAGCCACGACGACGCAGACGATGAAGACGCAGCGCCGCCGGAGCACCGCGAGGAGCACGTCGCGGAGGCGCGGCCGTGAGCGAGGTGCTCTTCGAGGTGCGCGGGGTCAGCAAGGCCTTCGGCAGCACCGTGCTGCTCGAGCACGCCGACCTGCAGGTCTTCAAAGGCGAGACGCTCGCGATCATCGGCGACAGCGGCTCGGGCAAGAGCGTGTTCCTCAAGATGCTCGCGGGGCTCGTGCCGGTCGACGACGGCCAGATCCTCTACAAGGGCCAGGTCGTCGGCGACATGGACGGTAGCGCGCTCGATCAGCTGCACCGCGAGGTCGGCTACGTCTTCCAGAGCGACGCGCTCTTCGACTCGATGATCGTGCTCGACAACATCGGCTACGGCCTGCGCGAGCACACCAAGATGGACGACGCCGCGATCCGCAAGCGCGCGGCGGAGTGCATCGAGATGGTCAACCTCAAGCAGGCCGACCTCGAGAAGTTCCCCGCGTCGCTGTCGGGCGGCATGCGCAAGCGCGTCGCGTTGGCGCGCGCGATCGCGATCGAGCCGCAGGTGCTGCTCTACGACGAGCCCACCCAGGGTCTCGACCCGCAGAACATCACCAACATCGCGCAGATGATCGAGAAGCTGCAGCACGACCTGCACGCGACCAGCGTCGTCGTCACCCACGACATGCGCACCGCGTTCGGCGTCTCCGATCGCATCGTGATGCTCCACGAGCATCGCTTCCAGTTCGCCGCGACGCCGAAAGAGCTGATGCACACGCAGGAGCCCACGGTGCGCGAGTTCATCGACGAAGCGATGGAAGAGATCGAAGCGCTGTTCAAGGAAGACGCGGAGTCCGCACCGGCGCCGTGACGTAGGCGCGGTCGCGATCCGATCGCGCTCCAGCGCCCGTGGGTTACGCAATTCCGCGGATTCACGCGCGCCCGCGCGGCGACGTAGCCTCGACGCGTGGGGGGCAGAATCGTTGCGATCACGATCGCGGCGTGGTGCGCGTCGATCGGCACTGCGCAGGCGGCCGATCAGTGGAGCGACCCGTTGCCGGGCGTGCGGCTGTTGCGTCGCACCACCAACACGCCGCAGAAGATCTTCGCGCTGCAGATCGATCTGTGCCACGACGGCGTCGCGCTGCGCGCGACCAAGAGCGGTGAACGTCAGCGCACGGTGTCGTCGTTCGCGGGCCTCGTCGGCGCCGACGCGGCCATCAACGGCGACTTCTTCTCGTATGCCGACTACAGCACGAGCGGGCTCGCGATCGGTGCCGGCGAGCAGTGGAGCGACACCGTCGATACCAACGGTGCGGGTGTGGTGGCGTTCGGACGCGGGCGCGCGGAGATCCGCAAGCCCAGCCAGGTGCTCGATCCGCCCGAGGCGTGGATGCGCAACGTCGTCTCCGGGCATCCCGGGCTGGTCGACAAAGGCGTGCCGCTCGATGCGAACAGCGGCGATCTGTGTCTTCGCAATCCCCGGACCGCATCGGGGATCTCCGCGGACGGACGCACGCTGTGGCTCGTCGTCGTCGACGGGCGCACGACTGCGAGCGTCGGCATGACCTGCACCGAGCTCGCGGATCTCATGCACGAGCTCGGCGCGTGGCAGTCGATCAACAACGACGGTGGCGGCTCGAGCACGATGTGGGTGAGCGGTGACGTGGTCAACTCGCCGTCGGATGGTGCGCAGCGCGTCGTCGGCAATCACCTCGGGCTCATCGCGTCGGGCTTCGGCGAGCCGGGCTCGTGCGATCGCAGCCGCGAGGAGGCGACCGTGCACGGCGACCCGATCGGCGCGAGCACGACCAGCGACATCGACGGCGATGGTCGGCCCGATCTGTGCGCGCGTGCGGCCGCGGGCATGCGTTGTCACCTCGCGAGCGACACCGGCTTCGGCGAAGCCATCGTCGGGCCCGAGCTCTCCGACGAGCTCGGTTGGGATCAACCGGCGCGCTACGGCACGATTCGGATGGGCGACGTCGACGGCGACGGCAAGGCCGA
>DASZPU010000293.1:0-3070 GCA_035550195.1 Nannocystaceae bacterium
GTGTGGTTGGTGCTGACCGGCGAGCTCGGAGTGCGCACGACGGCGGTGCTCGTCGGTGGTTGGAGCAGCAAGCTCGCGATCGCAGCGGCGGGTGGGCTCGCCGTGATCGCGATCGGTGGCGCGACGGCCCAGGCGGTGCCCAGCGATCCGCAGCCGCCGATCGCGGCGGCGATCGTGCCGATCGCCGCGCCGCGCGAGCCGGCGCCGATGCCCGCGGAGCCGTGCGTCACGCCGCCGCCGATCGTCGAGACCGCCGTCGCTGCGCCGATCGAAGCGCCGCGCGCCGCGAAGCCGACGCACGTTGCGAAGCCGAACAAGAGCGCACCGCCAGCGCAGCCGGCCGCGCCTGCGCCGACGAGCACGCCGACGGTCGACGACATGAAGGCCGAGAGCGCGGTGCTCAAGCAAGCGCGCGAGGCACTGCGCGACCACGATCCGCAGCGCGCGCTCGCGTTGCTCGAAGAACATCGCCGACGCTTTCCCGACGGCGTGCTCGCGCTCGAGCGTCGCGCGGCATGGACGCGCGCGAAGTGTGCGGCCGGTGATGGCGACGCTGCGCGTGCGGAGGCGAAGCGTCTGCTCGCCGAGCATCCCAGCGATCCGGTCGCGGTCGGCGTGCGCGACGTGTGCACGACGAAATCATCCGCGCCGTGACGGGGCCGGGCCGAGCCGGCGATTGAGCCGGTGAGGAGACGCTGGCGAGCATGAAGATGGAGCGATGCAAGTGGGTATGCGCGTGGTGGTTGGCGCTGGCGGGCTGCGAGATCTTGAAGGGTGAGATCGACGAGCCCGAAGACGAAGAAGGCAGCAGCGACGTCGACACCGGTGTGGTGACGAGCGAGGGATCGATCAGCGGCACGGGCACGAGCGGCTACGATCCCGGCGACACCGAGAGCTGCTCGAGTCACAGCGAAACCGGCAGCGTGAGCGCGACGAGCTCGACCGGCACATCGGTCGGCAGCGACGTCGACACCGGCAGTGGCGGCGGCGCGGCGGAGCAGTGCGGCGTCGAGCTGATCTACGACGGATCGCAGAGCAGCTTCATGTGTGGTTGCGAGGAGTGCAGCGTGCAGTACGATGGCCTCTCGGGGGCGAGTGGCGAAGCGTTGCTGAACGCATGCGACTGCATCTGCGCGGTGACCGAGTGCGGTGGCTCGGTGAGCGGCGGCGTCACGACCAACGCCGAGGAAGACGGCGGCAGCTGGTCGGGCACCGGCGAGAGCGGCGGTGGCGAGGTCGACGGCGGCTGGGACACCGAGAGCGCCTCGGGCACGGCGACGTCGTCGACGACGGGCTATGGTGAGGATGGCGGCTGAGCGCGCGCTCGTGCTGCTGCTCGTCGCAGGTTGCGTCGTCGAGCACAAGCTCGGCGACGTCGACCTCGAAGACGGTGGCATGATCTCGGCCACCGGTACGTCCGTGGGCGAGACGTCGGCGAGCGCGTCGATCAGCTCGACGAGCGCCGGCGACTCGACCGGCGGCTCCGAGGTGACGTCGACGGGCGGCTTCGATCCCTACGCGCAGTGCGGCGTCGTGCTCGAGTACGGCGGACCGAACCAGCAGTGGACGTGTGGCTGCGAGACCTGCGAGATCAATCAGCACGAGCTCACCGACGAGAGTCGGGACGTGTTCCTCGGCGCGTGCGCGTGTCTGTGCGACGCGTTCGGCTGCGGCGGATCGACGACGGTCACCACCGGCGCCACCACCGAAGAGGGATCGAGCGGAAGCAGCACCACGGACGCGACCACCGGCACCACGAGCGAGAGCACCGGCGGATCGACCGAGACGACCAGCGACACCGGCTAGCGATCACCTCGCCGCCGTGGAATCGCGGGGCTGGTATCGTCCCCCACCATGACGCTGGCGAGCCCGCAGCTCACGAACGAGATCGCAGCACTTCACCCCGAGCTCGTGCGCGTGCGCCACGATCTGCACGCGCATCCCGAGCTCGGCTTCGAAGAGGTGCGCACGTCGGGCATCGTGCGCGCGTGGCTCGAGCAGCACGGCTACGCGCCGCGCAGCTGTGCGAAGACCGGGCTCGTCGCCGATCTGCACGCGACCAAGAAACCCGGGCGCACGATCGCGCTGCGGGCCGATCTCGATTGCCTGCCGATCCCCGAGACCACCGATCTGCCGTATCGATCGCGGCACGAAGGTCGCGCGCACAAGTGCGGCCACGACGGGCACACCTCGATCATGATGGGTGTCGCAGCCCTGCTCGCGCGCCATCGCGACAGCATCGGCAACGTGCGCCTGCTCTTCCAACCCGCCGAAGAAGGTGTCGACGGTGGCGGTGCGAAGGTGATGGTGGCCGAGGGCGCGCTCGAAGGCGTCGACGAGGTGTATGGGCTGCACAACTGGCCGGGGTATCCGCACGGGCACGTGCGCGTGAAGCCGGGTGCGATCATGGCCAACACGCACACGCTCGCGGTGACGATCTCCGGCGTCGGCGGCCACGGCAGTCAGCCGCAGCTGTGCCGCGACGTGATCCTCGCGGCCTCGCAGATCGTGGTGTCGCTGCAATCGGTGGTCGCGCGCGGGCTCGGCTACGACGGCGGCGCGGTGGTCAGCATCTGCCAGTTCCAGGCCGGCAACACCCACAACGTGCTGCCCGCGACCGCGGAGCTGCTCGGCACGGTGCGAACGTTCGCGCCCAACGTGACGGATCGCGTGCTCGCGCGCATCCGCGAGGTCGTCGAGGGCACCGCGACGAGCTTCGGCGTGCGCGCGCAGATCGAGCTCGATGCCGGCTATCCGGTCGTGATGAACGATCCCACGTGCGCCGAAGCGGTGCGCCGCGTCGCGAGCGACCTGCTCGGGCCCGAGCGCGTGTCGGCCGACGAGCTGCCGATGGCCGGCGGCGAGGACTTCGCATATCTGTGCGCGGCGGTGCCGGGCGCGTACTTCTTCGTGGGCACGGGCGATCGCGAGGGGGCGCCGGTCTGCCACCACCCCGACTTCGATTTCGACGATCGCATCATCCCCACGGCCGTGGCGCTGTTCCTGGGAATCGTGCGCGATCGACTGGGCGCGTGACGCGACCGTGAAGGATGACGGCGGTGCGGCCGTT
>DASZPU010000294.1:0-3257 GCA_035550195.1 Nannocystaceae bacterium
TGTTGGATCGACGCGTCGACGATCGCTTGGAACACGCCTTGGATCAGCCCGCTCACGAACGCGGGGAAGTCGACGGTCTTGACCAGGTTGCCGAACTCCTCGACGCCCTGCTGCATCGCGCCGGCCTTGAACTCCTGGCCGACCAACCCTTGCTTCGCCGCAAGCCGTGCCTGCGTGTCGGTGACCGGGCTGTTCTGTTCCGCCTGCGCCTGCGCGAGCGGTCGCGGGGTCTTGCGCGCGCCGTCCTCGAAGTACTTCGTGACGGTGAGCAGATCGTCGCTGAACTTCTGCTTGCGCTCCGGCGGCAGCGCGCGCCAAGCCGCCGACTGCGCGAGCGCACCCAACACGTCACGCGAGAGCTCGTGCGCGCTCGAGGTCGACATGCTCACCCGCTACGCGGCGTCACGGCGCCGCAGGTGCTCCGGGGGCCGCGGGCGCGGCCGCGGGTGCAGGTGTGGTCGCGGGTGCTGCGGGCGCGGTGCCTGCTTGTGGCGATCCGACCGGCGCACCCGGTGCTGCTCGTCCGGCACTGCGCACGCGCTCGAGCGTGAACACTTCGCCGGCGGTCGCGATCTTGTTGATGTCGAACGTCTCCGATCGGAAGTTGAGCGAGACCTCGCCGGACAGCTTCGCCGCCGCTTCGAGCTCGCCACCGGTCGTCGTGTCGCTGACGTTGGTGAGCACGATGCTCGGCGTCTCCTGGTACTGATCGATGCCCGACGTCCAGCGCTTGCTCTCACCCGAGGTGCTGCTGTTCCACCCCTGTCGCGAGCTGTTGTAGCTCTCGCCGGTGTCGAACGTCCCTTCCTGGACGCTGACCTTCGACTTGCTCGTCCCCATGTTCTGGTAGTCGTAGGTCTGCGCGTGCTGCTGATAGCTGTCGCGCGCCTTGAAGTCGAACTTGAGCTTCGCGTTGATCTTGCCGTCGGTGACGATGATGCGGTTGATGCCCATCAACAGCAGCGTCGCGAGCAGCGACTGCCGACTGCGCGCGAGATCGTTGCGCGCCGCAGGCACCAGCTGCGACTCGATCACTTCGTCGTCGATGCTGGTCATGCCGGGCAGCCCGAGCGCGGTCCCCATGTCGGGAAGCTCGTCGGGATCGACGTCGGGCCGCAGCCCGACCGTGGGTCCCCCTTCGCCGTGGTTGAGCTGCAGCAGGTTGGGAAACTTGCTGATGAGGTGATCGCGACCTTGGTTCTCGGTGACGTTCTGATCGCGGAAGTCGTTGAGCGACATCGCGACGCTCTGCACCATCTCCGCGTACGCGCGCATCTGCTGCAGGCTCGCGTCGACGACCGCCTGGAACACGCCTTGGACGAGCTCGGCGACGAACGCGGGGAAGTTCACCTGCCGCAACAGCTCACCGGCCTGCGACGTGCCGGTCGCGATCGCGGTGCCGAAGTCACCCTGCTTCTCCGGGCCGAAGCTCTTCGCACCCGGCTGCGCACCGCCGGTGAACTGCGACGCGCTCGGACTCGGCGCGGCACCGGGCGGCGTCATGCCCGGCATCGTCGGCATGGTCAGTCCCGGCGGTGGCGTCGTGCCGGTCCCGACATCGAACGGCACCGCGAAGCGATCCTGCGGTGGGGCACGCAGCGGTGTCCCGACGCGCTGCGCGATCGCGTTCATCGCCATCGCGTCGACGATCGACGCGGTGTCCGCTGCCACCTTCGCGCGCTCGGACGGCTGCAACGCGGCGTAGCCCGCACTGCGAGCCAACATCGCCTGCACTTGTCGATCGATCTCGCGACGTTGCGCTGCTCGACTCGTCGTCATGGCTCCTCGTCAACGGAGCGTGGGCGCAACGGCGCTCACGCGAGATAGGGGTCGCGCATCGGATTGCGGGGCATCGGCGGCAGGCCTTCGCCCGGACCGCTCGCGGTGCGACCGACTTGCTGGTAGCCGCACGGACGCAGATAGATCGAGCAACGCGTTGCCACCTGCGGCATCACGCGGAAGCTGACCACGCTGATGTTGCCGGGGCCGGCGTACTCGTCGGGCGTCATCGCCTGCACCCACTTGTGCAGATCGGCCTGCGAGTGCGGACGTTCGGCCAGCACCATGTTGATGAGGTCGTACATCTGCGGCGGTGGATCGGGCACGCCACCGATGAGCACGTCGAGCTTCATCTCGATGCCCTTGTGGGTGTCGCGCAAGCCGAGGATCACCGAGCCCTCGGGGAGCACGAAGCGACCGCCCAACACGACACCGACGGCCGCGAGCAAGCTCGGCAGCTGCTGACCGATCCCGAGGCGATGCAACACCGGCTCGAGGTCGAGCAAGCGCAGATCACCGCGATGGAAGAAGTACAGCCGTTGTGCGCCGCGCTGACGACCACAACCGATCGACGTGAAGATCGGCAAGAGGCCGGGCAGACCGTCCATCGCGAGTCGAGCGGCGTGCTGCAGGTTGGGCGGCAGGCCGTCGAGATCGCCGGGGCGGAGCTCGTAGTAGACCTTGGCCTCGTTCACGCCGTAGGGATCGACGCCGAGCCCGAACCACGCACCGAAGCGTGCGTCACCGTGCAGCGTGCTGCCGCGCCACTTCTCCGAGCGCTCGTCGAACCACTTGAGCGCCGAGTTCCCGAACGAGCCGGAGATGATCCGTCGCGCCTCGCGACCGGCCTCCTGTGCGCGTGCGAGCGGCGTCGCGCCCGGACCGAGCGGTTCCATGTCGAGGCGCAGCGAGTTGCTCGCGACCTCGGTGAAGCTGTGCTCGAGCGGGAAGTGTCCCGGCGTGAGCACGTTGTCGCCGTAGCGCGGATCCCCGAGCGGCAAGCGGAAGCTGCGATCGAGCAGACCTCCGATCGCTTCCACGGGATTGCGCGTGCCGAGCCGTCGCGACGCCATCGTGAGGCGTCGCTTTGCGATCTCCGCGGCTGGTTGCATCGCCATCGTCGTTCGCTCCTTTCAGCTCACGCCTGCGGGATGACCGGCAGATTCGGGATCATCCCGCCGCCACCGACTTGGTTGAGTGCGTCCTGCACCGCCGACGGCATGCCGGCGCTCTGGCCGAGCATCGGCACGGTGTACTGCTGCTGCAGATCGACCGGGTCGGAGCTCTTGCGCACGTTGTCGTCCGGCGTGCCGGTGACCGCGAGCCAGCGTTCGGAGAGATCGGCGATCTCCTTGAACGCAGCGGTGGGCGCAGGTGGCCGCACGCTGTAGTCGAGCAGCTTGAGCCCCGCCGACGAGCTGCTCGCCAGGATCGCCGAACGCTCGGCGAGCCAGCGGATGATCTTCTCGCCTGCGCCC
>DASZPU010000295.1:0-8014 GCA_035550195.1 Nannocystaceae bacterium
TGCCCAGCGGCGTGCCGAGCTCGTGCGCGGCACCGGCCGCGAGCGCGGCCAACGAGGCGAGCCGCGCCCGCGAAGCGTCGCGCTCGCGCAGGATGTCGAGCTGCTCGCGCTGCGCCGCGAGCGTCTGCGAGATCTTGCGCACGAAGTAGGCGATGACTCCGGCCGCGATCGCGAACGCGATCCACATGCCGCGCAAGTGCGCCTCCATCATCGCCATGTCGTGGCCGTGGTGCATGTGCGCGGAGTGATCGTCCGACGGCAGCACGAACAGCGCACCGAAGCAGAGCGCGGACAAGAGCGTGAGCCACACCGTGACGCGCGTCTCGAGCACGACGGCCGCGAGCACGATGTGCACGATGTAGAAGATCGTGAACGGGTTGGTCGCGCCACCCGATGCGGCGAGCAGCGCGGTGAGCAAGAGCGTGTCGGTGGTGAGCACGCCGGTCATCGCGACGTGCGTGCGCTCGGGCGGAGGATCGCGGCGCAGCCACGCGGACAACGCGATGTTCGACAGCGCGATGAACCCGAAGATCGGCGCGACGATCGTCCAGTTCAGCGGGGTGTCGAGCGCCTGGTGGTAGAGCACGAGCGCGACCAGCTGGCCGAGCAACGCGATCCAACGCAGCCGCACGAGCCACGGCAGAGTCGCCAGCGATTCGAGTCCCGCGCGCATCAGCGGCAGCTTCGACATGCCGTCCGCGAGGCATCCCTGTCAAGGGCGCCGGGGCCCTGCGAAAAACCACCGCAGCAACCGATCGCGCGCCACGGTTATGACGAGGTGATGCCGGAAAGGGGCCCGCGCCTGCGCTACGTGCTCGCGCTCGTGCCGCTCTTGTCGGCGTGCCTTTCCGCGTTCGCGCCGCCTCTGTTCGCGCGGCGCGAGCACGCGAGCATGCGCAAGACGTCGCCGAGCAGCGAGTGTCTGTCGTGCCATCCGGTCGAGACCGAGGCCCACGAGGTCGGCAGCCACGCGGTCGCGAAGCACGAGGCGCCGATCGTCGCGCGCTGGATGATCGAAGCGCAACGCGGCTGCCTCACCTGTCACGCCGTGCTGGGGACGCGATGAGGTGGGCGCTCGCAGCCCTCGCGATCGCGCTCGCACCGGCGATCGCACGTGCCGATCACGTGCCCGGTCACGGCGCGTCCGATGCGGTGCGCACGCTCAACAGCTTCGGCGGTGGCACCGGGGCCGCGACGTCGCGCGTCATGCTGTTGCAGGAAGCGAGTCGAGCGACGCGCACGCTCTCGCCCAACTCGAGCTACTCCACCTCGCTCATCGGCGAGTACTCACCGCACAAGTGGTTCTCCTTCGGGCTCCAACTCCCGCTGCAAGTCGTCGACGAAGACGCGGCGCGTGCGAAGGTGGGGCTCGGCAACGTGCGCGTGTTGACGCGACTGACGTTGCACGCCGACAAGCTCTACCACCGCATCCTCACCTTCGGCATCAACGCCGGGTTCCCCACCCGCACGATCCGCTTCACCGTCGATCCCGGCAAGCAGTGGTCGCAGGCGCCGTACGTCGTGTTCACGCGCAACTATCGGCGCCCGTTCTGGCAGGTGTTCGCGAGCGCACCGATCGAGAGTCGGCCCGCGGGCACCGCGATCGATCTCGCAGCGGCGGCGCAAGGCGGCTATCGCTTCCTCGGCGTGCTCACACCGTCGGCGGGATTGCTGACCACCGTGCGCGTCGCGAGCTGGTGTCGCGCGCCGACCGGCGATGCGTCCTTCTGTCGCGGTGGTCGTGTCACCGAGCTCGACCGCCCGATCGGATCCACGGCGGTCTACGTCACCTTCGGGCTGTCGTGGGCGTTCAAGCCCTGGGGCCTGCTCGCGGCGGGGGCACAGATCCCGGTGACGCCCAAGCGCGACTTCGATGCCGCCGGCACGCTCTCGTTCCAAGCGACCTTTTGACGCGCGGCATTGCGCCACGCATCGGCCGCGACGCCGCGGTGATACACGCGATCGTGCGCGGCGACGAAGGTCAGGCGGAGCCGCGCGCGTGGCCGGTCCACGCACGAGGCGACGCATGGCTTCGCGCGTGGACCGGCCGCACCTCGCGTAGAAGTGCGTAGCGCCGGCAATGATCGGGGAACCCGCATGCACGGCGTCGCAACGTCGTGGCAAGGTCGCGGACGATGATGCGTCGCTCGCTCGTGCTCGCAGCTCTCGGCGTGTCGCTCGGCTGCGGCATGGACGAGAGCGGCGCAGCCTGGTCGCCCGAGGGCACCGGCGGCGTGCAGGAGAGCGCGGGCACCGAGGTCGAGCCCGCGTCGACGACGGGCGACGACACCGACGCCGACGCCGACGCCGACGCCGACGCCGACGAAGAAGAAGCCGGTGAAGGCGTGCCGGTCGACGACGACGGCAGCGACGGCGACGACGGCAGCAGCGACGACGGCGGCGTGCCGATCGACTGCACCCCCGCGTGGCCCGAGTCGTGGATCGGATCGCCGTGCACGAACGACGGCGACTGCGACTACGACGGCGGCTTCTGTCTGCGCGAAGCCGACGGCTTTCCCTGTGGCACGTGCAGCCAAGCCTGCACGTCGCTCTGCCCCGATCTCGACGGCACGCCGGTCACGTACTGCGTCGACGGTGCCGACGTCGGGCTCGCCAGCGCGGGCCACTGCCTCTCGCAGTGCGACGGCACGCTGCCGGGCGCAGAAGGTTGCCGCGACGGCTACGTGTGCGAGGCGCTGCCGCGCTTCGATGGCAGCGACGTCGCGAGCGTGTGCATTCCCGCGGCGTTCGACTCGGGGCACGACTACGTCACCGAGATCGATCACGAGTTCCTCATCGCGCACTTCGGCGGCGATCCGACCGTGAGCGCGTACGACTTCGTCGAGGACGAAGACGGCCTGCAGCTCTACCTCGACGCGGTCGGCGTGCAGCACGTCAGCGCGCCCGATCTCGTCGAGCCCTACAACGTCGACGCCGCCCAGATGTGCGGCTTCGATCTGCTGCTGCCGCCGCAAGAAGAGTGGGAGAAAGCCGCTGCGCTCGCGCTGTTCACCGACGTGCTCACCGAGCTCGTCGGCGAGCCGATCTTCCTGCGCAACTGGTGGCGACCGCCCTGCTACAACGACGCGGTCGGTGGAGCGGCCGGCGGCGATCATCCCGACGCCGACGCGGTCGACCTCGACTTCTCGTCGAACACCACGCGGGCGATCGCGCAGGGCTTCCTGTGCGAGACGTACTGGAACACCGACATCGTCCCGCCCGAACAGATCGCACCGGGCAGCGACCTCGATCCGCGGCTCAACCTGTCGGTCGGCCTCGGTGGCATCACGATCCACCTCGGCGTGCTGTCCGCGGGCGGACGTCGATTCTGGTACTACGACAGCTACACCTCGGAGCCCGAGGGCAGCGACTGTTGGTAGCGCGCGGGCTCGCGTATCTTCGGTCGCGATGACCGAGACGAAGTGTCCGTTCCCCCATCATGGCCGCTCCAACCGCGACTGGTGGCCGGATCAGCTGCGCATCGATCTGCTGCACCAGCACTCGCCGCGCAGCAACCCGATGGGCGCGTCGTTCGACTACGCGAAGGCGTTCGCGAGCCTCGACTATGCGGCGCTCAAGCGCGACCTCGCGGCGTTGATGACCGACTCGCAGCCGTGGTGGCCGGCGGACTTCGGGCACTACGGGCCGCTGTTCATCCGCATGGCGTGGCACAGCGCGGGCACGTATCGCATCTGGGACGGGCGCGGCGGTGGTGGTCGCGGTCAGCAACGCTTCGCGCCGCTCGGAAGCTGGCCCGACAACGTCAGCCTCGACAAGGCGCGACGACTCCTGTGGCCGATCAAGCAGAAGTACGGCCGCAAGATTTCGTGGGCCGATCTCATGATCCTCACCGGCAACGTCGCGCTCGAGACGATGGGCTTTCGCACCTTCGGCTTCGGTGGCGGTCGCGAGGACGTGTGGGCGCCCGATCAGGACGTGTACTGGGGCGCGGAGACGACGTGGCTCGGCGGCAAGGAGCGCTACTCCGGCGATCGTCAGCTCGAGAATCCGCTCGCCGCCGTGCAGATGGGGCTCATCTACGTGAACCCCGAAGGGCCCGACGGCAATCCCGATCCGATCGCGGCGGCCCGCGACATCCGCGAGACGTTCGCGCGCATGGCGATGAACGACGAAGAGACCGTCGCGCTCATCGCCGGCGGTCACACGTTCGGCAAGACCCACGGCGCGGCTCCGTCGTCGCACGTGGGATCGGATCCGGAGCTCGCCGACATCGAGCTGCAAGGGCTCGGGTGGAAGAGCACGTTCGGCACCGGCATGGGGCGCGACACGATCACGAGCGGGCTCGAGGTCACCTGGACCACCCAGCCCACGCGCTGGTCCAACGACTTCTTCGAGATCCTCTTCCGCTACGAGTGGGAGCCGACCAAGAGCCCCGCGGGCGCGCACCAGTGGGTCGCGAAGGGTGCGGACGCGATCATCCCCGACGCGCACGATCCGTCGCAGAAGCGTCGGCCGATGATGCTGACGACCGACCTCTCGCTGCGCTTCGATCCCGCGTACGAAGTGATCTCGCGCCGCTTCAAGGATCATCCCCAGCAATTCGCCGATGCGTTCGCGCGCGCGTGGTTCAAGCTCACGCACCGCGACATGGGCCCGCGCGCGCGCTACCTCGGGCCCGAGGTGCCGAGCGAGGAGCTCATCTGGCAGGACCCGGTGCCGAAGGTCGATCATCCGCTCGTCGACGCGAAGGACATCGCGGAGCTGAAGACGAAGCTGCTCGCGTCGGGCTTGTCGATCGCGCGGCTCGTGAAGACCGCGTGGGCGTCGGCCTCGACGTTCCGCGGCTCCGATCGCCGCGGCGGCGCGAATGGTGCACGCATCCGGCTCGCGCCGCAGAAGGACTGGGCGGTCAACGAGCCCGCCGCGCTCGCGCAGGCGCTGCAGGTGATCGCCGGGATCCAGCGCGGCTTCGGCAAGCCGGTGTCGCTCGCCGATCTGATCGTGCTCGGTGGGTGCGCGGCGATCGAGCAGGCGGCGAAGAATGCCGGGCATCCGATCACCGTGCCGTTCACACCCGGGCGCACCGACGCGACCCAGGATCAGACCGACGTGGAGTCGTTCGCGGTGCTCGAGCCCAGCGTCGACGGCTTCCGCAACTATCGTCGCGACACGGATCCGCTGCGTGCGAGCGTGAAGTCCGAGGTGCTGCTCGTCGATCGTGCGCAGCTGCTGACGCTCAGCGCCCCCGAGCTCACGGTGCTCGTCGGGGGTCTGCGCGTGCTCGGTGCCAACACCGACGACGCGAAGCACGGCGTCTTCACCACGCGCACCGACGCGCTCACCAACGACTTCTTCGTGAACCTGCTCGACATGGGCATCGAGTGGAAGCCGACCTCCGACGCGAAGGACGTCTTCGAAGGCCGTGATCGCACGAGCGGAGCAGCGAAGTGGACCGGCACGCGCGTCGATCTCGTGTTCGGCTCGAGCAGCGAGCTGCGCGCGCTCGCCGAGGTCTATGCGAGCGCCGACGCGGGCGCGCAATTCGTCGCCGACTTCGTCGCCGCGTGGACGAAGGTGATGGACCTCGATCGGTTCTGAGCCGCGCCGGCTACCGCGGAGCTCGGGCGCTGGCCAGCCGCGCGGCGATCGAGTCCTGCAGCTCCGGGGTCTCGGCCGAGACCATCGCGAGCGCGCGCACCAGCACGCGCTCGGCGTCGGCGTTGCGCCCGAGCGCGATCAGCAATCCACCCTGGATCGACAGCGCCTGCGCGAGGTCGGGATGTCCGTCCGGATTCAGGCGCTCGAACGCAGCGACCGCGCGCTCGATCGGCGCGAGTGCGTCCTCGCGCTTGCCCGCAGCCGCCAACGTCTCGGCGCGCACCGCATGCAGGTACGCACGCTCGCGCGGCAGCGGCTCGGGCCCGGCCGCGTGCGCGGTCTCGGCGAGATCGAGCAAGCGCAGCGCTTCGTCGAAGTCGCCGGCGGTCGCTTGCACCGACGCCACCGCCATGTACGCGCCGGCGATGCGGGGATGCGTGGGTCCGAGGAATCGCTCGTAGAGGCGCAGCGCGAGCTTGCCGTGCTCGAGCGCGCGCTTGGGATCGCCGAAGCCGGCCTCGGTCGTCGCGGCATCCTGCGCGAACTCGGCGAGCAACACCGACTCGCCGTACACGCGCTGCGCGACCGGAAACGCGGCGCGTACATCCGCGAGCACGCGATCGGTCTGCCCGGCACGATAGAGCGTCTCCATCATGTTGCGCACGACCATCACCCACGCGGTGTCGTCGCGCGGACTCTGCTGCTCGATGATCGTGCGCGTGCGCTCGTACGACGCGAGCGATCCGGCGACGTCGCCGGCCATGATCTGCGCGGACGCGAGCCCGAGCGTGTGCTCGGCGACGACCGCCGAGCTCGGCCCGAATGCACCTTCGGCGATCGCGACGGCGCGCTGCATCGCAGCGATCGCAGCCGCCGGCTCGCCGCTGTACTTCAAGGCCTGCCCGAGGCCCTCGAGCGGGAACCGTACGTCGGGATGATCGGGCCCGCGCAGACGCTCGCCCAGCGCGATCGCCTGCTCGTACGCAGCGATGGCCTCGACGAAGCGACGCTGGCTGGTCAACGCGTGGCCGAGTGCCGTGAGCGCGTGCAGGCCGTAGAGCCCGTGTTCCTCGACGAGCGCGAGCATGCGTCGCGCGGCGGCCTCCGCTTCGACGTTGCGCTCGGCGAGGTAGAGCGCGTGCGAGCGCGCGTGCTCGAGCTCCAACATGTCCGCGGCGCCCCACCCCGCGTGGCGTGCACGGGCCTCGGCCGCGTCGAGCCAGCGCAGGCTCTCGTCGGTCGCGGTGCCGCGATCCGCCAGGCTGCGCCCGATGTGACGCATCGCCTGCAGACCGGTGCGCTCGTCGCCGACCTCCCACGCGAGCTGCATCGCGCGCGAGCTCTTCGCGATCGCATCGTCCTGCCGGCGAGCTTGCAGCGCGATCCGACCCGCGAGCAGCTCGGCTTCCGCCGCGAGCGCGAGAAAGCCCGCGGCGTGGGCCGCCTCGGCGATCGCATCGGTCTCGCTGCGCACGCGCTCGCCCTGCCCGATCGCGTGCTGCGTGTCGGCGCCGTCGAGGCGCTCGCGCAGCGAGTCGTACGCGGGGCGATCCACCTCCGCCACCACGTCGCCCGCGAACGTCTCGGGATCCTCGCAGGTCGCGGGCGGTGCGATCGCAGCGAGCGCAGCATCGGCACGCACGATCGCCTCGTTGTCCGCGTGCTCGAACGCGGCGGCGAGCAGCTCGACGCGTCGACGCAGCCGCGCGAGGCAATCGATGCGGCTCTGCAATCGCGCTTCGCTCTGCTCGCCGCGCTCGCGCGTCGCGACGCAGGCCTCGTGCCGCTCGCCTCGCCACGCCTCACGCCACGATTGCATCGCGCCGTCGAGCCGCGTCGACGCCTCGACGGCGCCGGGAAAGTCCGACTGCGCCCACGCGCTCGCGATCGCCTCCGCACGCGCGGGCGTCCAGATCGCATCGGCATCGTCGCTCGCGCCGTCACAACGCGGGTCCGTGCTCGCGAGCCACGCCCACGCGGACGCAGCGATCGCCGAGGCGGTCGCGATCGCGATGCGACGACGTCGACGTGGCGTCTGCTCGAGCTGCACGATGAGCGCGCGCATGTCCGCATGGCGCTCGCTCGGCGCGCGCGCGAGCCCGCGGCGCAGGATCGGCGCGAGCCAGCCCGGCACGCGACGCGGACGGCCCCGGCTGCGCTCGCTCGGCGCACGCGCAGGCTCGGCGCGCGGGCGGACGCCGTAGAGCGCCTCGTGCAGCGCGACGCAGAACGCGTACTGATCGGAGCGTGCATCGGCGTGGCGCGAGCCCTGCTCCGGCGCCATGTATGCGGGCGTGCCCATGGTCGCGCCGGTGCGCGTGACCCGAGCGCTGCGTGAAAGCACGTCGCCATCGCGTTCGTCGTCGGCGGCCTCGGCGACGCGCGCGAGCCCGAAGTCGGCGACGCGCACGCGACCGAAGCTGCGCGTGCCGTCCGCGTCGCCACCGATGAGCAC
>DASZPU010000296.1:0-8154 GCA_035550195.1 Nannocystaceae bacterium
GTTGTTGGGCTTGAAATCGCGATGCACGATGCCGACCGCGTGCGCGGCCGCGAGCCCGTGACCGGCTTGCACGAGCATCGCCAGCGACTCGCGCCAGTGTCGTTGCGCGGCGCCGATCCAATCGTGCAGCGTCGTACCTTCGACGTACTCCATCGCGAGATACGAGCGACCCTCGATCTCCTCGACATCGTAGACCGCGAGCACGTTGGGATGCGCGAGCCGAGCCATCGCTCTCGCTTCGCGCAACAACCCCGCCGTGCCCGCGCGTGCATGCGCACCGCCGCCCGCGATGCGCAAGCGCTTGAGCGCGACCTCGCGGCGCAGCTTGGGATCGTAGGCGCGCACGACCACGCCCATGCCGCCGGCGCCTGCTTCACCGACGACGAGATAGCGCCCGAGCAGCGCACCATGCAGCGGCGCCGCGTCGTGCGGACCGGAGTCGCGCCGGCGGATGAAGCCCGGCACGAGCACGGTCTCTTCGTCGTCGCCGGGCTCGCGCGCCGGGCCCTCGTCGATCACCCGCGAAAGGTAGCGCCGGTCCCATGTAGGCGGCTACGCGCACCCGCCGGAAACCGCGATGTAAGCGTCGGTTCGTCCCACGGTTGATGGCAAGATGGCGGGCGTGCTCGCGGCGATCCTTTGTGCGGTGATATCGGCGGTCGCCCCTGCGCAGGCGAGCACACCTTCGAAGCCTGCGCGTGCGCGCAGCGACGTCGACGAGGCGCGGCGGCTCTACTCGATCGGCGAGGCCGAGCTGAAGAAAGGCCACGCGCCGCAAGCGGTATCGCTGTGGCGTCGCGCGATCGTGCTCTTGCCCACCATCGCCGAGTACGATCGGCTGCGCCACAAGTTGGTGCTCCGCTTGGGTCACGGAATGTTGCTCGCGAGCGAGCAAACCGGTGAGCCCCGCTTCGCGATCGACGGTGCACGTCTGCTCGATCGCTACCTCGTGCAGCACGAGCAGCTGTTCGGCTATGGGCCGGACGCCGAGCGCGAGCGTGGCGAAGTGTACGAGCTGCTCTACGAGCTCGACAGCAAGAGCGAAGAGGCCCCGGCGCCACCGGTGGAGCCCGAGCCGCCGGCGCGCGTCGACGAGGGCGCGCCCGACGGGATGGAGCGGCAGGTGGTGGTGCCGAGCAAGCGCAAGCTCGGGCGCACGAGCGTCGACGATCCGCAGACGGTCGAGAAGCTGAAGAGCGACTTCACCACACCATGGGCGGGGCTGGTGCTCACGCGGCCCGACGTCGAGATCGTGCACGCCGCGCGCGGGCTCGTGCGCGTCACGGGGCTCACGCAGGCGATCGGCGTGCGCGTCGACGGCGGTGAAAAGCGTGCGCTGCACGAGCTCGCCCGCGTCGCCGTGAGGTCGGTGCGCCCCGAGCTGCAGCGCTGCTTCGAGGCCGCGTTCGCACGCACACCCACCGCGTTCGTACAGACACACGCCGAGCTCGCGATCGAGCCCGACGGCAGCGTGAGCTCGGCGGAGATCGTCGGCGCCGCGATCATCGATGCGGCCGGCACACGCTGCGCCGCGAAGCGACTCGCGGACGTGCAGGTCGACGAAGGCCCGGCCGAGCGCGTGCGACTGCGCGTGCCGCTGCTGTTCTTCTGGCAGGACGCGCGCTACGCCGACGAGGCCAGCGGTGGCCGAACGATCCGCAGCGCGATCGACTTCTTCGGGGTACGGCGCGAGCTCAACCACGGCAGCGAAGGCAACCTGCCGTCGATCGAGCGCGGCGTCGGAATCCCGCGCTGACTCGTTGCGCACGAGCGTGCGCAACGACAAAACGAGGCGGGTCGTTCCGACACCAATCCCGCGTCGCTGCCGTTTGCCGAGGCGAAAATCGGCGCCCACCCTCAACGTGTATGGCCACGTTGTTGGGGATGGCGTTGGTGGGTGCGTTGATGGGTGCGGCGCCGACAGGAAAGCTCGGCGCCACCCCTCCGGGGGCTCGCGATCTGCGGTACCGCCGATCGAACGTCACGGAGGGCAAGCGGCTCTACACGATCGGCGAGCAGGCGATGGCGAAGGGCAAGGCCGCCGAAGCGGTCGCGCTGTGGCGACGCGCGATCCTGCTGCTGCCCGACACCGCCGAGTACGATGCGGTGCGCCATCGCCTCATGATGCGGCTCGGGTACGGCCTGATGGTCGCGTACGAACAGACCGGCGATCGCGAGCTCGGCCACGATGCGGTGCGCATGCTCGAGCGCTACGCGGACCGGCACACACAGATCTTCGGGGACGATCGCGACAAGCAGAAAGAGCGCGCGGAGATCTACGAGCTCCTCGGCGAGGCCGAGCTGCAGCTCGAGCGCGGAGTCGCCAAGCCGGTCGCGCGCGTCGAGCACGAGTCGCCCGCCCGCATCGACGAAGGCGCGCCCGCGAACATGGACCGCACCGTCGTGGTGCCCAGCAAGCGCAAGCTGAAGCGACCGTCGGTCGACGATCCGAAGATCCGCGCGAAGCTCAACAGCTGGGCCACCGATCCGCAGACCGGGCTCGTGCTCACCCGTCCGACGATCGCGGAGCTCCACCCTGCGCGCGGGCTCGTGCGCATGCAAGGCATCGTGCGCGCGCTCGAAGGCACGAGCGGCGATCGCCTCGCCCTGCACCACTCCGCACGGAGCGCGTTCGTGTCGGTGCGTCCCGCCCTGCGCAACTGCTTCGATCAAGCCTTCGCGCGCACGCCCACCGAAGTCGTGCGTACCGAAGCCGAGCTCGTGCTCGAGCCCGACGGCTCGGTCAGCGGCGCGAAGATCGTCGGCGCGCCGATCGTCGACGGTGCCGGCAACCGCTGCGTGAGCGAGACGTTCGCCGACGCGCGCATCGTCGCCCATGCACCGGCCGAGCGCGTACGTGTGCGCGTGCCCCTGGTGTTCTTCTGGCAGCCGTCGATCCTGATCGACGAGGCCAACGGCGTGACCGGCCGCGACGTCGAGTTCGCGGGTCGCCCACGCGCGCTCAACCACGGCTCCGAAGGCGGCATGGGTCCGATCGAAGGCCGCGACTTCCCCAACCTCTACTGGCGTGGCTTCACTTGGTAGCTCGTCACGCGCGCGGCTTGCTGCGGAACGCGTGCGCGAGCGCTTCGCGGTGCACCGCGAAGTAGCCGGTGCTGACGTGCTCGAGCGTCGGCAACGCGAGCCGATGCGCTTCGGGCATCGCGTGGAACGGAATCGCCGGATGCATGTGGTGGATCGCGTGCAGCGGCATGTTCCAGAACAGCCACCGCATCAGCGCGTTGCTGGTGACCGAGCGCGTGCGATGGTTCTGCGTGCCGTCGTTGGGCAAGCCGGTGTGCTCGGCCAGGAGATAGAAGCCGAGCAGCAGGTGCGCGACCGGCCAGGCGACCAACAATCGTCCGAAGTGCGGCACGTACAGCAGGCCGAGCGTGATGCCGGCGGCGAAGATCACGAGCGCGATGCGACTCTCCCACTGCACCCGCGCGACGCGACGCGCGTGCACGTAGGGAAAGATCTTCGGAAACGCGGACGCGGGCGCGAGCGCACCGGCGAGGATGAACATCGCCTTGCCGAACAACAGGTGCTGTCCGGTCGCGAGCACGAAGTAGCGCAGCGGATCGCCGGGGAATCCGTCGAGCAGATCCGGCATCGCCATGATCTCCGGGTCTTGCTTGCGATCCTGGGTGCGACGGTGGTGCTCGAAGTGGAACTCGCGGAACAGCCCCGGCAAGTAGAGCTGCGGGAACGCGCAGATCCACGCGACGACCTCGTTGATCGTGCGCGACGCGAACGCGGTGCGATGACAGGTCTCGTGCAGCGGACCGAACAGCCCTCCGATCAGGATGCCGAGGATGCCGACCCACAGCAGCCACAGCGGGCCTTCGGTGCGCAGCGTCAGCGCGGTCGCGACCGCGATCAGCCCGAGCTGCACCGTGATGCGCACGAGCCCCGGGCCGTCGCGCTTCACCTGCAGCGTGCGCAGCTGCTCGGGCGCGAGCCCACCATGATCGTCGATCTCGCCGGCCTCCATGGCCGCGAGCATACGCGGGCTACGAGCACATCGAGAAGTCGAACGTGCACGCGATCGGATTGCAGCCCAGCGTCCCGCCGTCGCAGCCGAGGCGGTCGATCAGCACGCGCCGCAGCCGAAGGCCACGACCTCACCGACGCAGACGTCGCTCCACGGATCGATGCAGCACGCGTCGTCCTGCGCGCACACGCATGCGGCGAGCTCGACGTCGGTGCAACCGGGGGTCTCGTGGGGCACGCAGCAATCGCTCGCGCCACCGCCCGTGCTGCTGTCAAAGCCACCGGTGTCGAAGCCACCGCTGGTGTCGAAGCTCGTGTCGAGCCCGGTGTCGGGCGGCAACGTGGTGTTGGTGGTCGCGGATCCCGAGCTGCCGTCGTCCGGCAAGCCACCGTAGTAGCCGCACACCGCCGGTCGCGGCGCGACGCACGTTCCGTCTTCGCACATGTTCGGTTGGGCACACACGCCGAGCGGGCAGTCTTCGCCGAGGCCGGGCGGCTCGGCGCACACCGCCGGTGCTTCGTCGGGATCGCAGTAGAGCCCCTCGGCACACTGTCCGAGCGGGCACTCTTCGCCGACGCCCGGCAACGCGACGCACGTCGGCGCATCCGGATCGGTGGTGTCGCACGCGAGATCCTCCGCGCACAGGAAGCCGAGGCTCACCACGCAGCGCTGGCCCGCGCCGGGCAACACGGCGCACGTGGGAAAGAGCGGTGTGGTCTCACCGTCGCAGTAGAGCCCTTCTGCGCAACCGTACTGCAACGAGCACGCCTCACCCTGGGTGGGCAGATCGGGCTCCTCGCATGGATGCACGCAGGCACCGTTTTCGCAGCTCAGCCCCTGCTTGCAGTTGTCGTAGCCGTTGATCGTGGTGCACGTGCCGCCCTTGCCCATCGGCCCGTACCAGACCTTGCACGGCGCCTCGCACTTCGCGTTCGGATCGAATACCGGCACACCGCAGCCGAGCGATCCGACCGCGTCGATCTCTTTCTGCGCACACTCGCCGTCGAACGACAGACCTTCGACACCGTTGATCTCCGCGAGCGTCTCGAGATCGACACTCAGCGTCGCGCGGCAATGCTCGTACTGCGCACCGTTGGGATAGTCGCAATTGCAGACGGTGATTTGATCGCAGACCTCGGTCGGCAACGCGTCGACGTACTTGCCGACTTCGATGCCGTCCTCCTTGCAGGCCACGAGCGCGAACGAGACCACCACCAGCGCCGATCGAACCGAGCTACGCATGGGCGCAGGGATAGCGGATTCCCCTGCGCTCGGGCGCGCCGCGAATGATGCAATCACGCGCGCGTCACGTGCGTTCGCGCCCAGCGATCGCGTGCAACGTGGTCGCGACGTTTCCGTCGCCGGCTTTTCACGACGCCCACGAATCGACGAGCACGCCCAGCGCTTTCATCTCGGCGGTGGGAAACGGCTTTCGCCACGCGCGTACGAACTCGTCGTCGGGCAATGCGGTCTCGAGCCGCCGGAGCGCGCGCCAGAACGTCGTGACCAGCCGACGCGTGTCGGCTTCGTGCTCGAGGATCGTGGTGGGATCCGCCGCGGGCCCGCGTCGTTGATCGCGGAACCCCAGCACGCGCAATGTCGTGCGCCCCGCAGTCGCGGGCTCGAAGCGCAGCTCGAGCTCGTCGGGCTCGAGATCCAAGACGACCGGACGCGCCGGGCGACCCTCGCCGAGATCGCAGAGCGACGCGCACAGCTCGGTGAGCGACGGCCGTACGTACGAGAAGCTCTCGACCAGCTTGCCCGCGCTGCTCTGCAACGTGATGTTGATCCACCCCGCAGACGGTGGGCTGAACGCGATCTCGAGCTCGTCGGTCACCGTCTGCGCAGGATAGCAGGTCGCGTCAGGATCCGCGCGTCGCCGGTACGAACACTTCGCGCACGAACGCGTCGAGATCGCGCGCCGGGTGACCGGTCATGCGTTGCACCGCATCGGTGACGTTGTCGCCCCATCCGCTCGCGTAGGCGCGCGAGTAGTCGATCACGAGCTGCACGGTCCACTCGTCGGCACCCATGCCGCGCAGCGCTTCGCCGACTTGCTCGGGTGCGACGGGTACGTAATTCACGTCGCGTCCGAGCGCCCCGGCCAGCGTGGTTGCAACGTCGTCTTGGCCGACGCTGCGCGGACCGGTGAGCTCGAGCGTCTGGCCGTCGAAGTCGTCGCGCGTGGCCGCAGCCGCGAGCGCATCGACGACATCGCGCGTGTCGATGAGCCCGACCTTCGCAGCGCCGTAACCCTGGTAGATGCGACCTTCACCGAGCACCTGACGCGCGCTCCACAGGATGTTCTGCATGAACGCGGACGGGCGCAGGAACACGTGGGTGAGCCCGGTCGCGCGGATCTCCGCCTCCGTGCGCCCGTGCTGTCGCGTGTTGTCGGTGGGTCCGTTCGGGTCGGCCTTGATCGCGGACAGCCGCACGATCTTCCGCACGCCGGCCTGCTGCGCCGCTGCGATCGCGGCGTGGCTCTGCGTCGCGGCGTTCGCGTTCGATGCGGTGATCAACACCAGCGTGTCGATGCCGTCCATCGCGGCGACGAGCGACTGCGCGTCGGAGAAGTCGCCGCGTGCGAGCTCGGCTCCCGCGAGCTCGCCGGCCTTCGCGGGATCGCGGACGAGCGCGCGCACGCGCAGGTTGGAGTCGGCCGCGAGGCGTGCGACGAGCGGTCGGCCGACGGTGCCGGTGGCACCGGTGACGAGGATTGTGTTGCGTCGAGTCATCTGCCGGGCAAAGATGGCCGCGGTCCGACGGGCGCACTAGTCTGCGAAAATCGCAAAGACTTTTGCGTATCGCGCAAAGGAGATTCGGCGGTGGAGAGCGAGCTCGACGATGCGCGCACGTTCACGCAGGTGGTGGAGCAGGCCAGCTTCTCGGCGGTCGCGCGCAAGGCCGGCGTGCCGGTGTCCACCGTGAGCCGCAAGGTCGCGCGGCTCGAAGCGCGGCTCGGTGCACGGCTGCTCGCCCGTACGACGCGCAAGCTCGCGCTCACCGACGCGGGGCGGCTCTACCTCGCACACGCGTTGCGAGCGATCGAAGAGCTCGACACCGGCGAGCGATCGGTGCGAGCGCTCGGCACCGGTCCCCGCGGTCGCGTGCGCATCACCATGCCGCTGGGCGTCGGGCGATTGCTGTGGCCGATCGTCGCGGAGTTCCTCGACGCGTGGCCCGAGGTGCGCGTCGAGCTCGACGCCCGCGAGCGCCGCGTCGATCTCGTCGAGGAGGGCTACGACCTCGCGATCCGCACCGGCGAGCTGCCCGATTCGTCGCTCGTTGCGCGCAAGATCGCCGAGTCGCCACGCCAGCTCTTCGCGAGCGCGAGCTACGTCGCGCGACGAGGGCGGCCGCGCACGATCGCGGAGCTCGCGACCCACGATCACGTCGTGCTCGACGGTGGCAGCGAGCGCACGACCTGGACGCTGCGCGTGCGCGGCAAGACGGTGCGAGTGCTTGCGCGCGGCCGCGTGCGCGTGAACGAGATGGGACTCGCAGTGCAGGCGTGCCACGACGGTTACGGCATCGCGCTGTTGCCCGCGAACATCGTCGCCACCACCGTGCGCGAGCGCGCGCTCGTACGCGTGCTCCCCAATGTCGATGCCGGTCGCACGCCGATCTGGCTGGTGCACCCGAGCGGCCGCAGCCAACCGCAGGCGGTGCGCGCCTTCGCGGAGCACTTGCTCGCCCGCATGCCGACGATCATTCCGGGTCAGCGATAAGGAT
Source organism: Nannocystaceae bacterium (assembly GCA_035550195.1). Lineage (GTDB taxonomy): Bacteria > Myxococcota_A > Polyangia > Nannocystales > Nannocystaceae > Xiheibacterium. The sequence continues at coordinate 7,730 of DASZPU010000296.1, forward strand.
CGTGCGCGGTGCGGCGGATGTCGGCGGCGACGATCGCTGCGGCCAGCTCGAGGTTGCGGTCGAGCGCGGTGATCGGGCCGAGGATGTGTGCGCGCGTCTGCCGGTGCTCGAGCCGGTGATCGTACGGCGCTGCGGGACAGTGCTCGCGCACGAGCTGCGCGACACGGCGGAAGTTCGCCCCCCGCGACGGCTGCACCGCGGCGCCGAGCGAGCGATAGTCGAGGCGATCTTCGGCGAGCACGATCGCGCGATCGCGGGCGACGAGATACACGAGTAGCTCGTCACCCGCGCTCGCGACGGCGTCCTCGCGCACCATCAACGGCTGCACGAACGCATCGGCCGCGGTGAGCACGTTGCGCACGGGCACGAGCGATCGGTGGGGCTCGGGGCGTGCGCGCGCGCCTGCGACGATCGCATCGACGTCG
>DASZPU010000297.1:0-19138 GCA_035550195.1 Nannocystaceae bacterium
GCGGACCGTCGTGCGGGCTCTCGTCGCGCTCGATCAGCGACTCCGCGTCGCCGGCGGTGAACCAGAAGCCGCGATCGTGGCCGTGCTGCGCGACGCCGCGCTCCGCGAGCGTGCGCGCGTGTGCGAGCCACTGCGGATCGAGCGTGTGCTCGTGCACGTCGAGACATGCGCGCCCGAGGAACGCGAGATCGTCGAGGAAGCCGCGCGTGTGTGCGCGACCTTCGAAGCTCGCACGCAGCACGCGGCCGTCGCCGTCGACGTGCTCGCGCAACAACGTCTGCACGATCGTCGTCGCGAGCTCGAGCCACGCGCGCGCCCGCTCGTCGTCACCCCACGCCTCGGCGGCACTCGCTGCGCGACACAGCCCACTCGCGAGCAACGCATTCCAGCTCGTGAGCAGCTTGTCGTCGCGCAACGGCGGCACGCGGGTGTAGCGGTGCGCGAGCAGCTTCGCGCGCGCAGGTGCGAGCCGCGCGAGCAGCTCGGCGATCGTGATGCCGTGCTCTTCGGCGCGCTGCGCCAGCGTGCGCGGCAGATTCAGGATCGACCAGCCGTGCTCGAAGTTGCCGCCTTCCTTCACGCCGTACACGCTCGCGAAGAGCGTTTCGTCGCCGAGCAGCTCGGCGAGCTCCGCGGGCGTCCAGCAGAAGTACTTGCCCTCTTCGCCCTCGCTGTCGGCGTCCGTGGCCGCGTAGAAGAGCCCGTTCTGCGCGCGCATGTCCGCGACGAGATAGTCGATCGACTCGATCACCACGCGTCGGTAGTGCTCGACGTCGGGCCAACGCAGCGACGCATCGGCATACAGCGCGACGAGCTGCGCGTTGTCGTAGAGCATCTTCTCGAAGTGCGGCACCAGCCACACGCGATCGACCGAGTAGCGCGCGAAGCCACCGCGCAGATGGTCGTAGATGCCGCCCTCGTACATCTTGTCGAGCGTGAGCCGCAGCGCGTCGCCGGCCTCGCGCGCGAGGTTGTCCTGGCCGCGCGCGAGCCGTGCGAGCAGCTCGAGCCCGGTCGCGTTCGGGAACTTCGGCTCGCGCCCGAATCCACCCCACGTCGTATCGACGCGCGCGACCAGTCGCTTGCCGGCTTCGCGCAGCGCGTCGGTGTCGTCGAGCGCGGGCAGCTTGTCGGCACTCTTGCGTTCGTCGTCGACGATCGCCGCGATGCTCTGCAGCCCATCGCGGAACGACTCGACCTGCATCTCGATCTTCGTCTTGTCCTCCGCGTACAGATCCGCGAGCGTGAGCAACACCTGCACGAAGCCCGGTCGTCCGTGCCGACTCTGCGGCGGGAAGTAGGTGCCGCCGTAGAACGGCTGCTGCTGCGGCGTGAGGAACACGGTGAGCGGCCAACCGCCGCCTTGCCCGAGCAGCTGCACGACCTTCTGGTAGATCGCATCGATGTCCGGTCGCTCTTCGCGATCGACCTTGATGTTCACGAAGCGCTCGTTCATGACGGCCGCGACCGCGTCGTCCTCGAACGACTCGTGCGCCATCACGTGGCACCAATGACACGCGCTGTAGCCGACCGAGAGCAGGATCGGCTTGTCCTCGGCGATCGCGCGCGCGAGCGCCTCGGGCCCCCACTCGTACCAGTCCACGGGGTTGTCCGCGTGCTGGCGCAGATACGGGCTGGTCGAGCGTGCGAGCCGGTTCGGCATGGCCCAGATGGTAGTCCGGCCCGATTCTCGCGGCCGGCGCCCCCGGCCCTCTTGATGGCGGTGGGGATCCTGCTAGAGTCCGCGCCCCACCGCGCCCGGAGAGGTGTCCGAGTGGTTTAAGGTGCCAGACTCGAAATCTGGTGAGGCGAAAGTCTCCGGGGGTTCGAATCCCTCCCTCTCCGCCACTTCACGATCGAACCCCAACACGAACAGCACCACGACCTCACGGAGAGGTGTCCGAGTGGCCTAAGGTACATGACTGGAAATCATGTGTGGCGCAAGCCACCGCGGGTTCGAATCCCGCCCTCTCCGCCACACGATCTTCGAACCAACTGATCTCCCCCACTGCGGGGCCTCGTGCCCCGGGTGACGGCGTCTCCGCCAACCCCGCCAGGACCGGAAGGTAGCAACGGTAACGGAGTGCTGGGTGCCCGGGGCCTTTTCGTGCTCGCGTTCGCCCCTTCGCGAACGGCTTGATCGAAGGGCCGCGATCTTCGCTAAGCTCGCGCTCATGCCGAACTGGGCGGAGTTGCAAGAGTACGCGCGCGGGAAGTACGTGTTGGACGACGACGAGGAGGCCTTCTTCTCGCTCGTGTTCCGCATGGACAACGGACGAACGCAGAAGATCCGCGTGCGTCACTTCCAAGCGTTCGACGAGTCGTGGATCGAGTTCCGCAGCGTCGTCTGCAAGGGCGCCGAGATGCCCGCCAAGGTCGCGCTGCGCAAGAACTGCGAGTTCGCGATCGGTGCGCTCGCGCTCGACAGCGACGACGACTACGTGCTGATCCACAACGCTCCGATGGCGACGATGGACCCGAACGAGTTCGAGCGTCCGCTGCACGTCATCGCCGGCACCGCCGACTCGCTCGAGAAGGACTACTCCGAAGGCAACGACGACTGGTGACGCCGCGCGGGCTGCTCTTCGTCGTCGCGCTCTGCGGCTGTGCGAAGATCCATCACCGCGCCGAAGAGTGGGTGAGGGTCGACGGCATCGTCACCAGCGATCCGCGGGTGCAGCTGTCGATCCTTCCCACGCGCAGCGACTCGGGTGGCGGTATCCTCAGTGATCGCGTGCTGACCGACGCTGCGCCGTACACCGCGTCGATCACCGCGAGCTTCGATCAGCAGGTCGATGCGCCGCTGCGCGTGCACGGCGTCGAGGTGCTCGACGCACGCAGCGGCACGCCGCGCACGATCCTCGCCGAGTCGCAGCCCGCCCTCGAGGCTGCGGTCGAGCAAGTCTCGGGGCCGAAGCCGTGGGCCGCGACGGTCCGCGTGCCACTGGGCGATCAGCTGGTCTTCGTGGAGAACGACGCGACGCTGCTCGTCGTCGAGGTCACGATCCCCGGCGACGCGACGCCGAAGGTGCTGCGCCAGTCGTTCGAGGGCCGACGCTCCGAGGTCTCGGGCCCGATGGCGCTGCAGTGATCACGTCGCGGGCGTGATCAGCCAGAAGTGCACCGGCGCGCCGTCGAGCGCGATGCGGTGCACGCCGCCGTCCGCGGTCGTGCGCGCCGGCTTCGTGTCGCCGCTGCGTGCACCGAGCGGCGTGATGTCGAGCGCTGCATGCTGCGAGCGCAGCGACACCGTGCCGCGCACGGGCTCCGAGAGATACGGGCGCTGATTGCCGTTGGTCGCGGCGACCTGCGCGACGACGGCGAGCAGGATCTTCTGCGATTGCGCGAGCGGTTGGCCATCGAGGCTCGACAGCGCGATCGCAGCCTTCGGCGTCGCGAGCTCGATCGTCGCATCGCCGAGCGCGATCGTGGCACCGCCGAGCCATCCGGTGGCCGCGACGTTCTTCGCGGTCGTCACCGTGTGCACGCCGGCTTTCCAGTCGCGGCGCAGCTCGCCGGTGTCGGACGCGACGAAGTGCGCGGTGCGATCGAGACGATCGTCGTCGGCATCGTCGAGCACGCGCGCCCCCTCGGGCACGGTGGTGCCGCGCATCCACTCGAGGCCCTTCAGCTCGGGCAACACCAGTCGCACCTCGCTCTTCTCGAGCAGCGTGCGCACGGTGCCCATCGTGAACGCGTTGCTGGTGCGCTCGGCCAGCGTCGCGCGATCGATCTTCAGCGCGTACGTCTCGTGCGCACGCGCGACGTCGCCACGGCGGAACATGAGCGCCGCCGCCGGCATCATCGCCATCAACGCGGGATCGTCCCACGACGACCAGATCTCGGCCTGCTGCGGCGGCTCGAGCTTGTTCGCGGTGTACGCGAAGTGCATCGGCGCGTCCCAACCCTGCAGCGCCGAGATCGCCGCGACGAGCGTCGGACCGATGAAGCGATCGCGCGCCGGCGCGGGGATGTTCCACTCGGTCACCGTCAGCGGCATGCCGGCCACCGCCGCAGTCGCGATCGGATGCACGAAGTGCGGCTCGACGTGCGCGTTGCTGCCGAGCATCTCGGGCCCGCCATAGCTGTGCACGTCGACGACGTCGCCGGTGGTGAGCGACGGCAGCGAGAAGATGCTCTCGTCGCCCCACAAGCTCGAGGTCGCGACCGGCCCGCGCCAACCGAGCTTGCGCAGATCGGCGATCGCGTCGAGATAGAACGCGGCCTCGATGTCGCCCATCGCGAGCTTGGTCGCGCCGAGTCGCCACGGCTCGACCGGGCTCGGCACCTCCATGCCGCTCTTCTCGACGAACTCGCGCGTGCGCGCCTCGAGCCAGCCGTGATGCACGGGTCGCCCCGACGGCGCGACCATGAGGTTGCCGTAGTGCAGGGTGAGATCGTTCTCGTTGGTGACGAGCACACCGAGCACACCGGGATCGTCGAGATAGCTGCGCCCGGTGTAGCGGTTCTTGCGACCGAGGTACTGCTGCGCGAACTCCTTCATCGCCTCGGCGATCGATGGGTTCACGTAGTTGAAGCCGAACGGCTTGCCTTGATCGAGCTCGTCGAACGCAGCGATGCGATCGTCCTTCGTGAACACGCGGCCCACGTGCAGATCGATCCACACGTAGATCCCTTCGGCCTGCAGCGCCGCGACCCACTTGTCGATGCGTTCGAGCGCACGATCGTCGAGCTTGCGCGTGCCGGGAGCGCGGCTGCCGAACACGTTCGGATCGCACCACTGCGAGTCGTGGTGGTGCAGCCGCACGAGGTTGAAGCCGAACGATGCGATGCGCTTCGCCTGCGCCGCGATCGCAGCGTCGTCGCCGTTGAAGAGCGCGTAGCCGAAGATGTTCGTGCCCCACAGGCGAATCGGCTGGCCGTCGCCGCGCACGAGATCGTCGCCCTGCACGCGGATCGGCCCGTGCACACCGGCGGGCGTGTCGCCTTCGTTGAGAAACGACAGATCGACGGGCACGTCGTCCCACGGCAGCGTCGCGGCGTGCCACGACGCGTCGGGCGTGGGATAGCGCGTGAACGGAGCGGGCGCCCACACGCCACCGTCGGGCAGCGTGATGCGCATCGTGATCGTGCGCGCGCCCGCATCGAGATGCCCGGCATAGAACGCGCACTGCACCACGCCGCTCGTCGGCACGAACTGCAGGAGCGGCAACGCGGTGTCGAGCTCGATCTCGATGACGCCGCGCCCGGTGTCCCAGGTGAAGCCGGTGTGGTCCGCTGCGATCACCGGATCGGGTGCAGGCTTGCCCAGCAAGCGCGCGTCGTTCTTGATCGTGAGCTCGACGCCGCCGCCGGAGACTTCGTCGACCGCACGCGCCGACGTGATCGCGTACGCGATCTCGGCCTGCGCCGTCTTGCCCGGCTTCGCGACGCCGTCGATGCGCAGCCCCAAGCCGCTCGCCGCGACGCCGAAGCGCACCGCATCGCCGTCGCGCGTGGTGGGCCCGAGCTCCGGCGGATAGCTGGCCCCCGCTGCACCGCCGAGCTTGAACGCGCTCGTGATCACGTCGGCGTGGTTGAAGCGCACGCGCACGAGCCCGCCTTCGTCGACGACCACGCTCCACTGCTCGTCGGAGATCACGGTGTCGCCGTAGTTGCGCGTGGCCGACGGCGAGCCCGTGGTGCCGCCGACCTCCTCCACCGCGTTGCACGACCTGCAACGCGGGGTGCAGGCCAGCGCGAGCGCGCCGAAAAGCGCGCTGCGTCGCAGGCTGTTGCGCACGTCAGGCGGGCCGATCGGTGCCGAAGATCTTGTTCTCGAGCTCGTCGGCCGCGAGCGCCACCTGATAGGCGAGCGCTGCGATGTCGTTGTTCGTCGCGGTCGCGTGGGGCAGGAAGCCCTGCACCACGATGTCGGGCAGATCGGCGCGGCCCTTCACGAGGTTGACGCGCGCGTAGCCGGCGACGGCGATCGGGCGCAGCAGATCGTCGATCTCGATGATCTGCGAGAGCTCGCCGACCTCCGACTCGATGCCGACGAGCGGTCGGCCCTCGAGGAACGGCTGCGTCGCGAGCGTGACGAACACGCGCACGACATGGCGACGGCCGCCGGGCAGGTTCAGCCGCAGCTCGTGGAAGGTCTCTTGCTCGCGCCAGGCTGCGCCGAGCAGATCCGAGATCGCTTCGATGCGCGGCGCGAGCTCGTCGCGACGACCCGAGAGCGCCGCGCTGGGCTGGTGTCCGTGCTCGGGCAGCGCCGGGATCGGCGTGTCGGCGAGGATGTAGCGCGCGACGAGATCGTCGAACTCGGTGTCGGTGTCCTCGTGCGATTGCAGGAACTCGACCGCGCGATCGATGGTGACCGGTCGGCCCCAACCGACGACGAGCGGATGACCACCGAGCGCCGTACGCCACGTTCGCGCGTAGGCACCCGTGTAGCACGCACCCATCACGACGAGCCGCAAGCCGGGCGAGACCTTCGCGGTCTCGACTTCGTCGGGCTTGATCGTCTGCCCATCGCAGCACTCGATCTTGCCGTCGTCGTGCCCGTGCGCGCTCCAGTAGATGCCCGCGGGCACGAGCCCCGGCACGCCTTCGCCGTTGCCGTAGAGCGCATCGAAGAAGTCCTGCTTGCCGCCTTGCGGATCGACGACGACGGTGAAGCCCGCCGCGCGCAGCACCTCGACATCGTCGGCGACCTGCTCGAGCTCGCGCGCGGTCATCTTCTGATCGGTGTCACGCGAAGTGCGAAGACCCCAGATGAAGAGGAACGACTTCCCATCACCGACCCCACGCCCGGTCGGCTGATGCACGATGCGAACGGCCGGATCGTCACCGCGCCCACGCGGCCCGCCCCAGACTTCCTTCGGTGCAGACTCGCCCCACGACGCCGCGATCGATCGCGCCGCTTCGGCACGCTGCTCGTCACTCGCGCCCGGAGCGGGTGCAGCTGCCTCCGCCGTCGTGGAGGTAGGCGCAGGCGTGGTCGTGGTCGTACCGGGCTCCGCCGGCGCAACGGGAGCGAACCCCGAAGGCCCCGTCGGCGCAAACCCAGACGGCGCACCACTCGGCGCACCAAAGCCCGAAGGCGTCGGCGCAAACCCAGACGGCGGCGCAGCCGGTGCAGCAGCAGCAGGCGGCGGCACATCGGTCGGCGGCACGACGCTGAGCGGCGGCGCAGCAGGTGCAGGCGCAGGCGTCGGTGCCTCACTCGGCGCAGCAGCTGCAGCCGCCGCAGCACCCTTCGCATGCGCCTGCTTCAGCTCGCGTCGTCGCGTGTTGTACTCGAGCGTCGTGATCGTCCCAGCTTGGTGATCAGCCCAGATCTGATCGAGCGCTGCACGCAGCGCTGCGTCTCTGTCCTCGGTCATCGGAAACCCCGCGCGTCTCAGTTGGTCGGCGCCGGCCCAGTGCGGCCGTGCTTCTGAAACGACTTACCAAAAAAGTAGTTGAGGCTGCCGCCGAAGTAAAAGCCCGTGTTCCATCCGCCCGTGAGCGTGATGCCGAAGGCATCCTTGATGATCACGCGGGCGGAGAGCGCGAGGTTGACAATCGGGATCACCGGCGGGATCGACGAGTTCTTGTGGCGATACCCGAAGGCGTTGAGGTCGCCGGTGTCGCAGCGGTCCTTGCTGCAGTGCGCGTAGCCGTCGTTGTTGGGTCCGGGGTGCGACAAGTTCGCCGGGTCGAAGTTCGGATCCGCTCCGCTCTCGTCCGCGTCGTAGTGCGGCGTGCACTTCGTGAAGTCCGCGAGGTCGTCGATGGTCTGGCAGCTGTTGTCCGTCTCGGTGCCGTTCGCGTAACCGCGCGGCCCCTGCGTGCCCGGTGCATCGGACAGCGCCGTCTGCCACACGCCACCGAACACGACGCCGAGCCCGAGACCACCACCACCGCCGAGCCCGAACTCGACGTCGTCGCGCACGACGATCGGCGCACGCGCGATGAAGTCGACCTGCATCGTCATCAGGTTCATCTTCACCTCGGTGTAGTCGGCACCGCTGTTGCCGTTCAGACCCTGCGCCGTCTTGATCGCGAACTGACCCTTGTCGAGCCACATCGCGTCGGGCGTATGCAGCCGCATGTAGCCGATGGCCGGAACGATGTCGAGGATGCGCGACTGTCGATACACGTACTCGGCCGCGATGTAGAAGTTGCAGCCCTGCGTCTTCAACAAGCCGTGCTTCGCGGCGAAGTTGCCGATCTTCTCACCGCGACACAGCGCGTTGCCGTGCGCGTCGAGGTAGCGCGACAAGATCCACGTCGGCACCACGAGGATGCCGCCACGAATGCCGACGCCGTGGCGATTGAAGTCGCGACTGCGTGCGTGGCCGCGCTGCTCTTCGAGCGTGCTGCTCGACGACGGTGCGGTCTTCGGTTCGACCGCAGTGGGATCGTCGCTCGGCATGTCGGGCACGTCGGTGGCGGAATCCGGAGCGCGCGAAGAGGTCGGTTGCGGGCCCGCAGGCGACGACGTGGGCTCGGGCCCGCTGGGCTCCGGCACCGCGGTATCGCCGGAATCGGGCGTCACGCCCGGGTTGCCGGGCGCCTTCGAAGACGTCGGCTCGGGCGCGAGCACGACGAACGCAGGTGGGTCCATCGGATGGGCCTGCGCCTGTCTCGACCAGCTCGTGAGCAAGGCAAGGAACAAGGCGCCGCAGATCCGCATGATCGGATCATAGGCATGGATGCCGCGGCGCGCGCAACTACAGTCGTATCTTGCGCCAGCCTTTGCCGGCGAACTTCAGTGCCATCACACAACCGAGCACGTTGGTGTAGATGACCGCTGCCAACCAAACGCCTTCGAGCCCGTAACCGAGATGCGGGCCGAGCAACCAAGACAGGGGCACCAGGCAACCGAAGTGCAGGGTGAACTCGACGGTCGCAACGAACGCGTTCGCACCCGCGCCGTAGAGCGCCTGCGCGAGCACGAGCCCCACCGCCATCATCGGTAGACCTGCGACGACGATGCGCAGCGCAGGTGCAGCCACCTTGCGCACCGCTTCGTCGTGGGGCGCGAGCAAGCCGATGATCTGCTCGGGGATGCAGAAGAAGATCACACCGACGACGCTCATCGCGTACACGCCGAGGCGCACCGATTCCCAGCCGTAGCGCGCGGCGAGGTTGGGCTTGCCCGCGCCGAGGCTCTGGCTCACTGCGGTGGCCGTCGCGGTGCCGAATGCGATCGCCGGCATGAAGCACAGCGCGGCGGTGTCCATGATCGCCTTCGTCGCGGCCGTGAACGTGTTGGTGCCGTCGGCACGCGCGGCATCGATGTCGCCGACGAACTTCATGAACAGACCGAAGCCGGCCATGAGGATCACCGTGGCCATGCCCGAAGGCACGAGCAGCTTGGTGATGCGCGACATGATCGCGGTGTCGAGGTGACGCCAGTGGTAGATCTGGAACTTGACGCGGTTGTCCTTGCGCAGGCTGACGATGATCATGATCAGCATGCCGACGTAGGTGCTGCCGGCGGATGCGATCGCTGCGCCTGCGAGCTCGAGCCGCGGAATGCCGAGCGGCTCGTAGCCGAAGATGAGCAGGTAGTTGAAGCCGATGTTGAGGAAGTTCATCCACAGCGCGGCGTAGAGGTGCACCCACGTGCGCCCGAGCGCGTCGAAGAACGCCTTGAACGAGAACGTCATCACCATGCCCGGCACACCGAGCATGCGGATCTGCGTGTACGTGACGCCGAGCTGCTTCTGCTCTTCGCTCGCGCTCGCGAGGAAGTCGATGCCCGCGGGCGTGATGTAGTAGCCGAACGCGCCCGCGCCGAGACCGAACACGGTCGCGAGCACGATACAGTTGAAGAGCGCTTGACCAGCGCGTGGGTAGTCGCCTTCGGCGTAGCGTCGCGCGACGATCGCTTGCGTGCCGACGCCGATCGCCGCGAACGCACCACCGACCGCCCAGAACAGCGGCATGCCGAGGCCGAGCGCCGCTTGCGATGCGGTCGCGACCGGGCCCTCGAGGTAGCCCACCATCAACGTGTCGAAGTAGTTGACGAAGAACTGGGTGATCATCGCCAGCATCACCCACGTGCCGATCTTCAGCACGCGACGAACCAGCGGCATATCCAGCGACAGCTTGAAAATTCGCCCTGGCGTGTCGTCGAGGTCGGTCAGTCCTTGCGCCAGACGAATACCCTGCTTGTCGGAGTCGCTGTACCGCAGGCTGGAGGCGCCGACAAGCATGCGATCGGTCCTCGTCGACGATGGCGAGCGGCCCGCACCGATCGGCGGACACCCGCGCGCGCGGTCTCGCGACGCTCGAGTGACGCGCAGCGGACGCGGCGGCAACGTCCGGGCCTACGCCGCCCACGACGCCGCCCGAGCCGGCTCGTCGCACGCTTCGCGGGGCGCGTTCGCCCCCGCATTTCTCACTTCCCTGCGCGCGCCTCGAGCTGCTTGCGGACGTCGGCTTCGAGCTTGCCCATGCACTCCGGGCGGTACCCGCGGTAGCTGGCCTTGATGACGCCCTTGTCGTCGACGACGAACGAGAAGGGGAACTTCGGGCTGCCGTACTCGCCCGCGTAGTCCTCCGCGCCGATGAGCACCTTCGCGGAGATCTTGCGCGAGTCGATGAACTCCTTCACCGGCTGCGGATCTTCGTCGGTCGCGATCGCGACGAGTGCGAGCCCATGCTTGCGATAGCGACGGTAGAGCTGATCGAACTCGGGCAGCTCCTTCAAGCACGGCTTACACCACGTGCCCCAGAAGTTCACGAGCACGACCTTGCCTTTGAAGCTCTTGTTGGTCGTCTTCTTTCCATCGACCGTCGCGAGATCGAAGCTCTTGAGCTTCGTGCCGAGGCCCGCATCCTTGCCGCACGAGTCGTCGATCTTGGTGTGCTTCACCTTCGGCAGCTCGAGGGGTGGTTTCTCGGCGGGCGGAGCCGGCTCGGTCTTCGGCGGATCCGTCTTCACCGGATCCGTCTGCGGCGGATCGTTCTGCGCGAGCGTGGTGCTCGGCTCGCCCCCACCTTCGGCGCTCGCGTTGCCACCGTCGGCCGCGAAGTCGGTGCCCTGCGTCGTCGCGACCGGATCGGTCGCGTCCGCCGGCGGTGCAGCGTCGTCGCCGGCCGGATCCGGATCGTGCGCCGCCATCACGCCGTCCTCATCGCCGCCGCCTTCGTCCCACGACGGCACCGACGGCGGCGAGTTCTTCGGACAGCCGCCGATCACGAGCGCGAGCACCACGAGCGACGACGAACGAACGATCATGTCGTCCGCAGGATAGCAGGCCGCCGCGTCACGCTGCGAGCGCGCGCTTGAGGGTCTGCCACACCTGGCGCAACTCCGCTTCGCCCGCCGCGTAGGGCAACAGCACGCGCACGGTGTGGCCGCTGCAGATCGTGACCAGCACGCCGAGCTTCTGCATCGCGTCGCCGAGCGGCGCCGCGGGCTGCGACTCGCCGCTGATCTGGATGCCGATCATCGCACCGCTGCCACGGACCTCGACGACGCGCGGCTCGGGATCCTCGGCGGCGATGCGCTGCAACGTGGGCAGCTGCGCGGCCGCGGCGTTCATCAGCCCCTCTTCGTCCATGATGCGCAGGGTCGCGACGGCGGCCGCGGCGGCGAGCGGGTTGCCGCCGAACGTGGAGCCGTGGCTGCCCTTCACCATGTGCTGCGCGAGCGCGTCGGTGGTGACGCATGCCGCGACCGGGAAGCCGCCGCCGATCGCCTTCGCGAGCCACACGATGTCGGGCTGCAACGACGGATCGTCGCCGACGAGCGTGGTCCATGCGAGGAAGCGTCCGGTGCGTCCGCTCCCGGCTTGGATCTCGTCGTCGCCGAGCAACGCACCGTGCTTGGTGCACAGCTCGCGCAGGCCGACGAGGAAGTCGCGCGAGGCAGGATAGATGCCGGCCTCGCCCTGGATCGGCTCGACCGCGAGCATCGCGACGCGACCCGCGTAGCGATCGAAGAGCGACTTCACGGCGTCGAGATCACCGTAGGGCGCGCGCGCGATGTTCATGTGCGCGAAGCTCGAGCCTTCTTCGCCGAGGCACGTGACGTACGGCTGGCGATACGCGATGTTGGCGGTCATCGCGATCGCGCCGAGCGTGCGACCATGGAAGGCGCGATCGAGCACGAGGATGACGTCGCGCTTCGTCGCGCGCAGGCTCAGCTTGATCGCGGCTTCGGTGACCTCGGTGCCGGTGTTGCCGATGAACGTGCGCGGCTGTGCGAGCGGGATGCGGCGCGCGAGCTCGCTGGCGAGCTGTTGCTGCGGCTCCGTCCAGAACGTACCCGCGGCGGCGACGAGCTTGCGCATCTGCGCTTCGATCGCGGCGATCCACTTCGGGTGCGCATGGCCGAGCGGCAGACAACCGATGCCGCCGACCGCATCGAGATAGACGTTGCCCTCGTGATCGCGCACGCGCATCGAGCCCTTGCCCGGCGGCACGTCGTCGAACACCGCGCCGTCGAGCATCGTCTTGCGGATCGCGTACGTGGGCCAGCGCAGGTCGTCCATGTGCATCCTGTTTTGGCAGCGCGCCGCGAGCCGTGCAAGCTGCGAAGACGCACGTCACCAACGCACGAGCACGCCCGAGCCGGTCCAGCGCACACGGGTGCTCGCGCGTTGTGTGCCGCCGTTGCGCTTGCGCTTGCTCTGCGGACCGGTGAACGCGACCGCGCCGATGACGAGCGTCACCAACGCGAGGCCGGCGGTGACACCGATCAGCGCGTTGGTGGTGAGCTGATACTTGGCCGCGCGTCGCTCGTGCTCGTGCGGATACTGGTCACCGTCGCCCGTGCACTCCGGCGTCGGCGTCATCGGATCGCCGTCGCAGTAGCCTTCGTCGTAGAGGCGGCTCTCGCGGAGGAACAGCCCGCCCATCGTCGCCATCGCGATGCCCGAGCCGACGGTGATGCCGAGGCCGCTCCAGAACAGCGGCTTGAGCCACTGCGGGCGCTCGCGCGGGCGCCTCGGCCCGATCGGCGGTGCGTCCGGATCGGGCTCGTCGAACGGCCCCACGTTGATCGTCTGCGTCTCGCCCTGCCGCACGTCGATGAAGCGTTGTCGCCGTTGTCCCGGCGACGCGCCGACCAGCTCGACGTCGATGCGTCCCGGTGCGACGAGCACGGGGAAGTCCGCGATCGCGACCTTGCGGTTGTTGATGCTGATCTCGCTCAGCACGACGCCCGTCGCGATCTTCAGCTCGAGCTGACCGATCTGCCCCATCAAGCGCTCGTACTGCGTCTCGAGCTTGTCGATCTGCAGCGAGCACTTCGCCTTGTCGATGTCGGGCGTGTCGCACGGTGGCAGCGCGAGATAGCGACGCGCAGCGAGGGCCGCCGACACGCGATCGCCTCCGCGCTCGTACGACAGTACCGCGTTGGCCAGCGCAGCCTCGGCGGGGATCGTCGCGAACGCGCGCTCGAACTCCGCCGCCGCTTGGATGTACTGCCCGCGATTGAAGAGGAACTCGCCCTCTTGGAAGCGCTCGACGAACGCTTTCACCATCGCTTCGTGCAGCTCGTCCTCCGAGGCATCACCGATCGAGCGCACCGGCTCGTCGGGCGTGCTCGGTGGCGCGGTGCTCGGCGGCGTCTCGCTCGCTTCGCTCGGCTCCGGCTCCGCCGCGATCACCTGCGTCGGCGTCAGCAGCGACGCGGCACAGATCGTTCGCACGAGCGCATGCCGGAGCGAGACCAAGATTGCGCGATCATCCGCCGGGCACGCGCGGCTTGTCACCTTTTAGATCGGGCATCTTCGACAGCTCGCCGTCGGGGTTCGTCTTCGGCGTCCCCGGATCGGGCGCAGGCGTCGCCTCGGCGGGCCCTGGCTTGCTCGGCGTGGTCGCCTCCGCGCCCGCCTTCGGCTTGCCCTTGGGCTTCTTCGCGGTGAAGCGGATGTTCGTGTTCGTCGTCGCCTTCGGCGTCGCCGCGGGCTCGGCCTCGATGCGCGCGAGCGAGTAGACCGGCAGATTCTGCGATGCCACCGGCGCGAGCGATTCCTCGAGCGCGTGGAAGCCCGCGAGCTCGAAGCGCACCGCGAGCGGTTCGTCGCTCTTCGGTAGCTCGACCTTCAACGGGGTCGGCTTCGCTTGCCGCACGCCGTCGATCACCACGGTGGCGCCCGGCGGATCGGTGCGGAGATACCACTTCACCGTGTCCGCATCTTCGCCGGCGGTGGTGCCTTCGTTGCCGCGCTCGGCCGCGATCATCGGCGACTCGACCGGCGGCGTGGCAGCGCGCGCTTCACCATCCTTGCGGTTGAGCGTGACCGCGATCGTCGCGGCCGCTGCACCGAGCAACGGCAACAGCACCCACAACGTCCACTGCCGCGCCGGCTTCACCGTGCCGGTGACCGGCGTGAGCGCGGTGGGCACTTCGGGGAACTCGCGCAGCCCCGAGCTCGATCGCCCCGGGATCACCGACGTCGGTGTGCGCAACGGATCGGCGAGCCCTTCCGCAGCCGATCGCGCGACCGCATCGAGCTCGTGCACCGAGCTGCGACGCTCGCGTTCGTTGGGGCGATCGATGCCGCGTCCACGCGCCGCCGCGCGCACGTACTCGATGCGCGCGTCGAAGTAGCGCTTCATCACCGCGCTCAAGCCATCGCGCGGATCGTCGCCTTCGCACGCCCGCAGTGCCGTTCGCACGTCGCGGAGCATCTCGTGCGCATCGCGGTAGCGTCGCTCGAGATCCGGCGACAGCGCGCGCTGCACCACGCGCACGAGCTCGGGCGGCAGATCGTTGCGCAGCTTCGTGATGTCCGGGATCTCGCAGTCGCACACGCGCGTGAGGATCTCGGAGTCGGTCTCGCCACCGAAGAGCCGCTCGTTGGTGATGAGCTCCCACAGCACGGCACCGAGCGCGAAGAGATCGGTGCGACGATCGATCTGCTGCCCGCGCGCTTGCTCGGGCGACATGTACGGCAGCTTGCCGCGCAGCTGACCCGTCAACGTGGTGCTGCGCTTGCCCGCAGCCTTCATGATGCCGAAGTCCACCACGCGCACGCGGCCGTCGAGCCCGACGAGCAGGTTGTGCGGCGACACGTCGCGGTGCACGAGGTGATACGGCACGCCGTCGGGATCGACGAGATCGTGCGCCGCCGCGAGCCCCTCGCATGCATCGGCGACGACGCGCAGCAACACCGGCACCGGCAACAGCTCGCCCGCCTTGCGCAGCTCTTTGACGAGCGACGCGAGCGTGTCGCCCTCGACGTACTCCATCACCATGAAGAACACGTCGTCTTCGCGACCGAGATCGAGGATCTCGACGACGTGCGGGTGACGGATGCGTGCAGCGATGCGCGCTTCGTCGAGGAACATCTCGACGAAGTCGGGCTCGTTCGCGAGATGCGGATGGATCACCTTGACGGCGACGAGCTTCTCGAAGCCCGCGGTGCCGACCGCACGGCCGAGATACACGGTCGCCATGCCACCGTGGCCGAGGCGATGCAGCAGCTCGTAGCGTCCGACGAGCCGACCGCGTGGGCTGCCGTCGGCAGACAAGGACGCGCCGGACGGCGAGGCTTTCGACCTCGCGCCGACCACCTTGGTTTCCGCCTCGGCTTGCATGGCTGGGGGGCTCGGATGGGATACGGAGGCCGCTCGTTCGCGGGCCCCCGCAACATGCCACGATACGCGAAACGCTGCGTCGGATCATCCGACGAATCAGCGGGAAATCGGGTCTAGAGGGTGCCTAGCCCGCGCGATTGCTGCATGCGTGCATCGTAAGTGCGACGCGTGCCCGCGAGGTTCGCAAATGGGTATCCGAGCTTTGCTGCGTTTGCGTCGCGGCGAGCCCGCCGCCGCTCGAACGCCCCGAGCAGATCTCGGAGATCGTCTCCGACCCCCGCATTTTTATTGAATCGACCAGCAATGTGAATGGCTCATCGCCCAACCGACCCACATCGCCCGACTGAACGCAAAGTCGAGCAATTCAGATCTTTTGCGATCGACAATCCACAGGATGTAGTGGCGGCGTATGATGCGCTCCACAACATCTTGTGGAATGACCCTTGCGTGTCGCAAGCGGTTGGTCTACTGAACGAGGAGCACCCGCCGGGGGAACGTCATGGCCAAGCGACAGTCGCGCCGCAGCATTTCCGTCAAGGGCATCACCTACCAGCGCCTCAAGAACTTCTGCGAGTCCACGGGCCTCAGCGTGAGCGGGTACCTCGAGGACATCATCGCCGCGAAGCTCGACGCCGCCAACGTGCCGGTCCCCGAGAAGGTCGAGCCGCGCCCCAAGGCGAAGCCCGTCGAGGGCGTGCAGGGCGGCGAAGAGATCATCTCGCAGCACTTCACCTTCTAGCGGGAAGGCGCGCCAGCGCCCGTCCCGCTCCGTGAACGTGCCCGGGTCCGTGCCCGAAGCGTTACCCTGTCCCCACTTAAGGGACGGGGCCCGATGCGCAAAAAAGACTTGGAGTTGATCCGCGGCCTGCTCTCGCGCCGTCGCGCGATGCAGGGCATGGGCGCCGTCATCGGCGCGACCGCAGCCGGCTGCAACAACGACGATACCGTCGGCGCCGATGGTACGGGCTCGAGCGAGTCGAGCTCGAGCAGCGGATCGCCGACGACGACGATCACACCGACGACGTCGACGACGAGCGACGTCACCAGCTCGACGAGCAACGCCGACACGTCGACGAGCGAGTCGAGCTCCGGTGACGACGAGAGCGAGAGCAGCACCGGCGAACCGGTCGAAGAGTGCATGGGCGACGGCGGCCTCACGCCCGCCGAGCTGCTCGCCGACATCGACACGGTGATCGTCGTCGTGATGGAGAACCGCTCCTTCGATCACTACTTCGGATCGTCGACGTTCCTCGAGAGCTGGCAGGTCGAAGGCCTGGTCGGCGACGAGAGCAACCTCGATCTCGAAGGCAACACCATCACGGTGTTCGCGATGGACAACCTCGAGATCACCGATCCGCCGCACGATTGGGATCCGGTGCATCTGTCGTGGAACAACGGCAAGATGGACGGCTTCGTGATCCAGCACGAGCTGCAGAGCGCCGCCACCCACGAAGAGGTGATGGGCTACTACGTGCGCGATCAGTTGCCGATCTCGTACGCGCTGGCCGAGGGCTTCACGCTCTGCGATCACTGGCACTGCGCGGTGCTGGGCCCCACGTGGCCCAACCGCTTCTACATCCACGCGGCGAGCTCTGGCTCGCAGCAGGGCAACTTCCCGGTGCCGTCGCTCGTGACGATCTGGGATCAGCTCGCCGAAGCCGGCATCGATGCGCGCAACTACTACAGCGACGTGCCGTGGGTGTGGGGCGCCTTCGCGAACCCGTTCATCAGCTACACCGACGGGCTCGACGAGTTCTTCGCGGCCGCCGACGCCGGCTCGCTGCCGCCGTTCGCGGTCATCGACCCGAACTTCGGCCTACTCGGCGGCGGCGGACAGAACGACGACCATCCCAACGCGAACGTCACGATGGGCCAGATCCTGCTGGCCTCGATCTACGAAGCGTTGGCCCAGAGCCCGCAGTGGTACAGCTGCTTGCTCATCATCACGTACGACGAGCACGGTGGTTTCTACGATCACGTGAACCCGCCCGAGACCGTCGACGACGATCCCGAGTTCGCGCAGCTCGGCATCCGCGTGCCGACGATCGTCGCGGGGCCGCACGTGCGCCGCGGCTGTGTGAACAGCACGTTGCTCGAGCACGTGTCGATCATCTCCACGCTGACGGTGAAGCACGGGCTCACACCGCTCAACGATCGCGTCACTGCGACCGCCGACGTGTCGAGCTGCATCAACCCGGCGTACATCGGCGATCCGCAGCCGCCGATCAAGCTGCCGATGATCGAAGCACCGCTCGGCGAGCTGCTCACGTCGCGCGACGATCCCACCGTGCACTCGGAGATGCGCGAGATGATCGCCGACGGGCGTCTGCCGATCCCCGCGCACCGCCGTCATCCCGACGCGGGGCGCGACGTCGCGATGGAGCTGATCCGCCACGCGCAGCGCCTCGGCGTGCTGAAGCTGACCGACGGGTGAGCCGCCCGGGCGGCGGTGGTAAGGTTCCGCCCCCGCCGTGTCGTACGTCGTCCTCGCGCGCAAATATCGTCCGATGCGCTTCGCCGACATGGTCGGGCAGGAGCACATCGGGCGCACGCTCGGCAACGCGATCCGTCAGGACCGAGTGCACCACGCGTACCTCTTCGCCGGCGCGCGCGGCCTCGGCAAGACCACGACCGCGCGCATCTTCGCGAAGGCGCTGGTCTGCGAAAAGGGCCCGACCGCCGAGCCGTGCAACGAGTGCGCGCAGTGCCTCGCGGTCACCGAAGGTCGCTCGGTCGACGTGATCGAGATCGACGGCGCGAGCAACAACTCGGTCGAGAACATCCGTGGCCTGCGCGAGCAGGTGCACTACCTGCCGCAGACGGCACGCCGCAAGGTCTACATCATCGACGAGGTCCACATGCTGACCACGTCGGCCTTCAACGCGCTGCTCAAGACGTTGGAGGAACCGCCGGCGCACGTGAACTTCGTGTTCGCGACCACCGAGCCGCACAAGGTGCTGACCACGATCCTCTCTCGTGTGTCGCGGCTCGACTTCCGGCGCGTCTCGATCGCGGAGATCGTCGAGCACCTGTCGTCGATCCTGTCGCGCGAGCAGCTGGGCGTGGAGCCCGGAGGCTTGCGGCTGATCGCGCGCGCGGCCGGTGGCTCGGTGCGCGATGCGATGACGCTGCTCGATCAGGTGCTCGCGTTCGCGGAAGACGCGAAGAAGGTCACCGAAGCCGAGGCGCGTGCGGTGCTCGGGCAAGCCGAACGCACGGCGATCGCCGATCTGTCCGATGCGTTGCTCGCCCGCGATCCCGATCGCGTGATGAAGGTGTTCGACGGGCTCACCGCCGCGGGGCACGACCTCACGGTGCTGTCGATGCAGCTGCTCGAGGATCTCCGCGATCTCACCGTCGCGCGCGTGTGTCGTGATCGCGAGCTGTTCGTCGATGCCACCGCCGACGAGCTCGACGAGCTCGTGCGCCGTGCAAGCGTGGTCGAGCCGGTCGTCCTCGCGCAGACCTTCGATCGCCTGTGGCGCGTCGTCGATCGCCTGCCGCAAGCGCGATCGCAGCGACTCGTGCTCGAGATGGGCTTGCTCGAGCTCGCCGAGCGCGAGCCACTCGTGCCGCTCGGCGATCTCGTCGAGCGACTGCACGCGCTCGAGTCGGGTGCGGTGCCCGAAGGCGGATCGTCGTC
>DASZPU010000298.1:0-2796 GCA_035550195.1 Nannocystaceae bacterium
TAACTCGGGGGCGTGGGGTTGCCGCCCTTGCGGCGGTGGATCTCCAGCTCTTCGAACAGCATCGCCGGCGCGACGATCGAGGCCGGCACCACGAACGCGGCGTACTCCGCCGGCATGCCGCCGCCCATCGGGCCGAAGCCCATCATGAGCTGGTGGCTCACGTTGCCGGTCTTGCCGAGCGCGACGAGATCGCGGAACGCCCGCGGCTCGACGCGCTCGACGAAGCCGATGCGCACGAGCTCGCGGCGCCCGTCGGGATGCAGCTTCTCCGCCACCGTGGGTGCATGCGGGCCGCGCGTGCGCTTGATGACGAGGCCGAAGCCGGTGCCGGCCTTCTTCGCGCGCTCGAGCAGCTTCTTGTGCAGCGCCGCCTCGCCGAGACCTCGGCTGCTCTCGACCACGAGGTTGCCGATCGCCGGCTGCGGCGGCATGCCCGGCAGCGTTCCGCGTCCGTGTCCGTTGCTGCGCGTGATCTTCTTCGTCGGTGTGCGACCCGCGAGCAGGCCCACGAGCTTGCCGTCCTTCACCAGCTCGACGCGCTCGGCCGCGACGCCTTCGGCATCGATGCGATAGCTGCCCATGAGCGGCGTGTCGCCGTAGCGATCGCGCAGTGGATCGTCGACGATCGATACGCCGCGGGGCAACACCGACTGCCCGAGCTTGTTCTCGAAGTCGGAGCCCCAGTGCATGCCCGCGACGAGCTGCGGTGCGAACGCGTGCACCATCCACTCGCCCGCGGCTTCGCCCTCGACGAGCACCGGGCCGCTGTAGTGCTCGAGCACCGGTGCCGTACGCAGCGCGCCCAGCTCGCTCGCGAGTGTGCGCGCGGCTGCACGCGGCGCCGCATCGTCGGCGAAGTCGGCGAGCGTGCCGTACAGCACCGTGTGGTGGCCGAGCACTTCACCGTCCTCGGCCTGCGTGCGCGCGCCGATCTGGATCGCGAGCACTTGCTGGTGCGCGAGGCCCAGGTCGCCTTCGGTCGACGCGAAGCGCCGCGTGGTGGCCGTCGCCATCACGCTCACCTCGCCGCGCTGGATGTGCTCGAACGTCGCGAGCTCCGCGGACACCGCCTTGGCGAGCCGCTCGAGCCGCACGCGATCGATCGTCGCATCGACGTCCGCGGCGATCGACACCACGGCTTCGTGCGGCGTGAACGAGGCGGCCTCGTCGGGATCCTCGGTGCGTTGCGCCCGCATCGTCTCGCGATCGCGATGACCGAGCGCGGCGTTCTTGTACGCGCCGTCCGAGAGCAGCCAGAGCTCGCGGCGCACGGCGTCGTAGTCGTCCTCGAACGCCAGGAACGGCGGCGCGAACGTCATCGGCACGCCGACCGCGTCGAGCTCGTAGCTGCCCACGCGGATGACCGGTGCGACCGCGCGGCTCTTCGTCGTCTGCGTCTTCACGCTCGCGCCGAGGCTGGCCTCGGCCACGACCTGCTCGACGTCGATGACCGTGTACGACGCGTAGTAGGGCGACGGCGCGTCCGGCAGCTTCAGGCCCTTCGTGCGCTCGAGCTCGTCCTTCATCGCACGCAGCACGACGTCGTCCGTCGGCGGAGCTGCGGGCGCAGCCGGAGCGATCGCGAGCACCAAGAGAATGTGCGAGAGCGTCATCGGGCACCTCCGGTGCGCGTCGTGATCGTGGGTGGTGCGAGCAATGGTGGTCGATCCTGCGCCGCGGGTGCGCGCGCCACTTCGATCTGCGAGAGCACGAGCGCCGGGCTCGCGGCGGTGACCGGCACGATGCCGGACTCCGCACCGCAGTAGCCGTTGAACACCGCGTAGCGATCGCCGGCCGCGACGATCTTCGACAGCGACGACAGCGGCGTGCCTTCGAGCGTCACGCCGCGCACCAGCTCTTCGTGCCCGTCCTCGTAGGTGCGATAGACGACGATGGGCGCGACCTGGAACGCCTGCGGCATGTAGCGGCTGGTGTTGGTGACGCCACCGGAGATCTCCACGAAGCGCAGGCCATACGGCTTGTCCTGCTCCGCGACGAGCTCGCGCAGCTTGCCTTCGAGCTGCGCACGCGGCAGCGACACGTCGGGCGCGACCACGAGGTTGCCCTGGCGCGCGACGACGTCCATGCCCGGCTGCGCACGACCGTGTCCGTTGCTGCGCAAGAAGCCCTTCGCCGGCGTGCGCGACATCAAGAAGCCGACGAAGTTGCCGCCCTTCACGAGGTCGACGCGCGCCGCTGCGATGCCTTCGTCGTCGTGCAGGTAGTGACCGTTCAAGAACGTGCCGTCGATGCGCGCGAGCGTCGGATCGTCGTACACGTGCAGGAACGTCGGCATCACGCGCGTGCCGACCTTGTCGGTGAAGGTCTGGCCCTCGCTCGCGTCGTCTTGGCGATGGCCTTCGACGCGGTGGCCGAACACTTCGTGGAAGTACACCGCCGCGGCGCGACCCTCGAGCAACGCCGGCCCACTGAAGGGCTCCGCCACCGGGGCTGCCCGCAGCTGCACGAGCGTGTCGGCGAGCGCATCGATGCGCGCGATCACGTCGGCGTCGTTGGGTAGCTCGCTGGGCGCACCGACGTCGACGATGTCGGCGTGCTGCAGCTCCATGCCGTCCTCGGCCTTCGTGGTCGCCGCGAGCACGAGCCGCACGTGCACGCGACCGGCCTGTTGCTCGGCGCCGTCACTGGTCGCGAGGAAGCGATTGGTGGCCTGCGCGAGCAGCCGCACCTCGGAGGTCTGCAGCTCGGGGTGCTTCTTGAACGCGGCCGACCACGCGCGCACGCGGGGTTCCCACGCCGCGCGATCGATCTCGAGCACCGCGACCGGCTCGACCG
>DASZPU010000299.1:0-2906 GCA_035550195.1 Nannocystaceae bacterium
TCCATGGCGCGCTCGTCGTGGCGTGTCTGTGGGGCGCGGCGTTGCTCGTCGATCCGCGTCGCGATCTGCAGCGCGCGATCCGTTGGGTGCTCGCGAGCGTCATCGCGGTGCACGTCGCGTGGTGGGGCACGCGGCACTCGACGCGCGACGACTGGACCGCGGGCCGCGTGTACGCGCTCTCCGATCGCGCGCGCGAGGTGTTGTCGGCGATCGATCGTCCGGTCGACGTGCGCGTCATGATCCCCGCGACGGTGGGGGCCGGGCGCGCGAACCCGGTGGCCGCGGAGGTGCGCGAGGTGCTGCGGCGCATGGCCGAGGTGACGCCGCAGCTGCGCATCGCGGAGATCGATCCCGATCGCGATCGCCAACAAGCCGAGCAGCTCGTCGCACAGTTCGGGCTCGCGGGCCGCGAGCTCGCCGACGGTGTCGTGCTCGTGCGCGCGGGCGCGGGCACGCAGGAGCGTCGCGCGCACGTCTTGCCCGACGAGCTCGTCACCTCCGCGACCGGCCCCGAGACCGCGCAGACCGGCCCACGCGTGCAGGAGTTCCGCGGCGAAGAGGCGCTCCTGCGCGCGTTCGTCGAGGTCAGCGATCCGCTCGACGTGCGCGCGTGCATCACCCAGGGTCACGGCGAGCCCGCGATCGACAGCCTCGAGCCCTACGCCGGCTACGCGCACTTCGTCGATCTGCTGCGCGCGCGCGACCTCGAGGTCGTGCTCGCGGATCTCGACGCGCCCGATGGGCTCGCCGACTGCACTGTGCTCGTGGTCGCGGGGCCGTCGGGCGCGCTGCCCTCGGCGCACGTGCAGGCGATCGAAGCGTTCGCCGATCGCGGCGGCGATCTGCTCGTGCTCTCCGGCGCGGTGCTCTTGCCCGGCAAGAGCGAGCTGTCGCAGCATGGGCTCGAGCCGCTGCTCGCACGCTACGGCATCGCGATCGGTCGGCGCGTCGTCGTCGATCCGCACGAGATGCCGGGCGGCGCACCGTGGCTCGCGTTCACGCTGAAGGAAGGGTGGGGCGATCACCCGGCGGTGCGCAGCCTCGTCGGCGAGCCGGTGAGCATGATGCTGGTGCGCGAGCTCGAGCTCGGGCCCGGCGAAGGCGGCGATGCGGTGGCACTCTTGTCCGTCTCCGACGACGGCTGGGCCGAGTCGGATCTCGCGGGCCTCGGGCGCGGGCTGGTGCCCGAGCGCGGCGACGGGGCCGATCGCGACGGCCCGATCCCGATCGTCGCGGCCAGCGAGCGCGGCGGCTCGCGCGTCGTCGTGGTCGCGTCTGATCAAATGGCGCTCAACGCATTCCTGCGCGACGACGTCGTGTTCGATCGCGGTCGCGATCTATTGGTGAACGCGATCGGGTGGCTCGTCGATCGCCGCATCCTGCTCGGCATCGAAGCGCGCGCGCGCGAGCACGTGAAGCTCGTGCTGGTGCCCGAGCAGCTCGAACGCATGACGCTCGTGTGCCTCGTGGGCCTGCCGGGCTTCGCGATCGCGCTGGGCCTGTGGGTGCTGTGGAGGCGGCGACGATGAGCACGATCCGCGCGGGCACGTGGGCGCTCGGCGTCGCGGCAGCGTTGGCCGTCGCGCTCGTGCACGCCGATCCGTGGCGACGTGCTGCGAGCGGCCCCGCGTGGATGTCGAGCAAGAGCGCCGCGGTGCGTTTGTTGCCGGAGCTGCCCGAAGGCGTGCCCACCGATCTGCGCATCGCGATCGCCAAGGGCGGCAACGCGGGCGCGCGCATCGAGAACCTGCCCGACGCCGCGGCTCCGGGTGCGTGGGTGTTCGAGGGCAACGAGCTGGTCGGGCCCGCGGATCCCGACGCGCTCGATGGGCTGTGGGGCTCGCTGCGCGCCGCGACCAGCTTGCGCGCCGCCGCGACGCAGACCGATGCGGGGCTCGGCGAAGGCGGACGCATCGCGATCGCGTACGGCGACACCGAGCTCGAGCTGCTCGTCGGTCGTGCGACGCCCGACGGCGTCGGCCTCTACGGTGCGCTGGTCGGCGCCGAAGACGAGCTTTGGGTGATCGAGCGCGAGCTCGGCGACATCGCGGCGCAGCGCGCCGAAGCGTGGGTCGCTCGCCGGCCGTGGGTCGCCGATCCGCGCGAGGTGATCGCGATCGACATCGGTGGCGCGCACGTCGAGCGCGGGCTCGACGGCATGTGGCGTGCGAAGGACGAGCGCGGCACCGCGTTGCTCTCGAGCTCCGCGGTCGAAGCACGGCTCGGCCGACTGTTGTCCGCGCGGCTCGATCCGTGGAGCGATCGCCACGCGAACGCCGGCGATCCGCCGTGGGTGCACCTCACCACCGCCGATGGCGGTCGCGCGTCCTTGTGGCTCGCGGGCGCGTGCGCCGAGGGCCGCGTCGTCGTCGATCGCGGGCTCGGCCGCCCCGGCTGCATCGACGCCCGCATCGCCGAGCCGTGGCCGCTGCCGCTCGGCGAAGGCGCGCCGATGGGCTGGCTCGAGCCGCGGCTCGCACCGCACGAGTACGGGCGCGTGTTGGCGATCGAGCAGCTCGGCCCCACGCGCTCCCGGTTGCGTCGCGAAGGCGGCGGTTGGGTGATCGAGCGCCACGTCGACGATCGCGACGAGGTCACGAGCGTGCGCGAGCCCGAGGTGTTCCGCTGGTACGAAGCACTGCACGAGGCGCGACCGGATCGCGCGCAGACGTTCGCGCTCGGCGACGCGCAGGTCGAGCTGCGCATCGAGACCGACAGCACCGTCGCGCTGCGCCTGCGTTGCGCGCGGGCCGACGACGCCTGGCGATGCGCCCGCGACGACGAGCCCGCGTTCGCGGTGCGCCTGCCGATCGAGCTCGCGTTCACGGCCGACACGTTCACCGATCGGCAGCTCGCGACGCTCTCACCCGGCAACGCGCGCGCGCTCGAGATCGCCGGGGCGTCC
Organism: Nannocystaceae bacterium; assembly: GCA_035550195.1. GTDB lineage: Bacteria > Myxococcota_A > Polyangia > Nannocystales > Nannocystaceae > Xiheibacterium. The sequence continues at coordinate 2,906 of DASZPU010000299.1, forward strand.
G
>DASZPU010000300.1:0-6816 GCA_035550195.1 Nannocystaceae bacterium
GCGTCTCGGCGATCCTCGCCGCGATCCGCGAGCGCGACGATCCCGGCGGCGCAGCACCGCTGTGGGCGGACGCGGAGCGCGAGTGGCTGGCGGGCGGTCGCACGGCCGATCGCTTCGCGGCGCTGCGCCGCACGTTGGTCGAGCACGTCGCGCGCGGCGGTTCGTGATAGCTTCGCGCCCGGTTGGCCGCACGCACTCCGACCTTCCATCGCCTGTTCGTCGCGAATCGCGGCGAGGTCGCGGTACGCATCGCCAAGGCCTGCGACCAGCTCGGCATCGTGCCGGTGTTCGGCGTGTCCGAAGCGGATCGCGATGCGCCGTGGCTCGACAATCGCGAGCACGTGTGCCTCGGGCCCGCACGCGCGGCGCAGAGCTATCTCGATGCCGCGCGCGTCGTGCAGGCCGCACGGCAGCGCGCATGCACGGCGCTGCATCCCGGCTGGGGTTTCCTGTCCGAGAATCCGTTGCTCGCGGCGCTGTGTGAAGCGCACGGCGTCACGTTCATCGGCCCCCCCGCGCACGTGATGCACTTGATGGGCAAGAAGAACCCGGCGAAGCGCGCGATGGCGCAGGCCGGGCTCGCGTTGATTCCCGGCAGCGACGGGGTGTTGCGCGACGCGGAGCAGGCGAAGGAGCTCGCGGAGCGCATTGGCTTTCCCGTGCTCATCAAGGCCGAGAGCGGGGGTGGTGGTCGCGGCATGCGGATCGCTCGCGCCGCGGGCGAGGTCGCGTCCGCGTACGCCGATGCGCAGGCCGAAGCGCGCGCGGCGTTCGGCGACGAGCGCGTGTACATGGAACGGCTCATCGAAGGCGGCCGCCACGTCGAGATCCAGATCATCGCGGACAAGTGGGGCAACGTCTGCCACCTCGGCGAGCGCGACTGCACCGTGCAGCGCAACCACCAGAAGCTCATCGAGGAATCGCCGTCGCCGGTGCTCGACGCCGACGAGCGCGCGCGCACGCTCGCGGCCGCGACGAACGCCGCGCGCAGCATCGGCTACGTCGGCGCGGGCACGATGGAGTTCCTGCTGGATGGCGACACATTGCGATTCATGGAGATGAACACGCGGCTGCAGGTCGAGCACTGCGTCAGCGAGATGCGCTCGGGCGTCGATCTCGTCCACGAGCAGATCCGCGTCGCCGCCGGCCATCCGCTGTCGTTCGCGCAGTCCGACATCACGCTGCGTGGTCACGCGATCGAGTGCCGGATCAACGCCGAGGATCCGTCGCAGGGCTTCCGGCCCGCGCCCGGCAAGATCGTGAAGTGGCAGTCACCGAGTGGTGAAGGCATCCGCGTCGACACGCACGTGCGCAGCGGCTACGTCGTGCCGCCGCACTACGACAGCCTCTTGTGCAAGGTGATCGCGTTCGCCGACGATCGCGATACCGCGGCCGATCGCATGATCGCCGCGCTGCGTGAGCTCGTCTGCGAAGGCGTGCCGACCACGATTCCGATGCACATCCAGATCCTCGCGTCGGCGCAGTTCCGCGAGAACCGCTACGACACCCGCACGATCCCCGGTTGGTCAGGAGGCGCGTAGATGGTCCACGTTCCCGTCGCGCCGATCGGCCGCGCCCGCAAGAGCTTCCTCGACGACGCGTCCTTTGCCGCGCACCTCGATGCGATCACGCAACGCGAAGCCGCGCTGCGCACCCGTCGTGCCGAGGTCGCCGCGGGCTGGGGCGACGAGTACGTCGGGCGCGTGCACGGCAAGGGCAAGCTCACCGCGCGCGAGCGCCTCGCTGCGCTCGCCGATGCCGGCACGCGCACGTTCGAGGTCGGCACCTTCGTCAACTACGGCCTGCGCTTCGGCGAGAACGAGCTCACCAGCCCCGGCGCGGGAGTGGTCACCGCGTTCGCGCAGGTGCACGGGCGTTGGTGCATGGTCATCGCGAACGACAACACCGTCGCGTCGGGCTCGTGGTGGCCGCAGACGCCGGAGAAGATCGAGCGCGCGCAGACCATGGCGCTGCGGCTGCGCCTGCCCACGATCTACCTCGTCGATTGCAGCGGCCTCTTCTTGCCCGAGCAGTCGCGATCGTTCCCCGGCGCGACTGGTGCGGGCCACATCTTCAAGATGAACAGCTTGCTGTCCGCGAGCGGTGTGCCGCAGCTCGCGGGCGTGTTCGGCGACTGCATCGCGGGCGGCGGCTACATGCCGATCATCAGCGATCGCGTCTACATGACCGAGCAGGCCTACATGGTGATCGCCGGCGCCGCGCTCATCAAGGGCGCGAAGAGCCAGAAGATCACCAGCCTCGACATCGGCGGGCCCGAGGTGCACGTGCACCAGTCGCGTTGCGCCGACGTGCGCGTGCCCGACGACGCGACGCTCATCTCCGCGTTGCGTCGCGAGGTCGAGCGTCTGCCGAGCAGCGCGGCCGCGTATTACCGCGGCGACATCGGGCCCATCGATCCCGGCTTCGCGACCAGCGAGCTCGCGGGCATCCTGCCCGCCGATCATCGCGAGGCCTACGACGCCACCGAGGTGCTCGCGCGCCTCGTCGATCAGTCGCTGCTGTGGGAAGTGATGCCGTCGATCGGCGAAGAGATGATCTGCGGCATCGGCCGCGTGAACGGGCTGTGGACCGGCTTCGTGATCAACCGCCAAGGCACGGTCGGCGATCCTGCGCGGCCGGGTGCGCGTCGTCCGGCATCGATCCTGTATCGCGCCGGCATCGCGAAGATCTCCGCGTTCTCGCGCGCGTGCAACGACGACGGCATCCCGCTGGTGTGGCTGCAGGACATCGCGGGCTTCGACATCGGCCACGAAGCCGAGCGCCAGGGCTTGCTCGCGTACGGCAGCAACCTCATCTACACCAACTCCACCAACACCGTGCCGATGTTCACGGTGCTCTTGCGCAAGGCTTCGGGCGCCGGCTACTACGCGATGGCCGGGCTGCCCTACGATCCGGTCGTGCAGCTCAGCACCACGATCTCGCGGCTGTCGGTGATGGAAGGTCGCACGCTGTCGATTGCGACCTACAACACCAAGCTCGACGACGACTTCCAGATCGTCGCGAAGGACGAAGCCGAGCGCAAGAAGATCGAAGACGGCATGCGTGCGGTCGAGGCTCGCATCGAGCGCGACATGGATCCGTGGGTCGCGGCGCGGCAGCTGGACACCGACGAGATCGTCGAGCTCGGCGAGCTGCGTGCGTATCTCGGGATGTTGGTCGAGGCCAGCTACCAGTCGATCGGTCATCGCCGCATCAAGAACAGCCGCATCTGGTCCATGCACGACCTCGGCATCCTCTGCGAGGGGCTGCGCTGACATGGGCTGGCAGGCAGACGGACGATCGCAGCGGCCGCGCCTCGTCGCGCTGTCGAAAGACGACACGCTCGCGTCGCCCGCGGTCGGCGTGTGGCGTGGTGCACCCGCGCCGGGCAGTGTGCTCGGATCGGGCGCCGCGCTCGGCGAGCTCGAAGTGCTCGGCGTGTTGCACGAGCTGGTCGCGCCCGAGCACACCCACGGCATGGTCGGCGAGCAAGACGGCGCGCGTCAGGCCGAGCGCGCGGTCGGCTACGGCGACGTCATGCTCGTGCTGCGTCCGCTCGAGATCGCCGGCGAGCTCGCGGCCGCCGCAAAGACGGCCGCTGCACGCGACGACGCCTCGCGCCTGGTCTTCCGCGCACCGCTGTCGGGTCGCTTCTACGCGCGACCGTCCCCCGACAAGCCCAACTTCGTCGCGGTCGGCGACGAGATCACTGTGGGCCAGACCGTCGCGTTGCTCGAGGTGATGAAGACGTTCAACCGCCTCGCATACGGCGGCGAAGGCTTGCCCGAGCGCGCGCGCGTGAAGGCGGTGCTCGTGCGCGACGAAGCCGACGTCGAAGCCGGCGCACCGATCCTCGAGCTGGAACAAGTCTAGTTCTGGTCGCGCCCTCCGGCGCTCTTCCTCGCGCGGACAGTCATGCTCGCTCTCCGCCGTGGCGAAGCCACGTCGGGCTCGAGGTCAAGTGCACATGTTGCCGCCGGAGCACGTGCCGGAGCAGCACTGCGCTTGCGTGGCCATCGTGCACGGCTGGCCCATCGGCAGGCAGCACGTGTCGGGGTTCGTGCTCGTGTCGCACGTCGTCGGTGCGCAGCACGGGTGCACGCTGCAATCGTTGTCGACGCCGACGCAGCAGCCGTCGGTGTCGAGCGTGCAGTCGCCGTGGCAGACCAGCGTGCCGCCACCGGCGTAGCCCTGGGTCGCGCAGGTCTGCCCGCCGAGCATGGCCATGTCGCACTGCTCGGTGCCGTCGAGGATGCCGTTGTTGCAGTCGCCGCACAGCGTCTCGACGAACAGACAGTTCGCGCACAAGAGCGTGCCGCTGTCGTGCCCGAGCCCGACGCACGTCTGCCCGCCGAGGTTCAGCGTGTCGCACTGCTCGCCGGCATCGATCACGCTGTTGCCACAGTTGCTGCACATCGAGTCGTCGAAGCCGTTGCACGCGGGCAAGCACGTCAGCGTGCCGTACACGTGGCCCTTCGACAGGCACGTCGCCGCGCCGAGGTTCGCACCGTCGCACGATTCCGCGGGCTCGATCAGACCGTTGCCGCAGAAGCCACAGCCGCTGGTGTCGATCAAGCACGCGGCGCTGCACTGCAGCTGACCGTTGTTGAACATCATGCCCGGCAGCGCGCTGCAGTTGTCCTCGGGCGGACCGTCGCACTCTTCGGGTGCTTCGACGATCATGTCGCCGCACGCCGGTGCGGTGCACTTCGTCGAGCAACCATCACCTTCGACATCGTTGCCGTCGTCGCACTCTTCGCCGACGTCGAGCAGATGGTTGCCACACGACGGCAGCTTGCAGAGATTCGTGCAATCGTCGTCGTCGACGAAGTTCGCGTCGTCGCAGCCTTCACCCGGGCCGACGTAGCCATCGCCGCAGCTGTTGAGCGAGCAGTTGGTCCGACACGCGCCCATGCCGTTCTGCGCGCCGTGATCGCACTCTTCGCCGATCTCGATGATGCCGTTGCCGCACATCTCGCTCGGCCCGTCGTCGGTGTCGTCGTCACCGGTGGTGGGCGGATCGACCGTGGTGCCACCCGTGTCGTGCGTGGTGGGCGTCGTCGAGATCGTCGACTGGTTGGCCTCCAACGGGTCGCCGCCGCACGCGAGCGTGCAGACGATCAGCAAAGCGGCGAGGCGGCGCATCGGCGGGATCTTCCCACGTTCGCTTCTGCCTTAAATCGTGGACGACGTCGATTCGGGACGCGCGCCCCCAAACGGCTCCGGACGGGCCGGTAGGGCCCACTACAACGCCCGTCCCGCGGGCGGGTTCCACCCCGGCGCGGGCACGCGATCACGGACGCCGTACGAGTAGGCCATGGCCTCGATCGGGCGCGGCGTTATCCGAGCGCCGTTGGCGGGAAGGACGAAGTGACGGTGCGGATGAGCAAGTGGATGGTCGCGGGGACGCTCTGCGGAGCGTTCGCCATCGGGCGACCCGCGCTCGCCGCGGATACCGGCAATGCGGTGCCGCTGCAGCGACCGCGCGCGTTGATGATCGCGAGCGAGCCGGTGGAGCCGGTTGCGGCGGAACCAACGCCGGCGCCGATCACGAGCGCACCGGTCGCGACTGCACCGGTCGCGACTGCACCCGCAGCGACTGCACCCGCAGCGACTGCACCGGCACCGATCGCACCGCTGCCGTCGACACCCGAGCCGCCTTCGCCGAGCGCCGCAGCCGCGAGCGCACCGACGACCGGCGTCGGCTTGCATCGCAGCGCGTCGCCGTGGCTGCGCAAGTTCTCGCATCAAGGCTTCACCACCGATCTGCGCATCGGCACGATCGGTTGTCTGCGCGCCGCATGCAGCGAGTCGAAGCACGCCGCGCGTCCGGGCTTTCGCATCGACGGATTCCTCGGCGGCAACATCAAGGGTTGGGTCGACATCGGCGTGTCGGGTGGTTGGGGCATGCTGGGCAGCAACGTCACGCCCGGCACGAACATGCTCACGCTCTACGGGCTCGATCCGTACTTCCTGCAGACCGCACTCGGCGCGCTCGCCGGACAAGCGCTCGGCATCGATTTCGGCACGCTCACGGTGAACGACAGCAAGCTCCGCACCGCGCAGGTCGGGCCGATGTTCCGCGTGCACTTCATCCCGCGCGGTCGCTTCAACGCGTACGTCGGCAGCGGCGTGCACTACAACCTCTTTCGCGCGCGCTACAACACCGCGGTCGGATCCTCGCAGCTCGACTTCCACGGGCTCGCGGTGCCGATCGAAGCCGGCTTCGGCGTGAACGTGCTCGAGCACCTCGCGGTCGGCGTGCAGTTCGACTACCTGTGGACGTGGTACGCGATCGCGAACCTGCAGTCGGGCTCGACGTCACTCGCGCTGCCCGTCAAGGTGCTCGACGAGGCCGCGAAGATGCAGTCGGGCGGATCGTTCAAGGACCAGCTCCCGCAGTTCTGGACCTTCGCGTTCACGCTCCGCGCCCGCATTTAGGTGGCGTGCGGCTCGAAAGGCGCCAGGGCCTGAAATCGGGCGCTCCCTGGCGCGTTGACTCGCTTCGGGCGGCGGCCTAAAGTCCGGCGCCATCAGGAGCCCACGGTCATGAAGCGCCTTGTCGCCTCCCTCGCGTTGCTCTCCGCCTTCACGCTCGGTTCGTGCGAAAAGGGCGGCAACCAGTTCAAGATTCCCGGCCCCAAAGACCTCCAAGAAGGCGTGTTCATCTCGTACAACCTCGGCTGCGAGAAGGGTTGCGAGCAGATCGGCAAGGGCGATCTACTGCTCAAGATCGACGGCAAGACCGTCGCGACCGGTGCCGACTTCGATTCGGCGAACGTCGCCGACGGCAAGCCGCACAAGCTCGACCTGCTC
>DASZPU010000301.1:0-8600 GCA_035550195.1 Nannocystaceae bacterium
CGGCACGATCTTGATCGACGCACCACCGAGCAGCGTCGCGCCCTGGCGCATCGTGTCGCGCGCGATCTGTCCCCACAGCTTCGCGAACCCGCTCCAGCCCAGCCAGCCGGCGGTCCAGCGCGCCTTCGCATCGCTCGCGAATGCGGCGGTCTGACCGAGACCCTTGCGACCGCGTACTAGCAAGGGCTCGCCGGTGCTCGTGCGCAAGAGCAGCTCCGACAGCGGCTTCGGCTTCACCGGCACGAGCCCACGCAGCCCCGGCGCGCGCGAGAAGTCGATGCCGCGCAACGCCTGCACCGCCTTCGCGACCCGCGGGTAGTGCAGCTGCTCGTCGATCGCGTTCTTCGTCGCTTCACGAGTGTCGCGCGAGAAGATGCGCGGCACGTCGGTGCCGTCCTGCGAGAAGTAGAAGCGCCCGCGTCCGCGGCTCGCCACGCGGCGCAGGAAGTCCTTGCCCGCGCCCGCACCGACGCCGACCGCCGACACCGTGATGTCGGCGTCGCGCATGTCGCCGAGCAGCGCATCGACGCCGGCCTCCGGCGACTGGCCATCGGAGAGCAAGATGACGTGCTTCACCAGCGCGTTGCTGCCGGTGAGCTGCAGATAGGCCTCGCGCAGCGCCGGCAACGCGTTCGTGCCACCACCCGCCGCGAGCCGACGGATGTCGCCCGCGATGTTGATGCGGCTCTTCGCGCTCTTGAGGCGCACCAGCACGTGCGGCCGCGAGTCGAACGCGATGACGCCGATCTGATCGGTGGGCTCGAGCGTCGTCGCAGTCGCGCGCGCGGCTTCCTTCACGAGATCGAGGCGATCCTCGCTGCTCATCGAGCCGCTCTTGTCGATGACCAGCACGAGCGCGAGCTTGGCCTGCTCGCGCTGACGTTGACCCTCGAAGCGCACCGGCAGCACGCGCTCGATCGCGGTGTTCTGCCAGCCGCCGACGCCGTACGAGTTCTCGCCGCCGACCATCACGAACCCGCCGCCTTGCTGCTCGACGTAGTCCTCGACTGCGCGCTGCGAGGCTGCGGGCACGCTGCGCGCCGCGACGTCGGAGAACACGACGAGATCGTAGGGCCGCAGCGCGTCGGCGGTCTGCGGCACGCTGCCCGGGCCCATCACCTCGACGTCGAGATGATCGGCGCGCAACGCCGATGCGAGCGGACCGCCGCCGTCGGTGCTGGCGAGCAGCACCCGCGGTCGACCTTGCACGTCGCCAGCGACCGCGGCGCGATCGTTGCCGTCGCTGCGATTGTCGGCGGCATCGAGCGCAGACGTGTCGAGCTCGGCGGCGAACACCACCGCGCCCGGCTTGCTCACGCGCGCCTGCATCTTCACCTGCGTCTTGCCGGTGCGCAGCGACACCGTGGTGTCCTTCTGCAGTGCATTGGGCTCGCCGTTCTGCGAGAGCGCGAGCGTGAGCTCGTGCGGCTTGGAGGACCACAGATCGATCGCGACCTCGAAGGTCTGGCCGACGCGCAGCTCGCTGGGCAGGTGGACCGCTTCGACCGCGACGTCGTCGCGCGCGGCCGGTGGGAACGAGCGCGTGTGCACCGAGACGTTCGCGGCCGCGAGCTCGCGCACCGCGGTCGCGAGGTCTTCGCGTTCGAGCGCGCTGCCGGCCGCATCGGTGACGAGCACGACGCGACCTTCGGTCTGCGGATCGACGAGCGCTGCCGCGAGCCGCAGCGCACCGGCGTGATCGCTGCCGAGCGCATCGTCGCCCTCGCTGGGCTTCACGAGCTGCGCGAGATCGGACTCGGGCTCGAGCGTGCGCACGTCGGCGCGCGTCGCATAGGTGACGAGCCCGAGCCGCGTGCGATCCTCGCGATCGACGTCGGTGGCGATCTCTTCGCGTACCTGCGCGAGCGCTTCGTCGACGAGGCCGCGCGCCGCACGGAGCTGGCCTTCGTCGACGCTCGCCGACGTGTCGATCACGAACACGACGGTCTTGCCGCGGATCGGGCTCTGCAAGCTCGGCATCGCCAACGCGAGCGCGACCGCGGCGAGCGCGAGCGTGCGCAGCAACAGCTGCAGGAAGAGCTGCCAGCGGGGCGCATCGACGAGGCTCTTCGCGAGCATCACGATGAAGAAGGGCAGGGCGGCGATCGGCACCAGCCACAGCGCAGCGGGGCGCGCGATGGTGACCTCGTCGGTGCCGGCGTTCGACAGCTTCGCGGCGAGCTCGGCGGGGATCTTCACGACCCACGCGGGCACCGGCGGCGCGAACATGCCGATCGCAGCAGCGATCGCCACGCCGGCGACGAGCGCGACGAGCCCCCAGAGCCACGTCAGCTCGCGGGCGCGGCTCATACCGTGATCCTCCGGTGGTAGGTCGCCCACTCGATCACGACGACGAGCGCGGCGAGCAAGAGGATCGCGGTCCACAAGGGGCCTTGTGAGACGGGGGCGGGCTCGGGCGCCGGACCTGCGGTCGCCATCGCGGCGAGCTCCTCGACGCGTCCGTGCAGATCACTCGAGGCCGCGCCGCTTTGGTTCACCGCGAGCTCCGCCGTGATCTCGCTGGGCCCGTCGTCGCCGTCGACGCTCGCGTGGATCGCATAGAAGCCGGGCACGAGCGCGCGCAGGCGAATGCGTTCGTGCTCGACCGGTTGCTCGCGCACGCTGCCGTCGGGATGCTCGACGCGCACGCGCTCGACGCCTTCGGGTGGCAGGCCCAGATCGGCGAGCGAGAGCTCGCGCGCGTGGCCGAGCCCCACCGATGCGACGAAGCCGGGCTCGCGCGCCTCGAACCAGCGCAGCACGTTGTCGACGAACACCGGGAACGCCACGCGCAGCGGCAGATCGGACTGGCGCGGATCGAAGCCGATCGCGACGAGCCCGTGATCGCCACGCTCGCGCAGCACCGCGATCGGCTCGCCGAGCGTGCGCACCAGCGCTTGATCGCCGGGCTCGAGCGCGAACGTGGTGCCGCGTCCGATGTTGACGTCCTTCAGCACCACCGAGTCGAGGATGGGATGCGTGCGCAGCTGTTCGGTGAGGAAGGGCCGCTTCACGTCGGCCTTCTTCGCGATGGGGCAGGGCGAGCTCGCGTTGCGCCACGGATCGAAGATCAGCACGTGCGCTTCGGGCAGCGCCTGCGGCAGCGGCCCGTCGGCGACGTCGAACACCACGACGTCGGCCTCGCGCACCGCGGCGATGCCGGCCGCGGCTTGATCGGGCGATACCCCGACGAGCTCGACGTGCTCGCCCTGGGTGAGCAGCGCGGCCTCGAGGAACAGATCGGTGCCGTCGGTGACGACGACGACGGACAAGGGCGACAGCGGAGGCACGACCGCGTACGCGACGTCGTCGAACGCGGGGCCGAGCGCGGTGGAGAAGCCCGGCGGAGGATCGCCGACTTCGGAGAGCCGCGCGACGAAGCGTGCACGCGCAGCATCGAGATCCGCGAGCGCCTCGCGCTTCGATTGTCCGGGCGCCAGCTCGAGCCGACGCTTGCCCACGCTCGCACCGTCGGCCTGCACGTCGAGCTCGACCACCGCCGGTGAATCGCCGAGGTTGCGCACCTCGGCGAGCACTTCGATCTTGTCGCGCGCGTTGGGATAGCGGCGCGCGGCGAAGGCCGTGATCGCGACGTTGTCGGCCGCGCCATCGACGAGCGCGACCTGACACGGAATCGGCCCTTCGTTGCAGCGCGCGAGCGCAGCGATACCCGCGTCGTCGAGCGCTCCGTCGGTGAGCACGAGGATGCGGGGGCCGTTCGCGGCCGCGATCGCGTTGCTGGCCAGCGCGAGCGCGCGGCCGAGATCGGCCTCGCCGTAGCTCGGCGCGAGCGCAGGCAGCCCCGCGAGCAGCGGCTCCGCATCGCCCGACAAGGGCGCGACCACACCGACCTCTTCACCGGCAGCGATCACCAGCGCGCGATCGACCGGACCGAGCCCGGCGATCTCCTGTTCGATGCGCGCGCGTGCAGCATCGAGGCGCGTGCCGCCATCGGCGTGCGGGCCCGCCATGCTCGCCGAGCGATCGACGACGATCGCGAGCGTCATCGGGTCGCGCAGCCACACCTCGGGTCGCGGATCGCCGAGCGTCGCGCACACCAGCACGAGCACGATCATCTGCACGAGCCACGACAGCACGCGTCGCAGCCGTCGCCACAGCTTTCGGCTCTCGCTCTCGCGCGTGACCTGCTCCCATAGCGCGGCGAACGGCACCACCACTTGGCGCCTGCGCATGCGCAACAGGTACATCGCCGTGATCGCGACCGCGCCGACGCCGAGGATGGGCCACAGCTGCGCGAGTGTGAAGCCGGCGAAGCTCATGACGCCCCCTGGAAGGGGGCATCCGGGGCGACAGCCCGTCGCGCGGAGCCCGTGACGATCGCGGGGGTCATAGGAGGATGCCTCCTTGGCGGAACATCCTGAGCACCAAGTCGTCGAACGGCACGTCGATGTTCGCGCGCACGTAGTGGATCCCGCGCGAGCGACAGCTGGTCTCGAGCGTGTGGCAGAAGCGTTCGTGCGCCGCTGCGAATGCATCGAGGGTCTTCGGCGACACCGTGATCTCGCGGCGCTGCCCGCCTTCGCAGTCGACCACCATCACGTCGCCGCGAAGACCGGTGCCGCGCGGATCGGCTTCGATCGGATCGAGCACCTGGATCGCGACCGGATCGTGCTTGCGGAAGCGCAAGAGGTTGAGCCCCTCGAACGCTTCCATGTCGTAGAAGTCGCTGATGACGACGGTGAGCCCGGGCTGGTGGCTCTGCGCCGCGACGCGCGAGAGCGCGGGCCGCAACGCCGTCGCACCACCGGGCGCGACCGACTTGAGGAACTGGAACACCTGGAAGATGCGGCCCTTGCCGCGCACCGCGGGCAACGTCTCGAACGTGCTACCGCTCGCGCAGGTGAGCCCGACGCGATCGAGGTTCGCGAGCCCGACGTACGCGAGCGCAGCCGCGACCTGTCGCGCATAGCGGAGCTTCGCGCGTCGCCGCGTGGCCATCGAGTCGCTGACGTCGACGACGATGCGAATGGGCAGATCCTCGTCTTCCTCGAACAAGCGGATGAGGCGGTGACGCAGCCGCACCCACGCGGTCCAGTCGAGGTAGCGGATGTCGTCGCCGGGCGAGTACTCGCGGTGATCGGCGAACTCGAGGCCGCTGCCGATCTTGCGGGTCTTGCGTTCCGCACGCTGACGTCCGCGGAAGAGCCGGCGTGCGATGACGTGCAAGAGCTCGAGCTTCGCGAGGAACGCCTCGTCGAAGAGCGTCTCGTCGTCGTCGGCTGTCAGCTGTTTCGCTCGGGCGCGCGCTGCCACGAACGTGCCTACTTGTCCGCGGGGACCGCCTCGAGCGTCTTCGCGATGCAGTCGTCGATGGAGATGCCCTCGGCCTCGCCCTCGAAGTTCAAGATGACGCGGTGACGCAGCGCTTCACCCGCGACCGCGCGCACGTCCTCGATCGACGGTGTGAGCCGCCCATCCATCGTGCAGCGGATGCGCGCGCCCATCAGCATCGACTGGGCGCCGCGCGGGCTGCCGCCGAATCGCACGTAGCGCTTCACGAGATCGGGCGCGCGCGGATCGTCGGGGTGGGTCGCACGCAGCACGCGAACGACGTAGCGCGTGACGCTGTCGGTCACCGGGATCGCGCGCACGAGCTCGCGCATCTGTCCGATGCGACGCGCATCGATCACCGGCTTGACCGTCGCACTGTCGATGCCGGTGGTGCGATCGAGGATCGCCATCAGCTCTTCCTCGGCCGGGAACCCGACGTGCACCTTGAAGAGGAAGCGATCGAGCTGCGCCTCGGGCAGCGGATACGTGCCCTCCATCTCGAGCGGGTTCTGGGTCGCGAGCACGAGGAACGGATCGGGCAGCTTGCGGGTCTCGCCGCCGGCGGTCACCGTGCCTTCGGCCATCGCCTCGAGCAACGCGCTCTGCGTCTTCGGCGTGGCGCGGTTGATCTCGTCGGCGAGCACGATGTTCGCGAAGATGGGACCGGGCTGGTACTGCAGCACCGGGCGACCGCTAGTGTCGCCTTCGCTCTGCAGCAGCATCGACGTGCCGACGATGTCGGCGGGCATCAAGTCGGGCGTGAACTGGATGCGCGCGAAGTCGAGGTGCACCGCGCTCGCGACGGTGCGGATGAGCAACGTCTTGCCCAGCCCGGGCACGCCTTCGAGCAGGCCGTGACCGCCCGCGAGCAGGCACGTGATGACCGATCGGATCACGCGGTCTTGCCCGACGATCACGCGCTGGACCTCGCGCGTGAGCGCGTCCAGATCGGCGTGCATCGCCTCGAGCTCTTGCCTGGTATCTGCGGTCGTGATGGCAGTCGACATCGTCAAAGTCAGCGTCCTTGGATCATCTGGTAGTAGCGCTTCACGAGGCGCCGCTGCGCCGCGTTCATCGCATCGGAATCGATCGCGCTCTGGGCGAAGTCGCGATACTCCTTGTACATCTTGCGGTAGGGCTCGCTCGCGAAGCCGCGCTGGCTGGCGTCCTTCAGCACCTCGGCCTTGCTGACACCTTTGCCGCGCTTCGCGTTCACCTTCACGTTGCGAAGGTGCGCGGGAATCTTGCTGGGATCGCCCATCGGATCCTGCGAGCCGGTGCCGATGCCATCGCTGCCGGGCATGCCTTGGCTGCCGTCACCTTGCTGGCCGTCGCCCTCTTGCCCTTCGCCCTCGCCGTCCTGCCCTTCGCCCTGATCGCCTTCGCCTTGTCCGTCTTGGCCTTCGCCTTGCTGGCCCTCGCCTTGCTGGCCTTCGCCTTGGCCCTCTTGCCCTTCGCCTTGTTGGCCGGGCATCTCGACCATCTGCTGCGACTTGCCTTCGCCGACCTCGCCTTCGACGAGCAGCGTGGACTGACCCTTGCCCTTGCCGTCCTTGCCCTTGCCTTGACCTTCTTTGCCCTGCTGACCCTTCGCGGCCTTCTCGAAGCGACGCGATTGTTGGCGCCGACGATCTTCGCCCGCACCTTGCTGGCCCGCGCGCCGCACGAACGTCTTCGCCTCTTCGAGTGCATCGCGTGCGCCCTGCATGCGCTGTGAGCCGCGCGCCGATCGACTCGCTTCCTTCATGCCGCGTCCGAGCTTCTCGAGCTCGCGCTTGCGCTCCTGCGAGCCGGCCTTCGACTTGCTGGCCTTGTCGGCGTTGCGCCGCAGCTCTTCGACCTTCTTCTGCGCCGCGAGCTCGCGCTCGTGCTTGCGCCGCAGCTCCTCGAGGTCCTTCTTCATCTTCTTGAGCCGCCGCTCCTGCTCTTCCTTCTCTTCGGGCGTCTCGGGCTTCTTCTTCTCTTCTTTGCGGAGGCGTCGTTCGGCCTCGTCGAGCTGCTTCGCGCGCTCGCTCGACTCGCGCTCGTCCTGCTGCTTGCCGAGCCGCTTCTCGGCGTCCGACAGCGCGCGCTTCATCTGCTCTTCGGACTGTTCCGACGCTTCGGCTTCCGCCTCGGCTTCGGCGAGCTCGGCCTCGGCTTGCTCGCCTTCACCCTTGTCGAGCGCCTTGCCGGCGTCGGCGGTGACCTCTTCTTGCTCGAGCGCACCCGCGAGCTCTTGCAGCGCTTCGGCGAGCGTCGCCGGATCCTCGCGCAGCTCGGCCTCTTGCTCGGCCTGCGCATCGGCGAGCTCCTTGTCGAGCTGCTCGAGCTTCTCGAGTGCGAGCGCGCGATCGATGTCGCCCTTCTCGAGCGCATCGAGGATCTCGAGGATCGCTTCGGCCGCGGCCGCGGGCTTGTCGTCCTTGCCGGAGAGCTCGCGCAGGCTCTGGCGCAGCGGCCCTGCGAGCGCGAGATCGAGGCCCGCGCGCGCCTGCACGGTCTGCAGCGAGAAGCGCAGATCGATCGGCACGCTGTACAGCTCGAGCGCGCGCGGCTGCGGCACGAGCAGCGCACCGCCGAGCAGTGCGACGCCCACCGCATCGGCGATGCGCGGCGTCGGCACGTGCACGGGAATCGCCGGACGCGGATCGACCTTCGGTGCGAGCGACTCCGCCTGCGCGCGCAACAGCTCGATGATCGCAGCCGTGCGCGTGTCGTCCGTGGGTTTCGCACCGAGCAGCTCGAGCGCTGCGCCGAGTCGATCGTGCAGGCCGTGGTGCTCGTCGAGCCGACGCGCGACGCGTCGTGACGAGCGCGGGCGCAGCCACGCCCACGCGAGCACCGCGGGCACCGGCAGCGCGCAGCTCCACAGTGCGAGCTCGGGCACACCGAAGCGCCGCACGAGCACGATCGCGAGCGCTGCGATCACGAGCCCCGCGGGCAAGGCGATGCGCGCGAGCCCCCACGCCGCATCGGCGAGTCGCTGGCGACGGATCCCCGCCGCGAGCAATCGATCGAGCGCTGGAGTACGGCTCGCCATCTACTTGCCCACGTGCGCGCCTCGCCACAACGCCTGGCGCAGCGCGTCCTTTCCGATCTCGGCCGGGATACCCGTGGCGAACACGACGCGGCGATCCTTGCGATCGATCACGTGTCCGCCGGCCGCATGTTCCGCGAGATAGGTGCGAAATGCGGCTTCGAACTCCTTGGCGTCGTTCTCGGTGTCCCACGCGGTGACGGCGGCGACCAGCGGCGTCGTACCGGGCGCGGGATCTTTGCCCTCGAACGCGACCAGATGATCGCCGCCCCAGCCCGCGGCGGCCTTG
>DASZPU010000302.1:0-12016 GCA_035550195.1 Nannocystaceae bacterium
GTGCTTGATGTCCTCGGCGAGGCACGCTTCGGCGAGCACTTGATCGAGCCGCGGATCGACCGGATCGGGCTCGGGCTGCTCGTCCTTGCCCTTCTGCTTGCGCCGCCGCGGATTCGCTTCGACGAGCGTGATGTTGTCGCGCAGCCGCATCGAGAACAGAAACGGTGTCTGCGGCACGACCGCCATCGCCTCGCGCAGCGCGGGCAAGGGCAGCTCGGTGATGTCGGCACCGTCGACGAAGATCGTGCCCGGCGGCGGCGTGTACACGCGCGTGAGCAGGTTGACGAGCGTGGTCTTGCCCGAGCCGGTCTTGCCGAAGATGCCGAGCGTCTCGCCGGGCTCGATCGTCACGTCGACGTCGGCGAGCGCGGGCTCGTCGGCGCCGTCGTAGGTGAACGCGAGCTTGCGCAGCTCGATGCGCGGCGCGTCGGCGAGCGCGAGCTGCTGCTTCACCTCGGGCAGGCCGTCGGGCGTGTGCAGCACCTCGGCGACGCGATCGGTCGCGATCATGCCGCGGCCGACTGCGGCGAGCACCCACGCGAGCGAGGTGAGCGTACCGACCAGCGAGATGAGCAACGCCATGAACGCGGCGAGATCACCGACGCCGAGCTCGTTCGCGAGCACGCGATTGCCACCGGCCCACAGCACGACGCCCGCACCGACGAGACCGGAGAACGCGAGCACCGGCATGCCGAACGCACGGATCGCCGACACGCGCAGCTGCAGCTCGAGGTACGCCTTGTTGCGCTCCTCGAAGCGCGCGAGCGTGGCTTCTTCGGCCGCGTGCGCGCGAATGGTGCCGATGCCGGCGTAGGACTCGAGCACGCGCTCCGACAGCTTCGCGAGCAGCTGCATGCCGTCGCGCACCATCGCGAAGAAGCGCTTCACCGTCCAACGCATGTAGGCCGCGCCGAACGTGACCGGCAGCAGGCACCACAGCGTGAGCGCGAGATCGGTGCGCGCCATCTGCCACAGGTGCATCGGGATCGCGACCATCACGTTGCACACCTGCAGGCCGACGAAGCCGACCAAGAGGCGCACGGCGGTGGTGTCGTTGCTGGCGATGCTGACCAGCTCGCCGACCTTGCGCTTGTCGAAGTAGGGACGCTGCAGGCCGAGCAAGCGCTCGAAGAGGTCGAGGCCGAGGCGGTACTCGATCTCGCGACCGGGGTTGAAGAACAGCACGCGCGACAGCGTGCGCACCACGATCACGGCGAGCGCCATGATCACGAGCTCGACCGCGAGCGCGCGCGCATTGGCCAGCGCGCTCGTGCCTTCGCGCTCGAGCACGTTGAGCGCTTCGCCCATGAGCGCGGGGATGCGCACGACGGCGTAGTTGGTGGCGAACAGCGCCACCGTGCCAAGCGCGTACTGGCCCACGCTTTTTTTCGCGTAGCCAGCCAGGAAGCGAAAGGGTTGGTTCACGATCTCGCGCTGATGCCGGTGCGCGCGCGGCAGATGTTACGCGCGCGGAGCGAGCAAGAGGTCAGCCGCCCTTCTTCCCTTCGCCCTTCTTCTCGCCCTTCTCTTCGCCCTTGGCTTCGCCCTTGCCGTCGTTGTCTTTGGCACCGCCTTTGGCGGTGTCGGCCTTCGCTTCACCCTTGCCTTCGTCGGGCTTCGCTTCGCCTTCGGCGGGCTCGGCGACGAGCGAGTCGTCCTTCTCGATCTCGTCGAGCGCCTTGCTGAACTCGTCGAGCTCCTTGCGGATGTTCGCGAGCGCGGCCTTGAACGCCTCTTCCTTTTCCTTCGTCGCGATCTCCGGGCCGAGGTCGCCGCGCAGGTCTTCCCACGCGCGCATCGCCTCCGCGAGCATCGTCTGCGTGTCGCTGCCCTCGGTGCCCTTCGCCGTGAGCTCGTCGTAGCCCTTCATGAGCTTCGACACGTCCTTCTTGTACTTCTCGTTCCACGCCTCGAACGCCTTCGCGTCCTTCCACTTCGACGCGGACTTCTCGATGTCGTCGACTTCCTTCTTCACGTCGTCGACGAGCTTGCGATAGTCCTTGAGGCGCTCCTTGATCCAGATCTTGCCGTTCTTCTGATCCTTCGCGCGCGCCTCGGCCATCACCTCTTCGTTGCTCTTGAAGCCGGCCTTGCGGCGCGCTTCCTCGAGCTCTTCCTTGCTGGCCGTGGTGGGCGGTGCCTGCTTGAGATCGAAGACGCCCTTCTTCGACGGGGCCTTGTCCTCTTCCTTCGGCTTGGTGTCACAGCCGGCGAGGGAGGCGACGAGAAACAGTGTGATCGTGATAGCTCGCATGGCGGACTCCCGGCGCCTGCAATGCCGACTATCCGGCGAGCGGCGGCGCGGGCGAACGTAGCACGCTGGGGCGGGATCTTGCCGCTGCGGTGCTATCATCGTTCTGCAATGCAACAGCGTCGTGCCGCCTCGCTCGGCAGCGCCACTGCCGTCGACGTGGCGCGGGCGATCGTCGAGATCCTCGACGGCGCCGCCGGTACGGTCGCGGCGCTGGCCACCGTGATCGAGCGGTCGGGCTCTGCCCCCCAAGTGGTCGGGGCGCGGCTGTTGTTGCGTGAGGACGGCGATCAGATCGGCACCGTCGGCGGCGGCGCGATCGAGGCGCAGGTGCTCGACGCGTGCCGACAGTGCCTGCGCGATGGCCGGCCACGGCGCGTCGAGGCCCATCTCGTGCGGGATCTCGGGATGTGCTGCGGCGGCAGCATGGAGGTGTTCGTGGAATTCTTGCAGCCGCAACCGCGACTGTTCGTGATCGGGGCGGGGCACGTCGCGCAATCGCTGGCCCCGCTCGCGATCGCGGCGGGCTTCCGCGTGTGTGTGACCGACGATCGCGACGAGCTGCTCGAGCATCCCGCGTTCGCCGACGCGCGTCGCGAGCCCGCCGACGTCGACGAGCTCGACGGCATCCTCGGCGATCTCGATGCGCGCGACTACGTCGTCATCGTCACGCGCGACCACGCACGCGACGAGCAAGCGCTCGCGCACCTGCTGCGTCGACCGCATCGTTATCTCGGCATGATCGGCAGCCGTCGCAAGGTGCACGCGGTGCTGCGTCGCATCCTGCATCGCGAGCGCGAGCTCGGTCGCGCGCTGCCGGATCTGTCGCGCGTACGCGCGCCCATCGGACTGTCGCTCGGTGGCCGCACGCCGGTCGAGATTGCGATCAGCATCGTCGCGGAGCTGGTCGCAGATCGGCATGGCGGGGACGGCTCCGCGATGAACGTGGTCCGCGAGGCCTGGAGCGACACACCGGTCGCAGACGCGGAAGAGCCCTCCGGCTGACAGCTCGGCGGCAGGGTGTACACTGCCGCGCATGAGAAGCCCCCGTCCGCTCCTGCTCGCCACGGCGCTCGTGCTCGCCGTCGCGCCCGCGTCGTCGTGCAACAAGAAGAATCAGAAAGGCAGCGACGCGCCGCTCGTGATCGATGGTGGTGGAGGCACGCCGCCGTCGGGCGACGTGAGCGATGCGCCGGGGGCACGGCCGAACGAGGCAGTCGAGAAGATCGAGATCACGGCGTCGATTTCCGGCGTCGCCGACATGTTCGACATGCTCAAGGAGCTGACCACGCGGTGGTCGTCCGAGGGCAACAGCGACACGAAGGCGGAGATCCAGGCGGGGCTGCTGCAGATGGGCTTCGCGCCCTCGTTCCTCGACAACATCGATCTCGCGGGCACGCACGGCGTGTGGTTCGCGTATCCGAATCAGGGCGAGACCGCCCAGGGTGACGACATCGATCTCGCGGCGACGGTGGCGGTGATCGACGGGCGCAAGGTGATCGAGGGCGCGCCGGCATCGTCGCGCCCGCAGCCGCTGGGCGACGGCATGTGGGAGATCAAGGCGTCGGAGAAGCAGCGCTTCTTGATCAAGGAATCGGGCAAGGAGCTGCTGGTCGGCATGTCGCCCGAAGACGTCGCGAAGGCGGCGAAGCTGCGTGGCGAGCTGCGCAGCGACAAGCGGCTCTACGCGAAGGTCATCAACATTCCGAAGGACGAGCTCAACCCGGCGGCGATCCTCGGCGTGCCCGAGAACACGCCGATCGTGAAGCAGCTGTCGGCGGTGTTGAAGGATCTCGGTGCGATCGAGCTCATCGGTGATCTCGGCACGGCGCGCGACGCGGTGCTCACCGTGTCCGCCGACGCGCCGTTCAGCAAGCTCGGCATCGAGCCGATCGGCGCGCCGCGGGCTGCGGCCACGGCGATCGAAGGCAAGCTGCCCGGGAAGCCGATGTTCGTGACCACGCTGTCGTGGGGCGATCCGACGCTGCTCGAGAAGAGCATCCACGCCGCAGTGCCGATGTCGATGATCCCGGAGCCGTTCACGAAGATCGTGAAGCAGGCGGTCGACAACACGGTGTTGCTGCTCAAGCAGATCGCGAACGACGTCGTGGTCGCGCTCTACGTCGACGGCAAGGGGCAGCTCTCGGTGCTGATCGCGGCCGACGTGAAGGACGATGCCGCGGCGCGCGACTCGATGCGCAAGATCTCCGACGCGATGAAGCAGGCGGTCGAGGCCCAGCAGACGCTGCAGGGCTCGAACAAGGACGCGCAGATCGGCTTCGAGTGGAAGCAAGACGGCGCGGCGCTCTCGGGCGGCAAGGCCGACCGGATGGTCGTGCGCGCGCCGAAGTCGATGAAGGGCGAGCTCGACGAGGTGCAGTTCCTGCTGTCGAAGGACGCGCTCGAGGCGATCTCGTTCGTGAAGAACGGCACCGCGATCGTGGCGATCGGTGCGGGTGCGAAGGGGCTGGCGGGCGACGTGATGAAGGGCATCGCGAAGCCGCGCAAGGACAGCCTCGCGCAGCACGACGGGCTCGGTCGCCTGCGCACGAGCATGGGCGGCTGTCAGCTGTGCGCGGCGATCGATCCGGTCGCGTACCTGCGCTTCCGGCTCACGATGCTCGCGGCGAAGGACAAGACGGCGGCGAAGGATGCGAAGGCCTCGCTCGCGGCGCTGAAGAAGGCCGGCAACATCGGGCTGCCCAGCCTCGGCGTGAAGGTCGAAGCGAAGAAGGGTGCGCTCGGCGTGGTGCTGCCGAAGGAGACGCTCTTCGCGGACAAGAGCGCGATCGATGCGGTGAAGAAGGCGCAGGAGCTGGTCGACGGCGGTGGCGTGGCTGCGGCACCGCCGGTGCCGGAGAAGCCCGCGAAGGGTGGCGGCGCGAAGCCGCCGGCCGGTGTGCGCAAGGGCGGCGCGAAGAAGGACAAGTGACGCGCACGATCGCGGCGATCGTGATCGCCGCGGGCGCGTCGCTGCGCATGGGCTCGCCCAAGCCGCTGGTGCAGTGGCGGGGGCGGGCCTTCGTGCGTCATGTGATCGATGCGCTGCGAAGTGCGGGGTGCGATCCGATCGTCGTCGTCGAAGGCGCGCACGCGTTGCCCGACGACGCGATCACGCCGGCGCGCCGCGTTCGGCACGAAGGCTGGGCGCAGGGCCCGTTGTCGAGCATGCAAGCCGGTCTGCGTGCGACGGGCGAGGGTGCCGTGTTGCTCGCGACGGTCGATCGCCCGCACGTCGAAGCGTCGACGATCGCCGCGCTACTCGCCGCGCACGCCGAGGATCGCGACGCGGTCGTGCAACCGCTACACGAAGGCCGCCGCGGCCACCCGTTGATCCTGCCGGCCTCGCTGCGCGCCGCAGTGCTCGCCGCCGCGCCGACCGACAACCTCCGCGCGCTGCTCCAAAGCGCGCGACGCCACGAAGTCGCGGTCGACGACCCCGCAGTGCTCGACAACATCGACACGCCCGCCGACCTCGCGCGCCTGCCGACTTGACTTGATCGCCGTCGCTGCGTCTGCGATCTCTTCGCGCATGGACCTCGCCGCGATCGCTGCGCTGCACGCCGAGCTCGATGCCGAGCGCAAGCTCCTCACGCTGTGGCTCGAGCACGGCAAGGCCAACGAGATCGGCGGCGAGCAGCTCGCGGCGATCGAGAAGCTGTGCGCGCTCGTCGAGGATCACGACAGCATCATGACGCTGTGCACCACGTCGCGCCGCACGAGCGGCAGCGGCAAGCCGATCTTCGTGAGCGGTGCGAACGTCACCGAGCGCGTCGGTTGGGACGACGACCGCGTGCGCGCGCACGTCGTGCGTCAGCGCGAGCTCCTGCGTCGCGTGCGACGCCTGCCGGTGTTCCACGTCGTCGTGCCCAACGGCATCACGCTCGGCTGGGGCACCGAGTACGTGCTCACCGGCGACTATGCGATCGCGACGCCGGCCTCGAGCTTCGCGCTGCCCGAGACCGGGCTCGGCATCCTGCCCGGTGCACGCGGCACCGCGGAGCTCGCCGAGCACGTCGGAGTCGCGCACGCACTGCGCCTCGGCATGACCGGCGAATCGATCGATGCCGACGAAGCGCTGCGCATCGGCCTCGTGCAGGAGCGCGCGACCGATCTCGATCACGCGATCGCACGCGTGCACGCGCTCGCCGATCTCGTGCGCAAGCGATCGCCCACCGCGATCGCGGCGTATAAAGCCGCGCTCATCGACGGCCGCGGTCGTCCCGAGGATCAGCGCCTCGCGCTCGAGCGCGAAGCCTACGAGCAGACGATCGCGTGCGGCGACGCTGCGATCGGTCGCGCGTCGTTCGCCGCGATCCGCAACGGCGAAACGCCGGCGTGGTCATCGCGTCGCGGTTGATCTCAGCGCCCCGCGCCGTCGCGCTCGCGTATCACGAGCTCGAGACCGAGTTGCGCGAGCACTCGCATCACGCGGCCGAGCTCGAGCGTGGGCTTGCCGCGCTCGAGCTCGACGACGAAGCGCGCGCCCACGTCCGCGAGCGCCGCGAGCTCGATCTGCGTCGCGCCGAGCGCTCGTCGCCGTGCGCGGACGAGCGCGCCGAGCTCCGCAGGTGTTCGCGCGAGGCCGTCGTTCATCCCGAACGGGAAGATACGCCACGTCGGAACGCCGGAATGACCCGATCATCCCGTACGGGAAGTAAACGCTGTCAAAGAACCACAGTCGACCGACCATCACCTCTTGGTGCGTCTCGATCAAACGTGCGCTTCCGCCCCGTATGGGAAGAGGCGGCCGTGCCTCCGATCCGGAACAGCGTCCCACCCGCCACAAACGCGCATCGCGATCGTGAACCTGGACGCAGGTAATGGCACTTACGAACAAGTCCGGTAGACTAATGCTCTGACTCACGAGACGCGCGGCTGTTCGCGTGCCGCCACATCCTCTACAGTCCCCGAAATTCCAACCGTTTTCCCGTTCTGCACACCGCGCTCGCGATGACCTCAGAACTCCAACACGAGGCGCTCCCCGAGGACGCCGATCCACCCAAGCGCATCGCTCGACGCTACGAGGTGCGGCGGTTGTTGGGTCGCGGTGGCTTCGGCTCGGTCTACGAGGCCTACGACGAGCTCGAAGACCGCGCCGTCGCGCTCAAGCTGATCCGTCGCGATTCCGCCGATCCGCGGATCGTCGGCGGTCCCGACAGCAGCCACCAACAAGACTCGCGCATCCAAGCCCGTCGATCGGTGACGCGCAGCTTTGGAACGCCGGGCTCGGGATCGGTCGGAGACAATCTCGCCGCCGCGTTCAAGGACGAGTTCCGCCTCCTCACGCAGCTGCACCATCCGAACCTCGCGACCGTGCACGACTTCGGTCGCTGCGTCGAGACCGACAGCTTCTTTTTCACGCAAGAGCTGGTGCGTGGCGACGATCTCGCCGCGTTCCTGCGCGGTGCATCGCGCGAGCTGATCGTCGAGCTGTTCCTGCAGCTCGCGCGCGCGCTCGACTACATCCACGCGCTCGGCCTCGTCCACGGCGACATCAAGCCCACCAACGTGCTGGTCGCGCGCGGTGAGGCCGATGGTCAGCCGCAGGCGAAGCTCATCGACTTCGGGCTCGCGCGCATGCTGCGTGATCCCAGCGACTCGGTGCAGCCACCCGAGAGCGAGGACGAAGAGAGCATCACCGTGCTCGGCACGCCGGGCTTCTCCGCGCCCGAGAAGGTGAAGGGCCAGCTCACCGACGCGCGCTCCGACATCTACTCGCTCGCCGCTACGTTGTACGCGGCGATCCGCGGGCAGCGACCGTTCGGCGGCAAGAACTTCCGCGAAGCTCTGCGCGCGCAGAAAGACTGGCGGCCCGAGCTCGCCGGCGCGCTCTTGCAACAAGCCGGTCCGGTGGTCGCCGAGCTGGTCGGTCGCATGCTCGAGCCCGATCCGAGCAAGCGTCCGCAGAGCGCCCGCGCGATCGTGCTCGAGCTCCTGCGTCGCGAAGCTGCCCAGCTGCGCGATCGATCGCAGAGCGAGCAGGATCGCCGCGAGTTCGCGCGCGTGCTCGTCGAGCACCTGCCGTTCGTCGATCGTGCGCACTACAGCGAGCTGTTGCTCGACAAGGCCGCCGACGTGCTGCGTCCGGTCGGCGAAGCCGCGGCCGAGTCCACGCCCGGCTCTTCGATCTCGAGCGCGACGCGCCTGCGCGGACGTCTGCTGCGCACGGTGCTCGTGAAGGCGCCCGAAGGCATGGGCAAGCAGCGGCTCGTGGCCGAGCTGCGGCGCGAGGTCCAGCTCGGCGATGGCCTGTTCGTCGAAGGCAGCTGTTGGTCGAACGACACCTCGCAGCTCGGCGCGTTCGCCAGCGTGATCGTGCAGCTCGCCACCGCGCTCGGCGATCGCAGCAAGGCCGTGCACGCGTACGGCGATCTCGTCCGCACCGCGCGACGCAAGGGCCTGTCCGAGGGCGCCGCCGATCAGATCACCGAGTTCCTGCTCGCCGCCGCGCGCGAGCGGCCCTACGTGCTGCACTTGTCCAACCTCTCGCGCGGACAAGAGGCCACGCGCGCCGCGTTCGATCAGCTCTGCCGCGCGATCGATCACGGCGAAGTGCCGCTCTTGCTCATCGCCACCACGGAGCCGCACAGCAAGCTCTCGCCGATGCTGCAGGCGCTCAGCCGCGAGCAGGTGGCCGAGGTGCTCAACCTGCGCCCGTTCTCGCAGCGCGAGATGCAGCTCGTGCTGCAAGGCGTGCTCGGTGACACGCCGGTGTTGCGCGAGCTCGCGGCGATGCTCGACAAGCTCACCGGCGGTCACCCGCTCAGCTTCCGCGAGACCCTGCGCGTCTTGATCGAAGAAGGCATCTTGCTGCGCGACGCCGACAGCTGGGCGCTGCGCGGCGCATCGGCGGCGGCCGAAGAGCTGCACAAGACGCTCGCACAGCGCAGCGAAGCGCGGCTCGACGGCCTCGGCGTGTCGGGCTGGGAGATCGCCAGCATCCTGTTCCTGCTCGAGGCGCCCATCGAAGAGCGTCAGCTCGCGCAGCTCAGCGATCTGCGTCCCGAACGTTTCACGCGCACCATCGATCGCCTCGAAGGCGAGGGCCTCATCATGCGCAGCGCGATGTCGGGCGCGAGCATGGTGCAGCTCGCCCACGAGTCGGTGCGCGAGGCGGTGCGCGGTCGCTACGAAGACTCGCTCGACGAGACGCGGCTCGATCTCGCGGCGCGCATCGAAGAGTTCGAGAACCCCGAGGCCAACTTCGTGTACCTGCGCGCGCGTCTGCTCGACGATGCGTCGGAGGGCCTCGAGTCCATCGATGCGCTCGAGCAAGCGGTGCATCGCCTGCTCGACGCGCACCAGCCCCAGCTCGCCGGCCAAGTGCTCGAGCGGTTGATCTCGCGGCTGCGCAAGCACGGCCGCACCACCGCGCTCGATCGCTTGCTGCGCGCGCAGCTGCAGCTGTTGCAGCACGCCGCCGGTGCGCTCGACGATCCGATGCGCGAGGCCGAGCACTATCACGCCGGCATCCTCGTCGCCGAGCTGCTCGGTGACTTCCGGGCGCAGGCGTTGTTCTGGCTCGGGCTCGTCGATCGCTACGCCGGTCAAGGCGATCTCGAGATGGACGTCACCCTCGCGCGGCTCGAGAAGGCCAGCGAGGCGGCGAAGAGCGCCCGCGATCGCGTGCTCGAGCTGCGCATCGCGAACCGTCGCACCGAGGTGCTGCTCGCCGCGGGCGAGATCGAGAAGGCCGCGCGGTGGAGCCGACAGGCGATGGAGATCGTCGATCTCGACAACGCCAACGCCACCGACAAGTGCCACGTCATCGGCGTGCGGCTGCGCTGCCTGTCGCTCTCCGGTCAGATCGGCGAGGCGCGACGCCTGCACGATCTCGGGCGCAGCATCGCCGCGCAGGTGCCGGTGCTGCAGCGCATGAGCTACCTGTCGGGCATCGCGTACCTCGCGGTGTTCGGTGGCGATCCCGAGCGCGCGATCCCGGAGATCGAGACGGCGGTGCAGGAGATCCGCGACGCGAACCTCCCGCGTCTGCTGCTCACGCCGCTGCACAACCTCGGCGATCTCCGCCTGCGCAACGAAGACCTCGCGCACGCCGAAGAAGCGTTCCGCGAGTGCATGCGCCTCGCCGCGATGTACGGCTTCGACTACCACGTGCAGCTCAACCGCGGCTTCCTCGGCTACGTGCTCGCGCGCAAGGGCGACCTCGAAGAAGGCGCGGGCCTGCTCGCCGAGGCGAAGAGCGGCATGGTCGCGATCAACGGCGAGCACGTCGCGCTGCAGCAGCTGCGCCTGCTCGATGCCGAAGTGGCACACATGCTCGGCGACAGCGCGCGTGCGCGACGCGAGCTCGAAGAGATGCTCGCGGACTTCCACGCGACCAACGAGCTCTCGCTCGCACACTGGGCGCAGGAAGCACTCGCTCGCATCGAGCGCGATCTCGGAACGAGCTTCATCGAGACGCCGTCGGTCGCACCCGAATCGACCGATCCCGAGCAAGACACGGTGCGCACGAAGCCGCTGCGGTAGTTGTTTCCCCCGCAGCCGTCACGGGCGCCACGGTGCGCGCGGACGCGCCGGGGGGCGTGTCGTGCTCGGCGCCACATCGATCGATGCACCGAACACGGTACCGATGCGGTCCAGCGTACCGCGCGGATCGAGCGCGCCTGCTATGCTCCGGGCCGGATGGTCACCGCGCTCGCGAGCCTCCACCAAGATCTCCAGGATCTGGTGGGCCGCACGATCGCCGACCGCTATCGCGTCGACGATCTGCTCGGCATCGGTGGCATGGGTGCGGTCTTCCGCGGCCATCACCTCGGGCTCGAGCGCGACGTCGCGATCAAGGTGCTGCATCCCTCGCTGAGCCGCGATCCCGACATCTCGAGTCGCTTCGATCGCGAGGCGCGTTCGTCTTCGCGGCTCGATCATCCCAACTGCCTGCAGGTCACCGACTACGGCACGACCGAGCACGGCATGAAGTTCATAGTGATGCAGCTGCTCGAGGGCGGCGAGCTCGGCAAGCTGCTGGGCAAGCCACTGCCGTCGCTACGCGCGATCGCGTTGACGCTGCAGATCGCCCGCGGGCTCGAGCACG
Organism: Nannocystaceae bacterium; assembly: GCA_035550195.1. Taxonomy (GTDB): domain Bacteria; phylum Myxococcota_A; class Polyangia; order Nannocystales; family Nannocystaceae; genus Xiheibacterium. The sequence continues at coordinate 11,307 of DASZPU010000302.1, forward strand.
CGCATGCGCAGGGCGTCATCCACCGCGACATCAAGCCCGAGAACGTCTTCATCACGCGCGATCACAACGGCAACGAGGTGCTCAAGATCGTCGACTTCGGCATCGCGAAGATCATGGGCGGGCCCGAGAGTCGCGACGGCAAGGCGGTGACGCGCGCGGGCCTGGTGTTCGGCACGCCGGCGTACATGAGCCCCGAGCAGGCCGCGGGTGTCGAAGCCGATGCGCGCTCCGATCTCTACTCGCTCGGCATCCTGCTCTACGAGATGCTCGCCGGTCGCACGCCGTTCCAGTCGGAGGATCCGGTCGCGCTGGTGCGCATGCAGGTGTCGGCGGATCCGCCACGCTTGCCGCAAGACGTGCCGCCCGTGCTCGCGGCGATCGTCGAGCGCAGCCTCGCGAAGGCGCGCGCCGATCGATTCCAGAGCGCGAAGGAGATGCGCGAGACGTTGGAGGGCGTGCAGCTGCTGCTGCGCGGCGACTCGACGCCGAGCATGGAGTTCCCGCTGCCCACCGCGAGCAGCGAGATCCGTCTCACCGCCGGCATGACCACGATGCCGCCGACGCGCAGCAAGCCGATCGTCGTGCGTCCGCCGAAGCGGCGCTTTGCGGTCGGCATCGGCGCGGCGGCGGTGGGGCTCGTGATGCTCTGGGCGATCGTGCCGGGTGACACCGAGCCCACCGCGCAAGGTGCCGACGTCGCCACGCCTGCG
>DASZPU010000303.1:0-8357 GCA_035550195.1 Nannocystaceae bacterium
GGCCGCGGCCTGCGCGACGAGCTCGTGGCGCTGCTCGGGACCGATGCGGGTGACATCGTCACGCCCACGCTCGCGCCGGAGCACGGCCTCCGCCGCGGTGAGGAAGCGCTGCGCCCACTTCTCGCAATCCATGTCGATGACGCGCTCGCGCATTCGCGCCATGCGATCGCGACGCTCGTCGGGGCTCATCGCGAGCGCAGCTTCGAGCGCATCGGCGACGCCGCGCGTGTCCCAGGGATTGGTGAGCAACACGTGGGAGAGGCTGTGCGCCGCGCCGGCGAACTCGCTGAGCAACAGCACGCCGGGCGCGACGTCGTCGCCGAGATCCTCCGACTGACACAGCACGAGCTCGTGCGCGACGAGGTTCATGCCGTCGCGCGCAGGGATCACGATGCCGACGTCCGCACTGCGATAGACCGGCGCGAGCTCGTCGAGATCGAACTGGCGATGCAGGTACTCGACCGGCGTGCTGCCGGGCGTGCCGAAGCGGCCGTTGATGCGACCGACGCTCTGCTCGATCTCGTCCTTGAGCTCGCGATAGTCGTCGGTGTCGAGCCGCGACGGCACCACGACCTGCACGAGCACGTTCTGCGCGGCGCGCTGCGGATCGCGGCGCAGGAACTCCTCGTACGCGGCCAGCTTGAGCGGGATCGCCTTGCTGTAGTCCAGCCGCTCCACGCCGAGGATGACGCGCCGGCCCTGCCAGCGATCGCGCAGCTCGTTCATGCGCTCGGCGCACGTGGGCGAGTGCAGCACGGCGCGCAGGCGTGCGACGTCGGCACCGATCGGATGCACGCCGATGCCGACGCGCCGGCCCTCGTGCGAGACGTAGTCGAAGCCCGACTCGTCACCGAGCACGCGCAAGCACGACGAACGAAAATGTCGCGCGTAGTCGCCGGTGTGGAAGCCGATGTAGTCCGAGCCGAGCACGCCGGCGAGCAGCTCGGCGCGCGCCGGCAGGATGCGATAGACCTCCGACGAGGGAAACGGGATGTGCAGGAAGAAGCTGATGTGCACGTCCGATCGACGCGCGCGCAGCAACGACGGCACCATCATCAGGTGATAGTCGTGCACCCAGACGTGCGCGTTGGGAGGCGCGCTCTGGGCGATCGCATCGGCGAACGCAGCGTTGACCGCGGCGTAGGCCTCGAAGTACGCGAGCTCGGATGCGACGCGGCCGAGGAAGTAGTGGAACAGCGGCCAGATGACCGAGTTGCACATGCCGTTGTAGTAGGCGGACTCGAGCGCGTGGGGGATCTGCACCGGCTCGTAGCCGGCCTCGCGCAGCTTGGTCGCGACGGTGTCGAAGTCGAGCTCGGACGACAGCGGGCCAGGCCAGCCCACCCACGAGAACTTCATGCGCTCGCGTGCACCCGCGAGCGCGGTCGCGAGCCCACCCACGGTGTCACGCAGCTCGATCGCGCCGTCGTCCGTGACGTGAACAGCGGTCGGGAGACGATTGCTGACGACGACGAGCGGCTGATCGGCCGCGACCGATCGGCCCACATCGCTCGCGCCGGCGATCGCGCTCGTGTTCCCCCGCAACGTGCTCCGCACGCCCGGCGGTATATGCTGCAGACGCCGCATGGCAACCGGACTCGCGATCATCGGCAACTGCGCGACAAATGCGCTCGTCGAGGCCGGAAGTGTGCGCTGGTTGTGCTGGCCACGGCCCGACTCCAGCTTCGTGTTCGGCCCGCTGCTCGACGAGGAACGCGGCGGAGCGTTCACGATCGAAGCGATACACGGCAAGCCGGTCGCGCACGCGTACGTCGATGCGACGAACGTCGTGCACACCCGCTTCGAGGCCGACGACGGCGTGTTCGAGCTCTACGACTTCGCACCACGCTTCGAGCAGTTCGGTCGTTACTACCGCCCCACGATGATCGTGCGCGTGCTGCGGTTGATCGAAGGCGCACCACTCGTCCGCGTGCGGTGCAAGCCGGTCTACGACTACGGCGAGACGGTCGCGCGACGCTGGATCGCGAGCAATCACATCGCGTATCAGGACCTCCCGGCGCCGCTGCGGCTCACCACCAATCTCCCGCTCCTGCACGTGTGCGAGACGCGGCCGTTCGTGCTCGCGCGCGACGGTCACCTCGCACTGTGCTGGGGGCAACCCCTCGAGGATCACCTCGAAGAAACCTGCGAGCGTTTCCTGCAGCGCACCATCGAGTACTGGCGCGGTTGGGTGAAGCACACCCGTATCCCGCGCGAGTACCAGCACGAGGTGATCCGCTCCGCGCTCGCGCTCAAGCTGCATCAATACGAAGACACCGGGGCGTTGCTGGCCGCGACGACCACGAGCCTGCCGGAGTTTCCCGGCTCGGGGCGCACCTGGGACTATCGCTACTGCTGGCTGCGCGACGCGTACTTCACACTCGACGCGTTCGAACGCATCGGTCACCTCGAAGAACGCGAGAAGTTCCTCGGCTATCTGCGCAACGTCGCGGCCAGCCACGGCCCGGTGCTGCGACCGGTGTACACGCTCGCGGGCGACAGCGACATGGAAGAGCGCGTGCTGCCGCAGCTCGCCGGTTATCGCGGCGAGGGTCCGGTGCGCGTCGGCAACCAGGCGCGCGAGCACGTGCAGAACGACGTGTACGGCGAGATGATCCTCGCGATCAGCCGCGTGTTGCTCGACGTGCGGCTGCGCGCGCAACCCCAGCTCGACGGCACGCTCGCGTTGTTGCGCAACCTGTTGCAGCAGGTCGAAGCGACGCTGCACGAGCCGGACGCGGGACCGTGGGAGCTGCGCGGCACGAAGCAGCTGCACTCGTTCACGCTGCTCACCCACTGGGCGGGTGCGCGTCGGGCTGCGGAGATCGGAAGCGAGCTCGGTGATCGCGAGCTCGCGGAGACCGGCGAGCGACTCGCGACCACGGCGCGCACGCTCCTCGACGAGCAGTGTTGGAGCGCGCAAAAGGGCGCGTACACCCAGGCGGCAGGCCGCGAGAACCTCGATGCGGTGATGCTGCTCGCGATGCACTTCCGGCTGTTGACCGGCGAGGATCCCCGCGCGCGCACGCACGTCGATGCGATCGCGCGCGAGCTCCGACTGGGCCCGCTGTTGTTGCGCCGCTACGCGGTCCCCGACGACTTCGGGATCCAGGAGTCGGCGTTCACGGTGGTGTCGTTCTGGCTGGCCGAGGCGCTGTTCATGGTCGGGCGCAGAGACGATGCGCGCGAGCTGTTCGATCACCTGCTCTCGCTGCACAACGGGCTCGGGCTCTACTCCGAGGATCTGCTGGTGCAGAGCGGTGCGCAGTCGGGCAACTTCCCGCAGACCTACTCGCACGTCGGATTGATCAACGCCGCGTTCCGGCTGAGTCGCTCGTGGGAGTGACTCACGCGCGCGCGATGATCACGTCGAGGTAGTCGCCCTCGGGAAACGCGAGGAGGCGCGGATGATCGGCCGGCGCACCCGCGCGTGCGAGCACCTGCAACACGCGCCCCTCCTGCGCAGCGGCGTCGGCGAGCACCGCTTCGAACTCGTGCGCGCGCACGTGGCTCGAGCAGCTCGCCGCGAGCAGCAAGCCGCCCGGTGCGAGCACGTGCAAGCACGCGGCGTGCAGCAGCGCGTAGCTCTGCAGCGCCTTGGCCTTGCTGGCCTCGCTGGGCGCGAAGCTCGGGGGATCCGCGATGATCAGATCCCAGGTCTCGGCGCGCGCGCGCGCATCCGCGAGGAAGCGCGGAACGTCGCTCGCGTGGCCGACTCTGCGCCCGCGCGGCAGGCCGTTCGCACGCCAGGTCTGCTCGCCGAACGCGATCGCTTCCGCGGCGATGTCGACGGCATCGACATGCGCGGCGCCGCCGAGCCCCGCCGCGGCCGAGAAGCCGCCGATGTATGCGTAGAGATCGAGCACCTTCGCGCCGTCCGACAGCGCGCGCACGCTGGCTCGGCTGTCGCGGTGATCGAGGAAGAGCCCGGTCTTCTGGCCGCGCGCGAGACTGGCGACGAGGCGCATGGCGTGCTCGGTGACCGTGATCGGCTCGGGCGGCGGAGGACCCCACGCGTGATCGATGCGCCGCTCGGCGCGACGGCCCGAGCGCACCAACACGGTCGCGACGCCGCGCGCTTCGAGCACCGGGCGCAACAACGCGAGCAACGCGGCTCGGTTCGCAACCGCGGCCGCGCCGTCGAGCTGCACGGTCGCGCATGCGCCATAGACGTCGCACACGAGACCGGGCATGCGATCGCCCTCGCCGTGCAGCAGCCGATACGCGTCGGTGTCCGGAGGGACGACGCGATCTCGCAGCGAGACGGCTGCGGTGATCCGCGCGCGCAGGAACGCGTCGTCGATCGGCTCGTCGACCGCGGTGAGCACACGCACCGCGATCGGCCCCGCGTCGGCCCATCCGCGCGCTACGAATCGGCCGCGCGCATCGACGACGCTCACGACTGTGCCCGGCGCGATCGTGGCCTGTTCGAGCGCATCCCTGAACACCCACGGATGTCCGGCCGCCAGCGCCGCACGCAATGGCTTGCGCAAGACGACGACGCGGTCGCCCGTGGACCCGGGCCCGAGGCGCCGGGTGTCGGCAAGGCGCGCGCGCTGCCCGGGCGGCATCGAGCGCGGATGCTACCCACGAATGCGCTGGCAGGCGAAGGGCGGGCGTGAAAATATCGGCGAAGGTGGTGCAGACCGACGAGCAGCTGCTGGCGGCCTGGCGCGCGGGCGACAACGACGCGGCCGAGGCGCTGATGAAGCGGCACTTCGCGGTGGTGTATCGCTTCTTCCGCAACAAGCTGCCCGACGAGGTCGAAGAGGTCGCACAGCGCACGTTTCTCGCGTGCGTGGAGTCGGCGGATCGCTTCCGCGGCGAGAGCAGCTTTCGCGGCTATCTGCTGGCGATTGCGCGCAAGCAGCTCATGCTCGCGCTGCGTCGCAAGCATCGCGCGGCCAAGGTGTTCGATCCGGAGCGCGTGTCGATGCACGAGCTCGACGATGCGGCGGTGCCCTCCCCGACCGGCGTGCTCGCGCGCCAGCAGTCGGAGCGCGTGCTGCTCATCGCACTGCGACGCTTGCCGCTCGATTTCCAGATCACGCTCGAGCTCTTCTACTGGGAGGAGCTGCCGATCGCCGACATCGCGGTGGTGCTCGAGATCGCGGTGGGCACGGTGAAGAGTCGGCTCAACCGCGGGCGCACGATGCTGCGCGAGCAGATCGAAGCGGTTGCGGCGGCGCCGGGTGTCGCGAACGACACCATCACGGAGTTCGGCGACTGGATCAGCGCGATGCATCGCCGCATCGGCGAGGATCCGCCGGTCGACACCGATTCGAGCGGCGAGCCGGCGGAGGGGTGATGGGGCGCGCGGCCGTGTTCGTGCCGAGCGGCGAGGGCCGAGCGGCGCTGGCGGAGCTCGATCACGTCGCATGGGCCGAGCTTCATCATGCATACGGTCGTGGCGTGACGGGGCCCGGTGAAACGCACGACGTTCGTGCCGCGCTGGCGCTGCTGGGTCACGACGGTGAGGCGATCTCGTCGGCCGTGTACGCCCTCTTCAGCAACGTGTGCCACCAAGGCACGATCTACGAGGCCACGGCCCATGCGGTGCCGTTCATCGCAGCGGCGGCGAGCGACGATGCGGTGTGGGTCGGGCACGCGCGCGAGCTGCTGTGCTTGCTCGGGGCGATCGCGATCGCGTCGTCGTTCGAGACCGACGACGGAACGATGTCGGGCTCGTTCGGCGACGACGTGGCCGAGTCGACGCGCGCGGCATTGAGGGCGAGCGCACCGCGACTGCGCACCGCGGCGAGCGTGCACGCGACGCAGGCTGAGCTAACCAATTCGATCATCGCGCTCGCGAGCTCCGACCCGCCCACGCGTGCGGGCATGGACGCGGTGTCGAGCGCGATGGCCACGGCGACGCGCGTCGAGCTCGGCGACCCACCGCGCCCGCCGCTCCCCGAGCGCTGGGTGACGCACACGAAGTTCGGCCGCGGACTGGTGATCGCGCGCAGCGACGACAAATCCCGCGTGCGCTTCGACGACGGCAGCGAACGCGTGCTGCTCGACCGCGTGCTGGCCGACTGCGATCCCGAAGGCTGATCGCGACTACGCCGCGGCCCGCACATTCGCCGAATCAACCACGAGATTGCCGGGGATCGCGTCGAGACGGATGAGCCCCCGCTGGCGCCACCCGACGTTCAGCAACCACGTCTGCGCAGGCGACGTACCGAAGTCATTCACACACACGAGCCGGGGCGGCGTGACCCAGCCGTCGAAGCGCACGCCCGTGCTGCGCTCGTCGATCCAGTCCGCGGGATACGTCTCACCACGCTCGGCGGCGTGCTTGCGCGAATTGAGCAGCACGTACTGCAACGCGTTGCGAACGTGCGTGGGACAAGTGAGCGCGCAAGCATCGTAGCGATGATCGAAGAATCGCCCCTTGCGCGCGAAGTGTTCGTTGAGCGCGCGCGCGAGCCGAATGGTCAGCGCGCGCATTCCACTGACGAACGCCGCATGAGCGTCGGCCTCGACGATCGCGTGGATATGATTCCACAGCACCGTGTAGTGCACGACGCGAAATCCTTCCCCACGCTCACGGATTGCACGCATCACTCGCACGACGACCGCCCACGCAGGCCGATCGCGCAGACTCGGAATGACATCGCACAGCCGCATGGTGACCTGCACGGGATGTTCGGCCTTGAACGTCTCGCGCCGCACATGCGCAACCGTTTCGCGTTCCTTCGTGCGCGGTCGTCCTGCCCCTTTGCGCTTCCCACCACGCTGCGGAATCGGAAGCTCCAACTGCTTCACCATCGCCTTCGACTTCGCCATCGACGCGATGTAGCACGCGACGATCGACGCGCAACGCAATTCGATCGCCGTGCTTCGCTTTTCTCGCAACGCATTATCGCCGAATCAACCCGAGGCAGTCACGCGTGCACTTCACTCATCGACGCAGGTACCGATGCTGCCCCAAGCGGCGCCCCATCCATCGTCGATGGTGCGTAGCGCGTGCGCGCGCTCGCTGCCGATGACGTTCGCGATCGATCGCTCGTAGCGATCGCCGACGTCGTACAGCTGTCGTGTCAAGCGATCCTCCAACGACAGCGCCGACGGATCCGCCGGCGGATGCAGGCCCGCGCGTTCATGCGCGAGACGACGCTGTGCAGCTTCAACCTCCTCGGGATCGAGCAGCGCGGTGATCATGCTGTCGAGCACCCAGGGCTCCATCGCTTCGTCGAGCGCCGACGCTCCGCCCGCGTCCGCGTAGAGATCGGCGAGCGCCGCGAAGTGCTCGCGCCGCAGCAGCTCCCCCGCTTCCGTGAGCGCCTCGACCTCTGCGTCCGTCATCGCGGCATCGTCGATCCACGCTTGGGATGGGCGCGCGGACGCATCGGGTCGCATGAGAAACGGTGGTGGATCTGCGCGGAGCGAGCCGCACCTCGCCATCTCGCGCAACGTCTCCGCATCCGTTGCGAGCACCGGGCAACCCGGAGCACCCGGCAAGCTCGTCGCGCAGCGATGGACCCGCGATTGCGGCGAGCTCTCGTCGGGGTGGCCACCGAGCGCCTCGACCTGCGCACGCAGACGATCGATCTCGGCGCGTGCATTCGCATCGCTGGTGCGGAGCTCGTCGAGCTCGCGGCTCGGCCCGCGAGCCGCGCTCACGGTCGCGCCGTCGGACGCGTCGCCGCGCTCGGCATCGGGCACGATGCGTCGCAACCCACGCTCACTATCGGAGACGACGCGCTCCCCGGGCCGCGCTGCGATCTCGATGCCCTGGTGCGCTACGACGACGCCGCCCTCGTACACGCCCACCACCAGCCCGGCAGCCAGCGTCGCACCCGCGATCACACCCGTACGACCTCGCATCTCGCTCACCTCCACCATGAAGCACGTCCCCGTCACACGGATCACGCCAGCTGGCGTCGATACCTCGAACGCGCCGCCTTCGTCGACCCGATAAAATGCTCGACCCGCGCGTTGCTCGATCGTTGCGCGACCATCGGGCTCGATGCGCCACGTCAGCTCGGCGCCCGGCTCGGCCACCACGGTGGCGCGCTCACCGAGCGTGATCGTCTCGCGCGAAGCCACGACGAGCGATCCCTGCACGGGCTCACCCGAGCGACCGATCATCCACGCGAGCAGCAATGCGCCGGCGATCGCCAGCATCCAACCAACGATGCGCCGACGCGGCGCTGGTCTGTCGACGTGCACGCTCTGTCGTTCCTCCGCCCAGCGCTCGACCACGCGCTCGGCAAAGCCCGACGGTGCCTGCGCCGGGTGCCAGTGATCCAAACGATCGAGATCGATCGCCGACTCGAGATCAGTCACGGTCCACCTCCTCGAGCGCTTTGCGCAGACGCGCACGCGCTCGAAACAGCCTCGACTTCACCGCA
>DASZPU010000304.1:0-3810 GCA_035550195.1 Nannocystaceae bacterium
CGCGTCATCGCCGAGCAGTGGATTGCACATGTAGCCGCAGTAGGGCGGAAAGCCGGACTGCTGGCAGAACGTCCCGGGCGTGTCGCAGGGGCTCGCGCACAAGCAGAACTCCACGCACTCGCCGATCAGTGTGTCGGCATCGACGTTGTTGCACCACGCATCCGCGACGCAGTCGTCGTCGCCGATGTAGTAGCCACCGGAGTACGAGCACGGCTCGCCCACGGCCTGCGCACCACCGACGTTCAAGCAGGTGGCTTCGAGATTCCACCACGACACGAGATCGCCTTCGTTGAAGCCGCACTTCTGCCCCGCCGGACAGTCCTGCTCCAGTGGGTTGCAATCCTCGCCCCAGTCGCTCTGGCAGCTCGGCGGCGGCAGCAGCAGCGGAGGACACGACGGCAGCATGACTGGTTCGTCGCCGGTGCTCGAGCTGCCCTCGTCGGTCGACGACGGGTCGACTCCGGTGCTCGAGCTCGTGCTCGCGTCGGACGTGCTCGACGAAGTGCCGGTGCTCGCGTCGACGCTCGTCGTGTCGATGGTCGTGGTCTCGCTCCCCGCCGTGCTCGTGCTCTCCGTCCCGGTGCTGCTCGACGTGCCCGCGCCGGTCATCCCCGTCGTCGAATCGCCGACGACGCCGACGTCGTCACCCGAGCACGCTGCCATCCACCACGCCACCGCCACCCACCAACGCTGCATCGCCATGCGTCGAGCCATGGTCGCGCAGTGCTCGAACCGTGACGTGCGGGCGCGCGTCGGCGCGATTTACATCAATGCAGAAAAAAGTGATCGCGGCGAGGGCTCGCGCATCTCACAGCCCATCCGCCCCGTGATCGCTACTTCACCGGCTTGCGCGGACGCGCGATGCCGTAGGCGTCGAGCCGCGCGAGCAACGTGTTGCGCGAGATGCCGAGCAGTCGCGCGGCGCGGGTCTGGTTGCCCGCGCACTTCTCGAGTGCATCGAGGATCTTCTGACGCTCGGGATCCGGATCGAGGCCACGCGTGTCGCCCGAACGACCCGGCCCCACCGGACCGGTGGTGGGCGGCAGGTGATCGAGCGTGATCACGTCGTCGTTGCACAGCAGCACGGCGCGCTCCATCGTGTTCTGCAGCTCGCGGATGTTGCCGGGCCAGTTGTGCTGCTTGAGCCAGGTCAACGCCTCGGCGTTGATCGCAGGTGCACGGTCACGCTCGGCGCGCTGGCTCGCTTCTTCGACGAAGCGCTTCGCGAGCTCTTCGATCTCGCCGACGCGCTGGCGCAGCGGCGGGATCATCAGCGAGATGCCGTTCAGGCGATAGAAGAGATCGGCGCGGAAGATGCCGTTGTGCACGGCCTCGCCGAGATCACGATTGGTGGCCGCGATGAAGCGGATGTCGAACGAACGCGAGCGGATGCCGCCGACGCGTCGCACCTGCCGCTCCTCGAGCACGCGCAGCAGCTTCACCTGCACGCTCATCGGCAGCTCGCCGACCTCGTCGAGGAACACCGTGCCGCCATCGGCCGCTTCGAGCAGACCGGTCTTCGCCTCGACGGCGCCGGTGAACGAGCCGCGCTCGTGACCGAACAGCTCGCTCTCGAGCAGCTGCTCGGACAGCGAGCCACAGTTGAGCGGCAGAAACGGCTTCTCCACGCGCGGCGACATCGCGTGGATGCGGCGTGCGAGCACGTCCTTGCCGACGCCGGTCTCACCGAGCAGGAGCACGTTGATGGTGCTCTTCGCGACGCGCTCGGCGAGCTGGTAGATGCCCGCCATCGTGCGGTCTTCGATGACGATGCCGCCGCCTTCGCGCGCGCTCTCGGCCTCGTGCTCGAACGGCGACTGCAGCATGAGCAGCGCGGAGCCCACCTCGAAGGTCTCACCCGAAGCGATCGGCACGCGCTGACCCGCGGCGAGCGGCTTGCCGCGCACGCGGGTGCCGTTGCTGCTGCCGGCGTCGGCGACCATCACCGGCTTGCCCTTCTCGAAGAACAGGTGCGCGTGGTCGCGCGAGACCGACGGATCGTCGATGCGCAGCCCGGCATCGTCGCCGCGTCCGATCTTCACCTCCCCGCTGTCGGGCAGCGGATGCGTGCTCACGCGATCACCCGCGATCACGAGCATGCGACGCGCAGCGAGGTCGGTGCGCGGCGCGACCGGCAGCGTGCTGGGGATCTCGACCACGCGTCGTCCGCCGAGCGGTCCGCCTTGTCCTGGTTCGTTCGGGTCGCTCATCAAGTGATCGCGCGAGAGAAGGGACGAGGCGAGCATACCCTTCTCGGGGCGTACAGCGCAACGCGCTCGGTCCCCGCCGAAGCCTGGCATCCTGACGGACGATGGCGACGGTCGAGCCCACGGTGCTCTCGGGCCCCGCCGCAACCGAGCCGATCTCCGCTTCGGCGAGCGACGACGCCCCACGACGCGGTCAGCTCGTCGGTCGCTACATCGTGCTCGGCACGATCGGACGCGGCGCGATGGGGGTCGTGCTGCGTGCCTACGATCCGCAGCTCGATCGCAAAGTGGCGCTGAAGCTGGTGCGGAAGCCTCGCGACGACGTCTCGCGTGCACGCCTCGTGCGCGAGGCACAGACGCTCGCGAAGCTCTCGCACGCGCACGTGATCGCGGTTTTCGACGTCGGCAACGACGGTGACACCGTGTATCTCGCGATGGAGTTGATCGAAGGACGCGATCTCGCGGCGTGGCTGAGCGCAGGCGCGCAGCCGTGGACTGCGGTGCTCGACGTGTTCCTGCGCGCAGGCGAAGGCCTCGCGGCCGCGCACTCGGCCGGCATCGTGCATCGCGACTTCAAGCCCGCGAACGTGATGGTCTCCGACGCGGGCCACGTCGCAGTCGGCGACTTCGGGCTCGCGCGGCCCGACGAGGCCACGAGCACGGATGCATCGGCGGGCCTCGATCCGTGGGGGCCGCTCGGCGATCTTGCGCTCACGGCCGACGGCGTCACGGTGGGCACGCCCGCGTACATGGCTCCCGAGCAGCACTTCGGATCGCCTGCAGATACACGCGCCGATCAGTACGCGTTCGCGATCGCGTTGCACGAAGCGCTCTACGGCGCGCGACCGTTCGACGCGCGCGACACCCTCGCGCTCGCGCGACAGAAGAGCGCCGGTCCGCAAGGTCCACCGAGCGGCAGCACGGTGCCGCGCCGGTTGTACGATCCGATCGCGCGTGCGCTCGCCCCTGCGCCCGACGATCGCTTCCCGTCGATGGACGCGTTGCTCGCCGAGCTGCGTCGCGTCACCGACGAGCCGCGACGACGACGCAACTTCGCGCTCGCGGGTGCAGGCGTGCTCGGTGCGGCGCTGCTCATCGCGCGACCGTGGGCCGCCCATCCTCCGCTGTGTGCCGCGGTGCCCGGTGCGGCCGCGAGCGTGTGGGACGACGCGCGGCGCCACACGATCGACGCGGCCATCCGCGCGACCGCGGTGCCGTACGCCGCGCAGACCTCGGGGTTGGTGCTCGCGGCGATCGACGATCGCATCGCGCAGTGGCAGCGCGCACGCCACGACGCGTGCACCGACACGTGGATCCGCGGCGAGCAGTCGACCCGATCGCTCGACGTGCGCATGGACTGTCTCGATCGCGAGCTCGATCGACTCGACGCACAGCTGGTCGCACTCGCAGGGGTCGACGCAGGTACGATCGAGCGCGCGCCGCAGCTCGTCGCCGCGTTGCCGAGCTTGTCGCGCTGCGCCGATCCGACGCGGCTCGCAGCCGAAGCGATCGCGTCCGACGATCCGCGCGTCGCGTCGGCGCGCAAAGAGCTGCTCGCGGTCGATGCTGCGCTCGCAGCCGGTCGTCCGCAGCGCGCGGGCGA
>DASZPU010000305.1:0-22199 GCA_035550195.1 Nannocystaceae bacterium
GGAACCGGTCGCACGGTATGGGCCGTTCGTGATGAACACGCGCGAGGAGCTCGAGCAGGCGTTCGCAGACTATCGCTCGGGGAAGTTGGGGGGGACTTAGAAGGGGCTGCGCCCCTTGCCGTGCGGCGGTTCGCTCGGAGAACTGGACGCCCTTGGCGTCCACTTCTTCGGCGAATTCTTCGTGGGCTTGGCCTGCGACGATCTCGCTGCGTTGGGGTGATCTCGCGGAGTTGTCTTTTTGAAACGATCTCGGACGGGGGCGGCCAATGACTGCTCATGCCGCGCCGTCCCGCGCTCGTCGTCGTTCTGCTCGCTGCCTGTACGGTCACCCCGGACCCGCTGGGCTTCGACGAACCGACGATGAGCGCGGGGTCGGCCGACTCTTCCGTGGAGTCCGAGGGTGGCTCCGAAATGGGCGGCGACGTGGAGGAGAGCTCGGACGACGACGGCTCGTCGCCGCCCTCGAACGACGACGGTGGCGACGACGATCCGCCGCCGACCGACGACGGTGATGCGCCGCCGTCGTCGTGTGGCAACGGCACGATCGACGACACCGAGACGTGCGACGGCAGCGATCTCGGCGGTGCGAGCTGCGAGTCGATGGGCTTCGACGGCGGCACGATCACGTGCGACGCGGTGTGCCACCTCGACACCGCCGCGTGCGTCGGCTGTGGCAACGGCACGATCGACGACGGCGAAGCCTGCGACGGCTCGCTCTTCGGCGGTACGAGCTGCGAGTCGCTCGGCTTCATCGGCGGCACGCTGTCGTGCACGGACGACTGCAGCGAGATCGTCACCGAGGCCTGCACGGCGCCGGTGTGTGGCGACGGCGAGCAGAACGGCGACGAGGTCTGCGACGGCGACGACGTCGGCAGCGCGACCTGCATCTCGATGGGCTTCGCATCGGGCGAGCTGTCGTGCAGCGACGATTGCACCGCGATCGTCACCGATGCCTGCGTCGCTCCGGTGTGCGGCGACGGGGCGCAGAACGGCATGGAAGATTGCGAAGGCACCGACTTCGGCGGAGCCGACTGCACCGACGCGGGCTTCGACGACGGCACGATCGCGTGCAACGACGACTGCACCTTCGACACGAGCGCGTGCCTGATCTGTCAGCAGTTCGCCGAAGACTGCACGAGCGACGCCGACTGCTGTCCCGGCATGCACTGCGACGACTTCTTCGGCAACACCTGCTGGCCGTGATGCTGCCGGCGCGGTGACCAGAAAGCGGCCAACGGTGGGGGGTCTCGGGCCGATCCCCCCGCGATCGTGGTCGAAAGCGGCCGGGCTCACTTCGCGCGGCCGACGAACGTGTCGGTGAAGACGTTGAAGCCTTCGCCGTAGCCTTCGCCGGGATCGAAGGCGATGTCGACGGCCGCGATGCGGTGCTCGGCGGAGACGTACGCGGCGCTCGGGCTCGGTTTGTGCGGCGCTTCCTCGGGCACCTTGGGAAACACGAGCGCGCTGCCGTCGGGCAGCTTGCCGCCGAGCTGCTGCTGCTTCCACGTGATCGTGAAGCCGTTCGCGACGAGCTCGTCCTTGCCCTCGGGCCACTCGACGCGCGGCAGCGTGATCCACTCGCGGCTCTTCAGCTTCGCGATCATCTCGTCGCGCTTGGGCTTCGACTTCGAGGTGGTCTCGCACTCCGGATCTCCGGCACAGATCTCGAGGTCGTCGCGCTTGCCGTCGGCGGTCTGCACGACGAGCGAGAGCAACGAGCCGGTGCCCTCGACCGAGCCGCTCACCGCGTACGCGACGCTGCCGTCCTTCGGCGCGAACGCGACGACCTTGCCGTCGAGCAGATCGTCGAGCATCGCGTCGGGCGCGACGCTCGTCGGCTCGACGGGCTTCGACGACGGCTCGGGTGGATCGACCGCGATCGGCTGCACCGGCCCGCTCACCGCCTTCTCCGCCTTGTTGCTCTCCGGTGTCTCGCCCGCGCGCCCATCCTCGCGCTCCACGGCCGGCTTGGGCTCGACGCGCTTCGCCCCGGCCTTCGCATCGTCCTTCGCGTCCGCCTTCGCGACCACCGCTTCACTCTTCGACTCCGACGAGGAGGAGCACGCGCTCACGAACCCGAGCACCAAGACGATCCGACGCATGCGCGCGTCATACCGCGACGCGCGCGGCGATGCACCGCGAATCACCACCGCGCCGTACACGGGCGCTTCTGGAGCGGATCAGCCCGGCGGTTCGAAGTCGTCGCAGGCGAGGTCGATGATGCCGACCGCCTGCGCGAAGAACGGGGCGTAGTCGGCTTCGCACACGCTGCCGACGACGCCTTGGTCGCCGAACATCTGCACGTACTGGCGCAGGCGCACGCCATCCTCCGCGCCGTTGATGCCTTCGGCGTCGAACGGTTGGCACACCGCGCCGGGCTGCGTCGTGTCGCCCATCAGACCGAGCACCACGATCGCCGCCGGGTCGCCGTTCTTCACCGCGACGAGATCCGCGTACCAGCCCGCGGGATCGCCGGGCGACTTGTCGATGTCCTCTTCGTCCGTGATGAACGTGACCACGAGGATCGCATCGTCGCGCACGAAGCCCTCGTTGCACGCACCGACCGCGCCCATCGCATCGCTGGTCGCCGCGAGGATCGCCGCCATCGGCTGCTCGTTGCCGTCACCGAACGTGCCGACCTCGCCGACGCACGCGAAGTCGGCACCCAGCATCGCGTCGCCGTCGGTCATGAAGCGCGGCGGCGCATCGAGGCACTGCATGCCGTCCTCGCGGAAGATCTTCCCTGCGCCGAGCGTGCGATCGCATTCGTCGCCCGGCAGCATCCCGCACGGCACGCCGTTGCACGAGTCCGAGAGCCCGTTGCAGATCTGCTCGCAACAACCCGGCGACGGCGAGCACGTGCAGTCGCCGTTGATGCACGAGATCGTGCTGCTCCCACCACCACCGGCATCGGTGTCGACCACCATCACGTGGTAGTCCTGCGCCATCAACGTCTGCTGGATCGTGTCGATGAAGCCCGGGAAGCTCGCGATCAGGTTGTCCTGCTCGTCGGCCATCGAGCCCGAGTTGTCGATGACGAACAAGAAGTCGGCCTTTGCACAGCCGACACCGTCGCCACCTTCGGCGGTCGCGGTGCCATCGCCCGCGCCGACGTCGAGCTTCACGCCGCCGCCCGAGTCGGCTCCCTCGGCGCCGGTGCTCGCGGAACCGTCCGCGGCCGTGCTCGCATCTGCACCCGAGCTGCCCTCGGGCCCACCGCCGGGCCCCATCGTCCCGTCGCCGAACAAGCTGGTGGCTTCGTCGCGCGTCTCACCCGCGCAACCGATCAGCAACACCGCGACGAGCGGCACGCGTCCGAGTCGGATCATTCGTCCGTCGGTCCTTGGCCGCCGCTGTCGCGGATCGTTCCGCGAAACGCACCTTCTCCCCGTCGCCGCGCGCCCCCAGCCGGTTCGGTGATTCGCGCGACCAAATCATCGCGCAAGAGGGCCGATCCCGCGCATGCGTGCAGGTCTACACACTCGCACCCGATTTGATCTTTCGCGATCGCGTGGCCGCGCCTGGTATCGTGATCGCGTGCGGACCCTGGCTTGCTCGATCGTCGCGATGCTCTGCGCCTGCGCGGGCGGCAAGGGTGGTCGGGGCGACAACAGCGAGATGGAGACCGAGAGCGAGGCGTCGGTGGGATCGACCGTCGGCTCGGATCCCACCGCACCGACCTCGCAGAGCAGCGCCGCCTCCGAGAGCGACTCGGGCACCGGCGTCAACAGTCTCACCAATGCCGACGACGACGACGGCAACGGCCCCGCCGAATGCGGCGATGGTCAGGTCGATCTCAACGAAGACTGCGACGACGGCAACACCGAAGACTCCGACGGTTGCAACGCCGACTGCACGCCTTCGGGCGCGGTCGTGTGGTCGCAGACGATCGGCAGCGGCGTCGCGGCGATCGACGAGGGCTTCGACATCGTCGCCGACGACGACGGCAACTTCACGGTCGTCGGTTATCTCGCGACGATGGGTGGACCGTCCGACGGATGGATCCGACGCTACAGCCCGATGGGCGGCGCGTACTGGACGCTCGCGCACGCGGGCGCCGGCGGTGGCAACGATCAGATCCTCGGCGTCGCGCTCGACGACGAAGGCGCGGCGTACGTCGCCGGCTACGAGAACGCCGCCGACATGACGCCCAACGGTCTGCTGCGCAAGGTCGACACCTTCGGCGCGGACCTGTGGATCAGCTCGTTCGATGCGCCCGGTGCGATGACGACGGTGGTGAACCGTGTCGTCGTCGACGAAGCCGGCTCGGTGATCGTCGTCGGCTACGCCGACACGATGGCCGACAGCAACGACGTCATGCTGCGCAAGTACACGCCCGACGGCATGGCGGTGTGGACGCGCAGCTACAACGGTGCCGCAGGCGGCAGCGACGTCGGCATGGGCGTCGCGGCGACCGAGGCCGGCTCGCTGTACATCGTGGGCTACGAGAGCGTCGCCGCCGAGGGCACGAACATGTGGCTCGGCAAGTACGACACCGACGGCAACCAGCTCTGGGCGCGCAGCTACAACGGCGTCGCGAGCCTCGACGACTACCTCACCGGTGTCGTCACCGATGCCGACGACAACGCGTACGTGTGCGGCTACGAGAGCAGCGTGAACTATCCGTGGCACGCGTTCGTGCGCCAGTACGACAAAGACGGCAACATCGTGTGGACCGATCAGTTCCTCGGCGAGACCGAGGAAGGCGCGCACTGCTTCGACATCGCGCAGGCGCCCAACGGCGATCTCGTGATCACCGGCGGCGTGATGAACACGATGATCCGCGACGTGCTCGTGCGCCGCTACTCCGCCGCGGGCGACGTGCGGTGGAGTCAGCACATCCCCGGCGGCGCGATGGGCCCCGACTACGGCAAGGGCGTGATGGTCGACGGCAGCGGCACGATCTACGTCGCGGGCTCGGTCGACACCGGCGTCGACGTGCGCGACATCTGGGTGGCCAGACTCAGCCCGTGAGCTGCTCGGGCTCGACGTCGTGGAAGCGGGTCAGGTCGAGCTGTACGCGCCGGGGCGCGTGCGGCGAGACGACGTCGACGAAGCGGTGGTTCCAGCGGATGTCGTGGAACTCGTAGAGGTGTCGCGCATGCACCGACTGCGCGAAGGTGCCGTCGATGCCGGTGAGCGTGACGATGATGAGCGCTTCGTCGGCGGCGAGTGACGCGGCGTCGTGGCCCGAGAGCGGGCTCGACTCGTCGATGACGTGCATGACCAACCAGCTCAACGCGAACAGCGAGCTGGTCGATCGCTCGAGCGCGAGATCGTGGAGCCGGCGCAGCGAGTGGCCCTCGGGCGAGCTCTCGGTCATGAGCACGCTGACGTGGATCGCGGCCTCGACCAGCTCGTTGCCGCGCGCGTTCGCGACGCGGAACTGCAAGCACGGCTTGCCGTGGCGCTGGGTGACCACCATCGGCGTGCTGAACAGGATGCGCGCGCTCGGCCGCGAGAACTTCGCGAACACGAGCCCGGTCGCGATCGCGGTGAAGATGATCCCACTGAGCGCTTCGAGCGTGACCAGCACGTTCGCGTAGGTGGTCTGCGGAGCGATCGCGCCGTAGCCGATCGTCGCGAACGTCTGCACGCTGAACGAGAACGCCGAGCCGAACCCGCTGCTCGCCGAGCCGCCCAGCCCGACCGGATCGAGCATGTAGAGCAGCGCGAAGATCACGTTCACGCCGAGATATGCGGCCGTGAGCACGCCGAGCAGAAAGGGCCAGCGGCGGCGGATCAGCTCGTAGTAGAGATCCGACAGCGGCGTCATCGGCACGCCGATCCGCACGGCTTGCGTGGGATCGCGGCGGAGCGGCGGCGTGTCGGCCAAGCGAGCACGCAGTCTACTCTGCTAGTCTGCGCGGCGCATGCGGCCCTTCGACGTCGTCTTGTTCGGTGCGACCGGCTTCACCGGTGGGCTCGTCGCGGAAGAGCTCGCGGCGCGCTCGCGAACCGGCGAGCTGCGGTGGGCGATCGCCGGACGCGATCGCGACAAGCTCGAGGCCGTGCGCACGCGGCTCGCCGCGGTGGATCCGTCGCTCGAAGATCTCGCGATCATCGTCGCGCGTAGCGACGACCCGGCTGCGCTCGCGGCGATGGCCGAGCGCACGAAGGTCATCGCGACCACCGTCGGTCCCTACGACATCCATGGCGACGCGCTCGTCGACGCGTGCGTCGAGCAGCGCACCGACTACGTCGACATCACCGGCGAGCCGTCGTTCTGGAAGCGCACGATCGAGCGTCAGCACGAGCGCGCGAGCGCGCGCGAGGTGCTGGTCGTGCCGTGCTGCGGCTTCGACAGCATCCCGCACGATCTCGGGGCGTACTTCACCGCGAAGCAGCTCGGCGGCGACGAGCCGCGCGAGATCGATGGCTTCGTGCGCGTCACCGGATCGCCGTCGGGCGGCACGTGGGCGTCGCTCGTCAACGCGCTCTCGCAGCTGCGCTCGGGTGGTGGCGGCGGTGGTGGTGGTGGCGGTGGGGGTGGACCGCGCCCGAAGGTGCACCACGAGCCCGCGGTGGGGCAGTGGGTGGTGCCGTTCCCGAGCGTCGATCCGTTGGTGGTCAAACGCAGCGCGCGCTTCGGCACCGCATACGGTCCGGCGCTGCGCTACCACCACTACCTGCAGGTGAAGTCGTTGCCGACGCTCGCGAAGATGGCCGCGGGCCTCGGTGCCGCGGCTCTGCTCGCGCAGACCGAGCCGACGAAGAAGTTGCTCTTGCGGTGGCGCGGAAGCGGCGAGGGTCCGTCCGACGAAATGCGAGCACGCAGCAAGTTCGTGTGCACGTTCGTCGGGCGTGCGGCGGGACGCAACGTGCGTGTCGAGGTGAGCGGACGCGATCCCGGCTACGGCCTCACCGCGATGATGCTCGTCGAGTCCGCGCTCGTGCTCGTGCAGGATCGCGATCGCTTGCCGCATCGCGGCGGCGTGCTCACGCCGGCGTCGGCGCTGCACGAGCCGTTGCTCGAGCGCGTGCAACGTGGCGGAATGGAGTTCCGCGTCGTCGAGGGCTGACGAGCGCCCGTTGCGCTCGTTGCACGAACGGCCGCATCGGATTCCCGTGGACCGGCGCTCGGGTGACGAAATCGTAGGCGAGCCCGCGTGCGCCAGGGCACGCCTTGTTTCGGATTGCCACGTCTCGCGCTCGCGCAGATGACATTGCTGTCGACTACCATGCAGTTCGCTGGGACGATGTGCTCGCCCCACGACTAGGACTTCCCATGCGCACGCAACGAGCCCCGCGATCCCCCCACGCGCTCGTCGGTCTGCTCTCGGTCGCCGCTTTTGCGTCGGCTTGCAAGGACGACGCGGCGTCGAACGACGGCAACGACACCGACGCGTCGACCACCGACGACACCGACGCGACCAACCCCACGACCACCGTCGCACCGACGTCGACCACCGTCGATCCGGATACCGGCGAGAGCGGCACCACCGGTGATGCGGGCGCGCCTCCGCCGACGCCGACGTTGATGTCGCCCGACAACGAAGCGATCGACGTCGAGGTCGACGGCGCGCAGGTGTGTTGGAACCTCGTCGAAGATCCCGACGGCGATCCGGTGAAGTACCGCGTGTTCGTCGACGGCATCCAGCTGATGGCGGGTCGCCTCGGCGACGAGGGCTACGACGGCCCGTGCCTGCCGCTCACGCTGAACTTCGAGCAGACCTACGAGTGGCAGGTGCAGGCGTTCAATCCCGACTTCCCCGAGAGCGAGTCGGACATGAGCGAGGCGTGGCACTTCACCACCGCGACCGACGGCTTCACGCACACCGTCTTCGAAGATCCGTTCGACGACGACATGGGCTGGGACGTCGACGGCGACGCCGGCTCGGGCGCATGGGTGCGCGGCGAGCCCGAAGCGGTGATGCACTTCGACGAGGTCTCGCAGCCCGGCATGTGTGCGGGCGGCACCAACTGCTACTTCACGGGTCACAACCCGATGTCGATCGTCGACGACTCCGACGTCGCCGGCGGGAGCACCACGCTCACGTCGCCGGAGTTCGATCTCACCGGTGCCGAGTCGGCGACGGTGCAGCTCTCGCGCTTCTTCTACAAGTCGGGCGACGAGACCGGCACGCTGCTGCGCATCGAGCTGCTCACGCCCGACGCGGAAGAGCCCGACGGCTATCGCCATCACACGCTCGAGCAGCTCGAGAGCGCGGAGCAGACCGGCGATGCCAACACGTGGCAGCCGCTCGAGTACGCCGCGTGCGGGTTGCCGATGGTCGCGGGCGCGCGCCTGCGCATCACTGCCACCGACCTCGGCGACGGCATCACCGAAGGCGCGATCGACAGCATCGCGGTCATCGCCCACAACGGCGACAAGCTGTGCGACGGCGGTGCGGGCTCGGTGTGCGATCCCGAGATGGGCGAGATGGCGTGTGCCGACGGCCTGCTCTGCTGCTCGCAAGGTGCGGTGAACGCCGGCGTGTTCCGCTGCGCCGAAGCGGTCGCGGGCATCGACTACGAGAACCCGCCGGCGACGCCCGCGTCGCCCGGCAACGGTGCGATGGGCTGCGATGCGCCGGACATCTTCGTCGACACCACGCAGATCGATGCGTACCTCGACGACATCAACATCGCGATGAACAGCTGCTCGCTCTACGAGGGCTGCGTCAACGGCACGGGCGTGCGCACGGTGCTGCGCTTCAACACGTACACGCCCAACATCGGCTCGCGCGACATGGCGATGGGGGTGCCGAGCAATCACCCCGATCTGTTCCACTACAGCGACTGCCACATGCACTACCACTTCGACAACTACGCGGCCTACGAGCTGCGTGACGACGGAGGTGTGGTGGCCACGGGTCACAAGCAAGCGTTCTGCTTGCTCGACCTGTACGGCTACGCGTGGGGTGGCAACGGTCAGTTCGACTGCGGCAACCAAGGCATCAGCCGCGGCTTCGCGGACATCTACGACTCCGGCCTGCCCTGCCAGTGGATCGACGTCACCGACGTTCCGCCGGGCGACTACACGCTGCGCATCTCGTTGAACGATCCGCCGGCCGGCAGCAGCACGCGCTACATCAACGAGCGCGACTACGACAACAACATCGCCGAAGTCACGGTCACGATCCCGTGATCGGCGCTCCCGGCTCCGCGCCGGGATCGTCCAGCACGACCGCGGCAACTTGTCCCGCTGCATCGACGCGAGCACGCGACGATGCGGTGGGCACGCGAGCTGCACTCGTGGTCGCGCATGACCAGCGCGATCATCGAACGTCTCTCACTACACGGGCGTGTGCTCCTCGCGGAAGACGACGCGGAGCTGCGCGGGTTGCTGGCCAGCGTGCTGCGCAAACAGGGCTTCGAGGTGATCGAGGTGGAAGACGGACGTCGATTGCTCGGCCACCTCGCGCGTTGCGTGCCCTACGGGCCGCACCAGAGTCCCGACGTGATCGTCTCGGACGTGCGCATGCCGGGCTCGTCGGGGCTCGCGATCCTGCGCGGGCTCGCGGCGTCGACGAGCCGCGTTCCGATGGTGCTCATGACCGCGTTTCCCGAGGAAGAGATGCGTGCGCGCGCACTCGGCCACGGTGCGGTCGCATTGCTCGACAAGCCGCTCGATCTCGAGGAGCTGCTGCGCGTCGTCGCGCGCTCGATCTTCCGCCGGCCCGCGTGGGCTTAGCCGCCGTCGTCGCTGCCGGGCCCGAGCCCGTACGCGCGCAGCTTCCGGGTGATCGTGCGGCGATCGAAGCCGAGGATCTTCGCGGCCATCGTTCGATTGCCGCGCACCGCATCGAGCACGCGCAGGATGTAGCGGCGCTCGACCTCGTCCATCGTGACGAACTCGGTGGGATCTTCCGTCGCAGCGGTGCCGAGCACCACCTGCTGCAGCTTCGCGGGTAGATCGTCGAGCACCAACGTGTCGTGCGCGGTCATGATCACCGCGCGCTCGATGCAGTTCTGCAGCTCGCGCACGTTGCCGGGCCAGCGATAGGCGAGCAGCGCGTTCGCGACCGGGCGGCTCAGGCCTTTCACCGTCTTGCTCGCGCGCTCGGCCGCCTCGGCGAGGAAGTGTTGCGCGAGTAGCAGCACGTCGTTGCCACGCACGCGCAAGGGCGGCACGTCGAGCTGCACCACGTTGAGCCGGTAGAGCAGATCCTCGCGGAAGTTGCCCTCTTCCACGCGCGCTTCGAGATCGCGATTGGTCGCCGCCACGATGCGCACGTCGACGCGGGTCTCGCGATTGCTGCCCACCGGCCGCACCATGCGCTCCTGCAGCACGCGCAACAGCTTCGCCTGCGTCGGCATCGCGAGCTCGCCGACCTCGTCGAGCAAGAGCGTGCCGCCGTCGGCTTCGACCAAGAGCCCGTCGCGATCGCTGCGCGCGTCGGTGAACGCGCCACGCACGTGTCCGAACAGCTCGCTCTCGATCAGCGTGTCGGGCATCGACGCGCAGTTGAGCGCGACGAAGCGATCCGCGGGGCGCCCACTCGCGCGATGGATCGCGCGCGCGACCAGCTCCTTGCCGGTGCCGCTCTCGCCGACGACGAGCACGGTGGCAGCCGACGGTGCGACGCGTTCGACGAGCCCGCGCAGCTGCTGCATCGGCGCGCTGTCGCCGAGGAACGCGGAGCGTCCCGCGTTGGCGGTCGCCGACACGACGTCGCGCAGGCGCCGGATCTCTTCGCCGAGCGCGTGGTGTTGCACCGCGCGCGCGAGCGCGATCGCGACGGCGTCGAGCTCGAGCGGCTTCGTGATGAAGTCGTAGGCGCCGGCGCGAATCGCCGCGACCGCGGTCTCGAGGCTGCCGAACGCGGTGATGACCAGCACCGGCACGCTCGGTCGCGCGGCGCACAGCTTCTGGCACAGCTCGAGGCCCGACAGCTCGCGCATGTGGATGTCGGTGATGATGACGTCCAACGCGTCGCGCAGCGCGAGCTCCAAGCCCGCGATCGCATCGGAGCGCCACCCGACGTCGTAGCCGCGACGGCGCAGACCGTCGGCCAGCACCGCGCACATGTCCGGGTCGTCGTCGATGACGAGCACCCGTGGTCGAGATTCGTCGCTCATGTGCGTGCCGCGAGCGGCAGGAAGATCGTAAAGCACGACCCCTTGCCGCGCTCGGACTGGACTTCGATGAAGCCGTCGTGCTCGCGCACGATCCCGTAGCACACCGATAGACCGAGCCCGGTGCCCTCTCCGACGGCCTTCGTGGTGAAGAACGGCTCGAACACGCGCGGCAGATCGTCCTCGGCGATGCCGGTGCCCTCGTCGGCGACGGCGATGCGCGCGAAGCGTCCCGGCTTCGCGTCGACGTCCGGTGGCGGCACGACGTCGCGCGCGTCGACCGTGACGGTCACCGTGGCGCCCGAGCCGCTGGCATGGATCGCGTTGACCAGCAGATTGGTGAGCGCTTGTTGGATCTGCCCGCGATCGATCGCTGCGACCACGGGCTCGACCTGCGTCGAGATCACTTGCACGCGCCGCTTCTCGGCGAGCGGTGCGAGCAGGCTCGTCGCGTGGCCACACACCGTGCCGACATCGTCGAGCACGCGCTCGGGCTTGCGTTGCCGCGAGAAGTCGAGCAGCTGGCGGATGATCGCGGTCATGCGCCGCGTCTGCTCGCCGATGATGCGTGCGTAGTCGCGGCCCTCTTCCGCGGTGGCCTCGCCCGATTCGATCATGCCGGCGCGCGCCGCCACGATGCTGAGCGGCGTGCCGAGCTCGTGCGCGATGCCGGAGCCGAGCTTGCCGACCGTGATGAGCCGTTCGCCATGACGCAGCTGCTCGAGCGCGGAGATGCGCGCGTCGCTCTCGGCACGCACCTCGTCGCGTGCGCGGGCGAGCTGATCCGCCATCGAGTTCATCGCATCCGCGAGATCGCGGAGCTCGTCGCGTGGGCGCAGCGCGAGCGGTGCGTCGAAGTCACCGCCGCCGATGCGTCGCGCCTTGGCGACGAGTCGCCGCACCGGTGCGCCGACCATGCGAGCACCGAGCGCGAGCGCGAGCGCGGCCGCGACCGCGATCATGAGCGCCGTGGTGAGGCTCAGCCGTAGCACGCGCTCGCGGATGACGCCTTCCTCGTCGCTCATCGACTCGTCGAGTCGCAGCACGCCGACGCCGGCGTCGCCGCTGAACACCGCGGCGCGCGTGATGATGTGGCGGACGTCGTCGCCGTCGACGATCTCGTTCTGCACGCCGAGGTCTCCGGGAATCTCGTCCTCCCACGAGATCGTGACGCCGGGCTTGCGCTCGTTGACCTCGGCCACGAGCGAGAGCGCGGCGGTGCGCCCGTGCTGGCCCCACATCGCGCCGATCGCTTCGGAGAGCGCACCGGCGAGCGTGCGATGGTCGCGGCGGATCTCTTCCTCGAACTGCACGCGCTGGCGCGAGATGCTGGTCCACGTGTAGACGGAGAGGATCAGCGTCATCGCGGCGACCATTGCGAGGACGAGCTTGGCGACCAGACGCATGCTAGGATCAGGATCGCATCGTTGGCTCCCGCGTCCACCTCAACGTGGCGGGGCGAGCTCCGCGAGTGCGTCGAGTAGTTGGGTGAGCGGGAAGGGCTTGTCGAAGACGCGTCGCACTCCGAGCCGCGAGGCCTCTTCGTGCAGGCCGTCGTCGCCGAATGCGGTCATCAAGAAGGTGGGCACGCGTAGGCCCGCGCTGTGGATCGTGCGCGCGACCGCGAGTCCGTCGCTGCCCGGCATGCACACGTCGCTGAGCACGACGTCGGGCAACCACGGAAACCACTCGCGGTCGGTGAGGGCGGCGATGGCGGCATCGCCTCCATCGGTTTCCCACACGTGATATCCGGCGCGGCGCAGGACTTGCGCGAGCAACGAGCGCATCTCTGCGTCGTCCTCCGCGAGCAGCACGCGCATCGTCGCGCGCAGCGGATCGAGCGGACGGCTGTCGCGGAACACCGGAGGTATGGAGGCGTCGACCATCGTCGCGCATTCGCAGTGCACCCGATGTGCCATGCGTCGCAGGTCGGTGGGCGCCGATTCGCGCGCGCACGGAGGCGACATTTTGCCCCACCCCGGACAGATTGGTGCAGCACGAGCGAAGCAGTTCGCGCGCGCTTCGTGGCTCGGTCCTTGCTTTGCGCGACGCCGTGAAGAACACCCCGCGCAATCTCCTGTTGTTCGCCGGCATCGTGGTGCTCGGCGCGTGCAAGAAGGACCAGGTCGAAGATCCCGATCTGTTCTCGCCCTCCGACTCCGCGAGCGGTCCCGCCGACGAGTCGAAGGAAGCGGCCGACGAAGTCGCGGCGGTGCGCGTCGACGATCGCATCGCGAAGCTGTGCAACATGCCGACGGCGAACTTCGCGTTCGACTCGTCGAAGCTCGGCAAGCCCGCGAAGCGAGCGCTCGGCATGCTCGCCGACTGCTTCATCGACGGCCCTGCGAAGGGCGAGGGCATGCAGATCGTCGGGCACGCCGATCCACGCGGCGAAGACGACTACAATCTCGCGCTCGGACAGCGACGCGCCGACGCGGTCGCCGACTATCTCTCGCACCAAGGCCTCGAAGCGCGTCGCGTCGCGACGACGTCGCGCGGTGAGCTCGATGCGGTGGGTTCCGACGAGAGCGGTTGGGCCGACGATCGGCGCGTCGACATCCTGTTGGCCGATCGATGACCGCAAAGGGGGACATGTCGGCGCTGAGCATCGTGCTCGGCGCGTCCGGGCCCGTGCTGCTGGTCGCGTGGGTGCTCGTGGTCACCGCGTTGCTCGTGTGGACGCTGATCGTCGTGAAGGCGCGCCAGCTCCATCGCTTGCAGCAGGCCGAGCGCGCGTTCGAGCACACGACTCGTGGCGCGCGACAGCTCGCGGTGATCCACGAGGCTTGTCGTCGCAACCCGCAAGCACTCGGTGCGCGACTGACCGAGGCGGTGCTCGACAGCGCGACCGCGTTCGCGACGATCGACGCGGCGGTCGAGCAGGCGGTCGCATGCGAGGGCGCGTCGGTGTATCGCCACATGACGATGTTGGCGACCGTCGGCGCGACCGCACCGTTCGTCGGGTTACTCGGTACGGTGTACGGGATCCTCGATGCGTTCCTGCGCATCGGTGCGGCCCAGAGTGCATCGCTGACGGTGGTGGCGCCCGCGATCGGTGAGGCGCTGGTCGCCACTGCGATCGGGTTGTTCGCGGCGATCCCTGCGGTCGTCGGCTACAACCATCTCGCGCGCGGTCTCGACGATCTCACCGCGCGCGCACGCGCCAACGCGCGCTACTGGGCCGTCACCGCATTCGCGGTGCGAGCGGGGCAGGGATGAGCTCCGCACGCTTCCGTGAGATCAACGCGACGCCGCTCGTCGACGTGATGCTGGTGTTGTTGGCGGTGTGCATGATCACCGCGCCGCTCTTGCCGGCGTCGTTGGCGGTGGAGCTGCCGCGCGTCGCAGGTACGAGCGGCGGCGCGACCGATCGCGAGGTGGAGATGGTCATCGATCGCGAGGGTCGGATCCACGTGGACGGACGCGACGCATCGGACGATCCGCGGGCGGCCGTCGCGGCGCAGCTACACGCAGGCAGCGAGCGCGTGGTGGTGCGCGCCGATACGGACGTGCGCTACGGCGTGGTGGCCCGCGCGGTCGCGGCTGCACGCGACGCGGGGGCATCCGCGATCGACCTGCTCGTGGATCCCAATGACGCGCCATGACGACATCTCCGAGCGCGATTGGGCGCTGGGCGTGCTCACCTCGCTCGCGATCGTCGGCTCGCTGGGACTGGGGTTGTTGCGCTTGCGCGCGCTCGTCGATCCCCAGCCTGCGCGCGTCGAGGATCGCGTCGCGATCTCGTTGCGCACCGTTAGCCCGCCCGAGCGCGTGACGACCACGACGAGCGCCCCATCGTTTCATGCGCCTGCAGTCGTACCCGTCGAAGCCTCGCCGATCGCCGAACCGGTACGCGTTGCGAAGCCGCGGGCTCGCGCAGGGCGTGCACGCGCAGGCGATCGTTCGCGCGGCGAGTCGTCGGCGCCGTCGTGCGAAGGCGAGGCATGCGGCAGCGCTCCGGACGACGCGCGCGCGAGCGCAGCGATCGCGCAGTACCGCAGCGAGCTCGTGCGCTGGTTCTCGCGCCACTATCGCGTCGCGCACACCGGGCTCGACCCCGACGTGCTCGCTGCCCACCGAGTTCACGCGGTCGTAGAGATCGGCGATGACGGCACGGTGCTCGGCTTCGAGGTGACACCGAGCGGCGTTGCAGCATTCGATCGCTCTGCCGCGACCGCGCTCGCGCGCGTGCGCGGCGAGCCACTGCCGACGCCACCCGCCGACTATCCCGGGCCGGTGCAGCGCCGCATCACGGTGACCTTCGTGTGCCGGCCGGGAGCCTGCGACTGATGACGATGTTGCTCGCGCTCGCACTCGGACTCGCGCCTCCGGCTGCGGAGGATCTGCTCGGCGATCTCGAAGTCGACGTCGATCACGATCGCGTGCAGGAGCTGCCGCCGTTTCGCATCGCGCTCCTGCGCGCCGGCATGGGCGACGTGGCCGATCGCGTGCACGAGATCCTGCGCAACGATCTGCTCGCGTTCGGTCGCTTCGTGATCATCGACCACGACGAGAGCTTCACCGCCACGCGTCTCGACGGAGTGGTGACGGCGGTGATCGAGCCGTTCGTCGACGACACGCACGTGGTCACCGCGCTCGTGCGGATCGGCGCGCAGGAGCACGCGCTCGAGGCTCGCGTCGTCGGGCCCACCGGCACCGCGTTGGGCGGGCATCGCCTCGCGGACGAGGTCGTCGGCGTCTTCACCGGACGACCCGCGGCGTTCAGTGCTCCGCTCGCGATCGTGCGCACCGAGGAGCGCACGCGTCGTGCGTATCGCATCGACATCGATGGCGGCGACGAGCTGCTGCTGTCGCGCGCAGACGCGGTGGTGAGTACCGTCGCGTTCACGCCGACGGGCAAGCCGGCGTGGGCGGCGAGCGTGGCGAACGGCACGTTCGATCCGATCGGCGCGGGCGCGCGCGCGCGACTGCATCCGCGCGGGTCGGTGTACGGCTTGGCGTGGTCGGCCGACGGCACGCGCAGCGCCGCAGCGATCGCGCAAGGCAACCGCGTGCGGATCTGGATCGGCGATGGCGAGCTCACGCATCTCGAGCCGATCAGCGACGTCGAGATCGGGCTCGGGCCGGTCTTCCTCACCGACAATCGCGTCGCGTGGGCGGGCACGCGTCGCAATCGTCGGCGCGTGTGGGTCGATCGACATGCGGTGTCACCGGTCGGCATCGACGCGTCGGCGCCGACGTTCTGCGATCATCCGACGGGACCGCGGCTCGTGTGGGTGGAGCACGTGGGGCGAGGCACGCGACTCGTCGTCGCCGACGTCGATGGTCGTCATCGTCGCGAGCTGCCCACGCGCGCGGTGCGGGTCGGCTCGCCGACATGCGCCGTCGATGGGCGCATGGTGGCGTACGTCGTCACCGAGGGCGCGGCGCCGGGCTTGTGGATAGCGAACCTCGATCGCTGGCGGCCGCGTCGGATGTCCGCGCAGATCGGCGACAGCTTGCGTTGGTCGCCGCGCCGCCGCTGATGCGTCAGTCGCCGCGGATCTTCGCGAGCACCGCTTTCGCGGTGGTCGAGAGGCCGTCGGGATCGAGTGCGGCCTCCAGCGTTCGCGTCACCGTCGCGAGCGCGAACGCTTCGCGACGGCCGGCGTCGTCGAGGTCGTACCACGCGGGGTGCGATCGAATGGTGCCGTCGATCGCAGTCGGGCGCCACGCGGCGGCGGCTTGCTCGACGAGCGCGCTGCGTTCTTCGTCCGTCATGTCAGCTCCAGCTTCACGTCGACGCCGTGCTTCGAGAGACAGTCCGCGAGCAGCTTGCGTGCGCGCGTGAAGTTCTGCAGGAACGTGTTGAGCTTCATGCCGAGCTCCTCTGCGAGCTCGGTGTCGGGGCGCCATGCGCCGTCGAGCCGAGCCTGTAGCGCCTCCGCGGGCTTGCCCTTCAGCTTCTTGCGGCAGTCCACGATCACCTCGCGTAGCTTCGGATCACCCGGAGCGATCGTCTCCGGTGGCGTCATCGCCTCGAGCTGCAGCGTCGTCGCGGGCTCGACTCGACGACGCCGGAGCTCGTCCAGTGCGAGGTTGCGTGCGATGCGAATCGCGAGCCGCACCAACGCATCGGGCCGACCATCGTCGACGAAGCGCGGTGCGACCTGCCAGATCCGCAGCATGCACTCCTGCAGCACCGCCTCGACGTCGACCTGCTCGGCGAACGACGAGAGGCTCGCGCGCAGACGCGGCTCGACGCCGGCGAGCCAACGCCCGAAGGCGTCGGCGTCGCCGGCGACGATGCTCGGCACCAGTGCGTCGAGCTCGGTCACAGTGTGATCACCAGCGGGGCTTCACCCAGCACGTGCACCGCGACGATCGCCTGCGCCTGTGCGGGTGCAGTGCAGGCGACGCGCAGGCGCACGCCACCGGTGTAGTGTCCGTCGCGCGTGCAATGATCGCGATCGATCGGCACCGCGACGCGCGTACCGTCTTGCAGCACGAGCTCGATCGTGTCGCCGAGCTGCCACTGCAGACCGTCGGCGGGCACGTCGATCTCGAACACGAGCCGGTCGTCGGTGCCCTTGATCATGCGGCCCGCGATCGTACGCGGTGCGTGCACGATTGCCGCGCCCAGCTCGAGATCGAACGACTGCTCGTCCGAGTCCGCGGGGCTCGGCTCGGGCGCGTTGCGCTGCTCGAGCTGGGGCCGTCGCCTCGCGCGTGCGATGAGCACCGGTCGCTCGTCGTCCGCCATCTCCTTGCGCTTCTTCGGGCCGGCACCTTCGGCGGGCGGCGGCGCAGCGCGACCGGGCGCGGGCGCGCTCGGACGTGCGGCTGCGGGCGGCGGCGGAGCAGCGGGGCTCGCGATCCGTTGGATCGCACGCACGACGCTGCGCAATACCCCGTCGGACTTCGGCGCTTCCGCCTCGCCCTGCATCGGCATCGCCATCGCGTACGCACCGGTCGCAGCCGCCGACGGTGCTTCGGGACGCAGCCCCAGCCCGATCGCGCTCATGCCGTGCGGCAACGACTGCGGCATCGTCTCGTGCCGCGTCGGCGCGTTGGGATCGATCGTCACCTCGCGATCGATCGCGACCCACGAGGTGAGTCGCGTGGAGATCTGGAACGCGAGCCCATACGCGACGATCTCGTGATCGAGGGCGTGCTGCGCCTCGCCGGCCGCGATGCGCAGCTCGAGATCCTCGACGCGCTCGCGCCCGAACAGCGCCGTGATCGCGGCGCTGCCTTCACCCGGCTCGGTCGGTGGCACCGTGATGCGTTGCTCCCAGCTGCCGACTTCGGTGCGCCCGCGCGCGACGAGGTGGCCACCCTCGGGCTTCAGTCGCAACGCGACGATCGCCGGCGCACCGCCCATGAGATCGGGCAGGTGGTGCGGCGCGTGCTCGACCAAGGCATCGCCGGAGAGCTCCACGTCGACGACGATCGGCGCGCTGGTGTGCGCGAGCATGCGGTCGATCGCGCGCTCGGGATCCTCGCCGATGCCGATCACGATCTCGCAGCCGCGACCCGCACGCGCGGCCGGCATCGTGAGCGAGCGATTCACCGACGAGCCGATGCCGACGGTGTGCACGCGACAGCCCTTGGGCAAGCGCCGCGCGATCTCGCCGACGATCTCCGACTCGAAGCCGATGAGCCCGTCGGTGACGAGCACGACCTGGCGCTGCGCCTCGGGGCGCAACGTCGCCAGCGCGGAGAGGATGCCGGAGCGCATCTCGGTGCCACCGCTCGCGCGCAATGACGCGATCCAACGCTTCGCTTCGCTGCGGTTCGCAGCGGTCGCCGCGACCGGCAGGTTCTTCCACGCGCGCGGCGCGGTCGAGAACTCGATGAGATCGATGCGATCGCGATCGCCGAGACGATCGACGAGCGCGGTCGCGAGCCGCTTGGCTTGATCGATCGGCTCGCCGTGCATCGAGCCGCTGGTGTCGAGCAACACCACGAGGTCGCGCGGCAGCACCGGCGTGACGACGTTGCTGGTGGGCGGCACCAGCGTGAGCAGCCCGAAGGCCTGATCGGTGCGCGCATGCGTCACGGGTGGACGCGCACGATCGAGGCGCGCATCGGGGGCCGGCTGCGCGACCGCCCAGCGCACCACCACGTCGCGATCGAGCGCCGCGCCACCTTCGGCGAGCGCAACCGCGGTGCCGACCAACGCGCGCGAGCTCGACAGCGCATGCGAAGGCGACTCGGGCGCGCGCCCTTCGATGCCGTCGCGGATCGTCAGCGCGAGCTTCATCTTCACCGGCACCGCATCGAGCGTCGTGTGCGTCGTGACCTTCGCCGCATCGCCGACGCGACCGGCCGCACCGAGATAGCGCGGCGCGACCACGGTGGGGAAGCGCCACTCCCAACCACCACCGCGCTCCGCGACCCAAGCGAGCTTCTGATCGATGCGCAGCTCGACGACGAGCGCAGCGCCGGGCGGGATGTTGCCGATCTCCTGCGTGAAGAGGCTCGAGCGATCCTGCTCGAGCAACGCCGCGGTGTGACCTTCGACGATCGCCTGCTCGAAGCGCTCGCGCGCGCGATCCTTGCGATCGACTTCGCCGACGATCTCGCGCTCGCCGACGCGGAAGCGATAGCCGCTCACCGCAGCATCGGCGGGCAGCGGCACCTGATACGTGACGTGCAGCGGCTCGGCGTACGGGTTCGTGAAGGTCTGCACCAGCTCGACGCGCGCGAGCCCGCCGCACGCGTCGGCGTGCAGCTCGGTCGCGGAGAGCGGCAGCGTGCGACCGTCGGCCGAGACGAGGATCGCCCCGTTGCTGCGCGTGTGGTCGGAGGAGGTCATGGCGTGGGCGTGGGCGATCATGGCGGAGTTCCGGGCCGTGCGCGGGGGTGATGGGTGCCGCGCGGCGACCGACCAACGCAGGGGGCCGCGGTCTTGTGACAAGCCGATTCCTTGCAACGTGCGCGCGGGCGCAGCACCTTTGCAGCGTGCGCGCGCTCGGTCTTTTGCTCGCGGTGCTGCTCGCTTGCGATCGCCACGAGAGCGCGCCGTCGTCGACCGCGCCGACCGCGACCGCCGAGCCGAGCAACGACGCGTCGCAACCGAAGCCGCCCGCACCCGAGCCGACTCCGCCGCCTCCGCCCGAAGTCCCGGGCGGCGGTCCCGATCCGCTCACGCTCGAGGGATCCTATTCGACGTCGATCGGCAGCCCCAACGAGGGCAGCTTGGAAGGCGGCGTACCGCTGCCGCTCACCGGTCCCGGCTATCGCTTCACACCGCGCAAGAAGATCGAGCGTCGCCACGGCACCGTCGAGATCGTCGCGTCGCTCGTGCGCGCGGCGATCCACGTGCACGAGACGATGCCGGGATCGACGCTGACCTTCGGCGACATCGGCATGCCTCGAGGCGGCGACATCGTCGGTCACGGATCGCACCGTGCGGGCCGCGATGCCGACGTGATGTTCTATCTGCTCGACAAAGACGGCAAGCCGACCGACGGCAAGGCGGTACCGCTCGAGCCCGACGGCACCGGGGTCGACTACAACGATCTCGCCGACCCGGCCGACGACTTCCCGGTGAAGATCGACGTGCCGCGCACCTGGACGTTCGTCGCGGCGCTGCTGGCCGACGACAAGGTGCAGATCCAGCAGATCTTCATCGTCGAGCACCTGCGTTCACTGCTGATCGAGCACGCGAAGAAGGTGAAGGCCGACCCGGCGATCGTGCAGCGCTTCGGCGACGTCACCTGTCAGCCGCGCTTTCCCCACGACGATCACATGCACGTGCGTGTCTTCTGCACCGCCGAAGACATCGCGGGCGGCTGCACCGACGTCGCGCCGATCTATCCCTGGCAGCGCGCGCTGTTGAAGTCGCAGAACGCTGCGCCCGTCGCTCCCGCGAAGCCGACGAAGAAAAAGAAGAAGCTCACCAGCGTCGCCGAAGCGCGCGCGAAGGCGGGCCCGATGCACGCCGACGTCACCGCGTTCCTCGATCGCCGCGAAGCGTGGGCGAAGGCACCGCATCCCGGCCGCAAGTGGTGCAAGTAGGCACCTCGAGCCCGACGTGGCTTTGCCACGGCGGACAGCGAGCACGAATGCCCGCATCAGGAAGAGCGCCGGACGGCGCGACCAAAACTAGCTCACCACGCGCACGTCGGGTTGCCATACGGCGCCGTGGAGCTCGACGATGCGGCGCTCGGTCTCCGTCGCTGCCGTGCCGCTCGGCAGCACCAACACGCGCGGTGGCTGCAGCTCGTCCTTCTCGCGCAAATACGCATAGGCCGGCGAGCGCAGCCGCAGGTTGTCGTCGATGCGGCGCGCGAGCTTGCCGGCGAGATCCTTGCGCACGAAGCCCTGCAGCTCGACGCGACACAACAGCGCGCGCGGACGCGTCGCGAAGTTGCGCAGCAGATGCGGCCGCGTCTGCGCCGAGCCGAGCTCGGTGTCGCCGAAGGGCTCGCCGATGCGCATCGACGAGCTCGCACGCGTGCGGCCGCGCGGCATGCTCTGCGGATCGGCGCCGATCTCCGCGGCGACGAGCGCTGGATCCTCGCGCGCGAGCGCCTGTCGCACCGATGCGGTGAGCCACGCGCCCGCGACGGTGCAGCCTTCGAGCGGGATATCGGCGGGCGGCTCGGACAATCGCACGACGCGGGGCCGCGGCACCGGTACTTCCGCGGTCGGCGGATCGAAGCCGACCACGCGCACGTGCTGCTCGCTGCGCAGTCGCAGCAAGCCGAGCGGCGACGAGATCACCACCTCGTAGCGATGCCCGACGATCGCGTGCTCGGGCAGGATCGTCGTGGGCGCGTACACGCGACGCCCGTCGTCCTCGGGGTTGCCGTAGGGCAGCAGCTCGACGAGCTGCGACCCGACTGCGAGCGTCACCGCTTCGATCGGCGCGCGCAGGCTCGGCACGCCACAACGCAATCCGCGTTGGAACCAGCCCAGCGAGACGAAGGGTAGGGCACTGCGGAGCGGTCGCCCGAGATCGTGCTCGCATGCGACCGCGCGCAGGCTCGGCAGCGCCTGCTCGAGCGGACGACGACGCGCGCGCTCGAGCCACGCGCACACGAGCGCGCTCGGCACGACCAGTAGATCGGGATCGAACGCGACCAGCCGCTCGATGACGCGCTCGGGTGCATCGGCGCGATCGAGATGGAACAGCTCGCCTCCGAACGCGCGCAGATCCTCGCGGAGCGTGCGCTCGGCGATCACGTCCTGCCCCTGTCCGTGCAAGAGCGCCACGCGTCGCACCG
>DASZPU010000306.1:0-3525 GCA_035550195.1 Nannocystaceae bacterium
ATTCCGCCGTGACCAAGGCCGACATCATCGATCGCGTGTGCGAACGAGTCGGCGGCTTCTCGAAGAAAGAAGCGGCCGACCTCGTGGAGAAGATCTTCGATGTGATGAAGGCGACGCTCGAAGCCGGCGAGAAGATCAAGATCTCCGGGTTCGGCAACTTCGTCGTGCGCGAGAAGCAGCCGCGGCCCGGTCGCAACCCGCAGACCGGCACCGAGATCACGATCGATGCGCGCAAGGTGCTGACGTTCAAGCCTTCGCCCGTGCTCAAGCAGGCGCTCAACCCCGGTGGCTGAGCGGGCGGCGAATGGCCCAACGTAGCAAGGCGCGCAAGAGCGGCGGCTCCGATCGCTCGTCGGCCGATGGCGGCAGCGCGAGCGTCGATCTCGGATCCGACAAGCTCTACTTCAAGATCGGCGAGGTCGCGGAGATCGTCGGCGTGCCGGCCTACGTCTTGCGCTACTGGGAGAGCGAGTTCAAGGCGATCCGCCCCCAGAAGTCGCGCACGCAGCAGCGCGTCTATCGGCGGCGCGACGTCGTCACGCTCCTGCGCATCAAGCATCTGCTCTACGAGCAGCGCTTCACGATCGCGGGCGCGCGCGTACAGCTCAAGGAGAGCGGCGAGGATGCGCCGGTGGCGAAGCCGAGCAGCGGCTACCTCGCGCGGCAGTCGTTGTGCTCGGCGCTCGCGATGCTCGACGAGCTGCGGGCGTTCGTGCGCGCCGACGAGCCGCTCGAGCGCAATGCGGCGGATCCCTCGCGGTTCCTCGAGCGGGCGCGGGACGATGCGTCGGGCGGTCCAGCTTCGCGGCGTGGGCGCTCGGTCGAGGCCTAGGGTACGGGCATGGGCACGGGCACGGCGCCCGCGGGACGCAAGCACGCTTCGCGTCCTTGCGCATCCGCGGGCGGGCACGCTATACACCCCCACCGTTCCGGGGCGTAGCGCAGCCTGGTAGCGCACTAGACTGGGGGTCTAGGGGTCGTGGGTTCGAATCCCGCCGCCCCGACGGAACGAGCTCTCGGCCCTTCGGGGCCGAGGGAGCGCTCGGTGCTTCGGGACCGAGCGCGTGGTGATCGGCGAGGTGCTCGTGTCGCGTCCGCTCTTCTTGGTCACCAACGACGACGGCGTGCTCGCGCCCGGGCTCGCAGTGCTCGCGGATGCAGTGGCCGAGCTCGGCGACGTGATCGTGTGTGCGCCGGAGACCGAGCGCAGCGGATCGGCGCACGCGATCTCGTTCCACACGCATCTGCGCGCGCACTCGGTGCGACCGGGTTGGTGGTACGTCACCGGCACGCCGGTCGACTGCGTCTACTTCGGGCTGATGCATCTGTGCGAACGCAAGCCGACGATGGTGCTCTCGGGCATCAACGTCGGCTTCAACCTGGGCAGCGACGTGCTGTACTCGGGCACGGTCGGCGCGGCGGTCGAAGCGTTCCTGCGCGGCGTCCCGGCGATGGCGGTGTCGGCCGATCGCGGCGAGCACGGGGCCCGCTGGGCGCGGCCGATCGTGCGTCGGCTCGTCGAGCGCATGCTCGGCGTCGAGACGCCGATGCTCGTGAACGTGAACGTGCCGGTGCCCAAGGATCGCGCGCACGAGGGCGAGCCCACCGACGAAGAGCTCGCGGCCGCGCGCGAGATCGTGGTGACGCGGCTCGGGCATCGGCGTTATCGCGATGCGGTCGAGCCCCGCACGGATCCGATGGGGCGGCCGTACTACTGGATCGGCGGGCCGCCCGAGGCGAGCTCGCTCGACCTCGAGCACGACACCGGCGCGATCGCGGCGGGGCTGGTCTCGATCACGCCGCTGCAGACCGATCTCACCGCACCCGATCTCGCGCCTGCGCGCGCGCTAGTCTGACGCTGGAGAGCCCATGAAGCCCGAGTTGCCGACGTTCAATGCCGCCGAGCTCGACCGCAAGCGCGCGCTGGTCCGCAGTCGGATCCGCGACGTGCCGGACTTCCCGAAGCCCGGCATCTTGTTCCGCGACATCACGCCGGTGCTCGCGGATCACGAGGCGCTCGTGGCTGCGGTGGATCTGCACGTCGCGCAGATCCGCGATCTCGTCGGCGGCATCGAGAAGGTCGTCGGCATCGAGTCGCGCGGCTTCTTGTTCGGCATGGCGATCGCGGAGCGGATCGGCGCGGGGTTCGTGGTCGTGCGCAAGCCGGGGAAGCTGCCCGCGGAGGTGCACGAGGCGTCCTACGAGCTCGAGTACGGGACGGACCGGCTGCAGATCCACAAGGACGGGGTGCGTGCAGGCGACCGCGTGCTGATCGTCGACGACCTGCTCGCCACCGGTGGTACTGCCTCAGCCGCGAGAGACCTCGCCGAGCGCAGCGGCGGATCAGTAGTCGCAGCGCTCTTTCTGATCGAGCTCACCGCATTGGGTGGGCGCAAGCGGCTGAGCAATCTGCGCGTCGAACCAGTTCTGTCCTTCTGAGCACCACAACCAGCCCCGAAGGAGGAGCTCGCCAAAGGCGAGCGACTCGTTCGAGGGCCCGCCGCACAGCGGCGGCGGCGACTCTTGTCGCCGGGGGCAGGCGCCGACTTGGTCGCGCCGCATCGGCGCGATCAAGTCGAGTGCCGGTGGGGCGCAGCCCCACAGAAAAGAGTCTGAGCGATCGCAAGAGGGGACGACGTCGCCCATGGCGACGCCGTCCAACATCCCCACTCAGCAAGCGATCAACCACGGACCACGAGCGCCGACAGATCCACCACGCGCGGGCTCATCTGTGCGAGGTCGGCGAGCTCGTGATCGTGCGCGGCGACCAGGACGCCTGCGCCGTTTTTCAGGTGGCTCGCGATGCGGTCGATCATCGTGGCTCGGCCGTCGCGATCGACTCCTGCGAACGGTTCGTCGAGCACGTGCAGCGCCGCTTCGCCGAGCTGGAGCGCAGCGAAGCCCAGGCGGCGGCGCAACCCTACGCTGTATGTGGTCGCGAGTTGGTCGAGCACTTCTTTGAGTGGCTCGTCGGCGAAGCGATCGGGGGCGTTGCGATCGTCGAACACGTCGGCGTGCAGGGCGAGCCAGTCGCGGCCCGTCACGCCGGCCGGCGCTTCGGCGATCTGGGCCAGCGCGCGCAGGCGTCTGCGTGCGCCGAGCGGATCGCTGCGCAGATCGTGGCCGTCGATCGCGATGCGGCCGTCGTCGGGCACGACCTGGCCGCAGATGCAGCCGAGCAGCGTCGACTTGCCGGTGCCGTTGGGCCCGCGGATGATGACGAGCTCGCCGCGATCGACCTTCAGCGTCGCGCCGCCGAGCACCGTGCGCGTGCCGTAGCGCTTCACGACGTTCTCTGCGACGAGGGGTAGGGCGGTCATGCGAGGCCTCCGGTGCCGATCCACAGCACCGCCAACGCGAGTGCCAGCGGGGCGAACAACAAGATCGTCGCGGTGCGCTCGGCGGGCGCGACCGGCAACGATGCGAGCGCGCGCCGACGGCTCTCGCGCTCGCGCACCACTGCGCCCGCGGGCACGAGCCACAACGCCGCGAGCGCGAGCACGAGGCCGAGCTCGAGCGGCCCGA
>DASZPU010000307.1:0-3948 GCA_035550195.1 Nannocystaceae bacterium
CTGCCGTCACCGTAGTTGCAGTGCATCGGCAGCGCCTCGGGATCGGTGATCCGCGCGCGCACGGCTGCGACGAGCGCGACGGCCCGCGCCAGGAGTGCGCTGCGCAGCTGGCCCTGGCGCCGACCGATGCGACGCAGCTCGCCGGCGGCGGCGGAGAAGTGGAAGACCTGGCTGTGGTTGAACCAGACGGCGGCGCCCGTCGCCGGATGCGGCTGCAGGGCAGGCTGCGTGTTGAGCAGGCGCAGCGTGCCGCCCTGCCCCCAGACGCACTCGAGCCCGTTGTCGGCGGCCTTGCGCTCGACCACCGCACGATCGGTGGTGCCGAACATGTCGTCCCACGGCTTGAGCTGCCAGAGATCGCGGCGACGCTCGCCGGGCGCGGCGTAGTTGCGGATGTTGCGGACGCCGCGTGACTCGAAGCGCGCACGCACGGCGGGCGCGAGGCTCTCGGCGACCGCCGCGAAATCGCAGAGCGGGGTCTCGCCGCCGGGGCCTTCGTTCGGCGCGAG
This sequence comes from Nannocystaceae bacterium, assembly GCA_035550195.1. Lineage (GTDB taxonomy): Bacteria > Myxococcota_A > Polyangia > Nannocystales > Nannocystaceae > Xiheibacterium. The sequence continues at coordinate 510 of DASZPU010000307.1, forward strand.
CGCGCAGAAGAACAGCCGCCGCGGTGGCCGGCGCAGGAAGCTCATCTCGCAGTGCTGCGGGATCGGATAGTGCGGCGGCAGCTCGCTCGCGGTGAAGACGTGGGAGGTGAGCGCATTGCGGGGCGAGGTGCCCAGGTAATCGTTCGCGAGCTCGGGATCGATCGCGCGCGCGACGGCCTCGAACGCGGCGGGCGTGGTCACGTCGAAGCCGCGCAGGAGCACCGCACCGTGCGCGGTGAGCTGCTCGCCGACCCAGCTCCCGTGCGCACGCAGCCAGTCGGCCAGCCACGTCGACGTGCGGTGATCACGGGGCGCGATCACGAGCGGCACCGCGTTCTTTGCCTCCGGAAGGCTCTGCAGCTTCACGTCGTCCATCGCGCCTCGCCAAGCATGCTCGCGCACCGCGAGGCCGATCGACAAGCTACGATTCGGTGCCCGCGGGCACGATCCCCCGTCTTGTGCCGGATCCGCGGTCGTCTAGCGCGGCGTGAACACCAGGCGCTCGCCCCACTGCGCGCGCACGTCGAACGCGGACTCGATCACCTCCGGCACGAGCAGCTCGGCGGTCGGGCCCACGCGCACGTCGTCGGGCGTGCGGCCGATGCAGACCACGCGGTGCGCCCATGCGCGCGCGAGCTCGAGGTCGTGCATCGCCATCGCGATGCCGGCTCCGCCTTCGGCCAGCTTCGCGCAGCACTGCATCACCATCGTCGCGTGGCCGACGTCGAGCGCACCGGTGGGCTCGTCGAGCAAGAGCAGCTCGGCATCGCTCGCGAGCATGCGGGCGATCATCACGCGTTGGCGCTCGCCGCCGGACAGCGACGAGAGTCGGCGTTGTGCGAGCTCGCCGACGCCGACGCGTGCGAGCGCTGCCATCGCGCGCTCGCGATCCTGGGCACCGGGTCGTGCGAACGGGCCGAGATGGGGAGTGCGACCGAGCAACACCAACGCGAGCGCGCTCGGATCGGCCCACGGCTCCAGCTGTTGCGGCAGCCATGCGATGCGACGCGCGCGTTCGCGGGGCGGCCACGCGGCCAGCGGACGATCGTCGAGCGTCACCTCGCCCGCGCTCGCGGGATGCAGGCCGAGCAGCGCGCGCAAGAGCGTGGTCTTGCCCGCGCCGCTGCGTCCGATCACCGCGACGATCTCGCCGGGCGCGAGCGTGAGCTCGACGTTGCGCAGCAACCAGCGCTGCGACTCGCCGACCGCCACACCGAGACCACGTGCACGCAGCGTCACTCGGCCCTCCGATCGTGACGCAACAGGATGACGAGGAACATCGGTGCACCGAGCAAGCTCGTGACGACGCCCGGCGGCAACGGCAGCGGTGATGCGCGCGTGCCGGTGTCGACGACCAACAACACGACCGCACCGAGCAACGCCGACAGCGGCACCACGTGGCGATGATCCGCGCCGACGCGCCAGCGCACGACGTGCGGCACCACGAGCCCGAGGAATCCGAGCACGCCGGCGACCGCCGTCGCGGCGCCGACGAGCACGGCGACGGTGGCCATCGCGAGCTTCTGCGTGCGATCGATCGACACGCCGAGCGAGCGTGCAGCCTCGTCACCGAGCACCAGCGCATCGAGATCGCGGGCCAGCGCGCTCGCGGCCACCAACGCGATCGCGATCGGCGGTGCGGCGCCGAACAGATGCGCCCAGCTGCGACCTTCGAAGCTGCCCATCAACCAGCGCACGACCTTGATGCCGAGATCGACGCGATCGCCGGCGATCGCGAGCAAACATGTCGTGAGCGCGCCCGCGCTCGCACCGATCGCGATGCCCGCGAGCAAGAGCGACGTGGTGTGCGGTCGCAGTGATGCGATCGCGAACAACAACGCGAGCGTCGCTCCCGCGCCGCCGGCTGCGAGCAACGGCGTCACCCATACGCCACCGGCATCGAGGCCGACGACGAAGCCGATCACCGCCGCCAGTGCGGCGCCGAGCGACACGCCGAGCACGCTGGGATCGGCGAGTGGATTGCGGAAGAGGCCCTGCGTGATCGCGCCGGCGCTCGCGAGCGCGGCGCCCACCATCGCGGCGAGCAGCGCACGCGGCAATCGCAGCGTCCACACCAGCGCTGCGTGCGAGTCTTCGCTCGCTGCGTCGACCGGGCCGTGCAGCAGCGCACGCACGACGGTGCCGATGCCGAGCTCGCCGGGGCCGATCACCAGCGCAACGATCGTGCTCACGGCGAGCGCGAGCGCGAGCGCGATCGCCATGCGCCGCGGCGAGCCGCTCATGGCGACGTGCTCCGGCGCTCGCGCAGTCGGGCCACCACGTCGAGCATGCCGAAGCCGGTGCTGTAGAGCATGTGTGCGGGCAGCCCGACGATGCCGCCGTGCTTGCCCGCGCGCGTGAGCGCGATGCCGGGGCGCGCGGCGAAGTCGGCCTCGGCGCGCGCACAGTCGTCGCTGCAGCCGATCGCGATCAGCTCGGGATCCCACGCGACCAACGTCTCGAGCGAGATGCTCTGGTGACCCGTGATGCCGTGCTCACCGGCGAGGTCGCGCAGCCCGGCCGCGTCGACCTCGTCGGCGAAGATCGTGCCGCTGCCCGCGACGGTGCCTTCTTGCCAGCTCACGATGCCGGGCCGCGCGCTCGCATCGTCGACGCGCAGCTCCGAGAGCCTGCGATCGAACGCGGCGATGCGCGCTTCTGCGGCTGCGCTCGCACCGACCGCCGCACCGAGCTCGCGCAGATGCACGCGGTAGTCGTCGAAGCCGTCGAAGCCGCGCAACAAGAGCGTGCGGATGCCGAGCTCCTCGAGCACAGCGCGCGTTTCGGCGGCGGTGAACTCGGCGATGACGACGAGGTCCGGGGTCGCAGCGACGATCGCTTCGCTGCCCGCGACCCGGGCCACGCTCGCCGGCCACTTGCCGGCCGCGCCGCTGTAGCGCGCGTCGTCGACCATCGTGCTCACGCCGACGACGCGTGCACGGGCCTCGTCGCCGAGCTCCCACAGCTCCTCGTCGGCGAAGACCACCTGCGACACCACGCGCTGCGCGGGCCCGTCGGCGTGCGGCGTCGTGCGCCCGCATGCGAGCGCGACGAAGCCGAGCGCGAACAGCATCCTCATCGTGGCACCGCCGCGACCGCGTCGAGATCGAAGCCGCCGCCGTCGCCCAGGCACCACTTGTCGTCGCCGTAGTGCTCGCGCGTGCGATCGACGAGCCGCACGAAGCGTGCGTGCGCGAGGCCGACGTCGGCGAGATCGAACGCGTCGCCACCGGCACGATGGGGATCGATCGCCGCGTCGGCGTCCTGCGCCTGCGTGGGCGTGACGCCGGCGCAGCCCCACGGTGGCCACGAGCCGTCGCCGCGCGGGCTGCAGCCGAAGGCGAGCCATGCGAGGCCGTCGTCGCTCACGAGCACCTGCGCCGGTTCGGCAAAGGTCTCGTCGCCGGTGGGGAACGCGTTCTCGAACACGATGAGGTCG